>CAZQAX010000014.1:0-15322 GCA_964591475.1 uncultured Candidatus Saccharibacteria bacterium
CAGCATAAAATAGTTGGCAACGATGTAACACATTGATTGCCTTACTATTTTACCTGACCGCAGGGACGAGAAGGCCGCAGGCGCGAAGCCAAATACGGAGTATTTGTTGCCGAGGCGGGGTCGCGCAAAATTTTTAACAAAAAATTTATGTGTGACCGAGTCCCTGTCGGGAAGTACTTAAGGGTTAGTTTTTATATAAATGACAGAAAAAGAAATTAAAATAAAAGAAGAAGAATTTTTAAGAGAATTAAACTTTTTTAGAAACGAGACGGAAAGCTTAGTTAGGTATGTTTATAGTAGTGGCGCACTGAATGACGTAATTTTAAATAATAAATCAGTAGAAAGGGCTGTAAATAAGAACCCCGGCTTTTGGAATTCTGTCTTATTTTCATTTACTGATTCAATGTTTATTGTTTTGGGAAGAATATTTGATATTGATAATTCTAAAGGAGAGAAGTATACAATTCATACACTATTTAGACAAATAGACGAAAGTAAAGAAATTTTCTCCAAAGAAATATTTTCTAGTAGATGGGTAGCTTCTCATACTCAAATGCTTGAATATAAGGATAAATATATGGAGGGTTTTTATGAAATGAGTGGAGAAGATTGGAGAAAATTTAAAAAACTAAAATCTTCTTTAACTAAGCAGTATCAAGAATTTTACAGACCAATCAGAGATCTCATAGCCCACAGGATTTTAACTGACAATAAACAAATTAAAATTATAATGGATAAGGCTCCAGTTAGAGATATGGAGAAATTTTGTACTAAATTAAGAAATTTACATGAAGGCCTATGGCAACTTTATCACAATGGACGAGGTCCAATTGTTCCACTGAAAACGGGTAAATATTCAAGTAAAGGATTTGTAAATAAAAAGTATGAACCATATCATCCAGGGCCAATCGCATACCAATATTCACAAGACGCAAAGAATGCCCTAATTTTGTTAGCTAAAGGGTCTTTGAAATATTAATATAAAAGTATTAAAGATCTTTTTACTGGGTTTGACTGATCATGATTCCAGTTCAAAATATGTCAACGGTTATAAAAAGTATCGAGGGACTTAGAAACATCTTTAATATTAAAGATGTTTCGATGATGATTTTAAAAATAGATAATAGCAACTCTCAAGTGTGACATTTAAGACTTTTAGAGCTATACTCTTAGTACGATGCCTTTAAACAAAGATGAAATCAATGCGGTGGCGGAATTAGGTAAAGAGGTTGTTAAACCTCTTTACAATGATGCTGTAAAACCAGCAGCTAAAGAGTTTGGAAAGGCTCTTGGTACCGCAGTAAGCACAATTAACACATTTTTAACCCCTGTGAGGTTGGCAGTTTATGGCTTTAATCAAATTGAAGAAAACTTAAAAAGTAAACTAGCTGAGAAGTTTAAAAATACGCCTGAAGACCAAATACAAATTCCAGCTTTAAACGTGGTTGGACCATTGATTGAAAAATATAAGTATAATTTTAATACTGAAATTCTATCAGATATGTTCGTAAGCCTGCTAGCTAACTCTATGGATTCCAAAACTTTATCTAATGCTCACCCCGCCTTTATTGAAATAATAAGTCAATTATCACCCGATGAGGGTAGGCTTTTTAAGGTTTTAATAAATGCATATGTTAGACCTAAAATTGATATTGCGGCTGAACAAATTTCTGGTGGTGGTTATAATCCGATACTTTATAACTTTATGGGCGAAGGTTTTAAGAAAGAACTAGAGCATCCAGAGTTATTTAATTTGTATCTAGATAATCTCAAAAGATTAAATTTAATTGATTTTACAACCAGCGTCATGCAATCAGCATACAAAGACGAAGAATTCTATAAGATCTTAATTGAGGATGAGGAAGTTAAAAAAATTGAAACCCAGATGGGTCCTAATTCGGCTAAAATAAAAATCACAAAAGGTCATATAGATATAACTGCTTTTGGTAGTGCTTTTTACAGAGCAGTAACAAGAGTCTAAATAGTAAATCATACTCATTAAACCTCCAGTTAGGGGAGGGTTTAATACTTTTATCTAGCAATCACTGTTCTTGCTAGTCAAAAACTGCGAAAAAACAAAAACCTCAGGTGAAATTCAACCTGAGGTTTAAAGTATTTTTTGAACGTAGTCATTGCCCATAAAGGCTTTTTTACCCGGATCATCCTTTCAGACCCTATAGGTAAGTAAACCCACAAACCGTGGCGGTTTAGCCAGTATGGTACAAGTTGTCCTTACTTAGATGTTTCAGTTCAGAGACCGTAATGCACCTCGCGTATCATCGAATTATGCATGCAATAGCTACTTATACTTTCGCTAAAAATACCACAAAGCTGTAATAAAAGCTAGCCTGTCGTTTACAAAGTTTATACTTGCGAAAAACCTAAAAAGAAAGATTTTTGGTATAATGAAAATATATGACCCAATACAAACACACACAAATAGGGTATTTGATGCTGGCAGTAATCTTGGCGGTTTTGGCATTTTTTGTATGGGTGTATTCAATGGCTGTAAATGAAGCACCTTCGGTTGATTCGGGCCCAAATTTGGCCGTTTCGGCCATAATGTTTTTTGTTATTTTTATTCTTGTGTCATTCGCTACACTTAACGTATCGATAGATGAAAAGTATTTAAAGGTAAAATTTGGGTATGGAATTTTTAAAAGGAGCTTTTTACTTGATGAAATAGTTTCGGCAAAGATTGTAAAAAACAAATGGTATTACGGTTGGGGTGTGCGTTTATGGTTTTGGCCACGCATGTTTATATACAATGTTTCAGGTTTTGATGCCATTGAAATAATAATGGCAAACGGTAAAATTTACCGCATTGGCACCGACCAACCACAACAGCTAGAACTTGAAATTAGTAAGCGTATTACTAGAAATAATAAGCCTCGCGATTTATAGGGGTTTTAGTTTTAGTAGAAATACTAATTTTCGTTTTTTAAAATTTTATCTATTTTAGAAATTGCAGACTGCAAGCGCTCTTCTTTTGTGCCACTTACTATAATATACGGACGTTTTGTTTCGTTAAGTTTTTCAATAAACCATTGGCGCATATCATGTCTAATATTTTCGCCATCACGCGTACCGTCTTGTACAAATGGTATTTCGTCGCCAGTTAAAATATACAAATCATAATTTCTTTTATCGGCAATTTTTTCTAATTGTGGTGAGTAAAAACCCATATATCGTTTATGCCATATACTTGTTGCAAATGCGTCTGTGTCACAAATTAATACTCCATACGCATTGCGAGCCAGTTCGTCTTCGCGACGCGAATGCTCAGATGCAATGTGAATAAATTCATCGGTCGTCCATTTTTTGTTCCAATCGTCGGCTCGATGTTCGCAGTATTCACGGCCATATTCAGGTACATAAGCAGTTTTATAGTGTTCAGCCAAAGCTTTGGCAAGCGTGGTTGTTCCGGTTGACTCTGACCCCAGTACTACTATGCGTTTTGTGTAATAGGCTCGTACTGGTGGGGCTAGATAAGCCCAATTGTTTATAGTGTCATTACGAACTTTGGTACCTGAAATAGGTATGTGTACTCGTGCCTTATCAACTAAAAAATGCTTTGAGCCCATCAGTTTTGCATACGGTTCACCATAGTCTTCTGAGGTAAATACAATATCTGGTGCCTCACCCAAAACTCGACAAGTATATGTTGCCCAACCTTGTGTATCGTCATCGGCTAAAGTGTCGGGCACAAGCCTAACCTCGACATCGGGGTATAGTTCTTTGATCCAAGCAGCGCGCACATGTCCCAGTACTGATTGCTCAGCCTTTTCACATACCCATATAATTAAATGGTCACAATTTGCCCTGGCAACATCAACTAAGTACATGTGTCCCAAATGAAACGGGTAAAATTTACCAATAATAAATCCTTTTGTCATATTATGATTTTTTTATGTTACTTTTATATAATTTCAACCAATTAAACAACCCTTTTGTTGCAAGTATTAGAAATATGACATACAAAAGCGAAATGAGGTGAACATCTTTGGTCCAGTATAATCCAATACCAATAACATCGACTAGTATCCATAAATACCAAGCATCAATATTTTTATGTATAAGCATAATAGTCGCTACAAAACTAAGTACTGTTGTAAATGCGTCAAGATATGCGAACGAAGCAGGTTCGGTAAATAGTTGTGGTAAATATATATGCACATGAGCGGTAAAGTACCCCAAGCCTATTGTTCCAAATAATATTACTGCTAACCACCATAATAGGGAAGTTGTAGATAATTTTGTAATAGTTTTATCGACAGAGGATTTGCGACCTTTGGCCCATACATACCAACCCCAAAAACCAGTAATCAAAAAATATATTTGCTCAAAGAAGTCAGCGTACAAATTGATTTGTAAAAACAAAAATCCAAACAAGAGTGTGCCTAAAATACCTATTGGCCAGTTTGATATTTTATTTTTAGCCACAAGCCATACGCACAAAATATTAAGAATGGTCCCAAAAAACTCAATGTAGCTCATTGGGTAACCCAAGACAGTGAAAAAAATAGTGTTGACGCTTAAAAGTGTTTCCATGCAATTTAAATAAAGTAATAATACTTAGTGTATTATACACACCACACTGTTTTTTTGCAAGTGTTAAGTAAATCTTGTTGATAAATACCAAAAAACCTCGTATTTGTGAGGTTTTTTGGTATTTCTAGTTTTTTTGGCGGTTTAATCTATCGGGTTTTCGCCACGAATTAAGCGAACTATAATTAATACTATGGCTATAACTAATAGTACGTGTATAAAACTTCCAACTACATGAAAGCCTATAAAACCTAATACCCATAAAACCAGTAGTATAACGGCAATTGTGTATAACATAAATTTATTTTTTACTGGCTAACTATTTAGATTTTTTAGTAACTTTTTTGCTGATTTTTTTAACGGCTTTCTTAACTGTTTTTTTACCAGACTTGGTCATTTTTGCCCATTCTTTTTTCAAATTTAAAACCTCGGCTTTAATGTCAGCTGGCTTTATATTTTCCATCTTGCTGTATTTATTGGCAACCTCGTCAACGATGTCATGATACTTTGAAGCTGATACTTCCTTCATGTCTTCTATTTTTTCGGCAACATCGGCTTTCATTTTAACCATCCAAGCCTTTAGGTCCTTGCGATTTTTTTTGCCGTTGGGGCCCGCTAGTAAATATGTTGCAACTGATATTGCGGCAATGCCAGCAATTGCACCTATAACTTTACCGGTGTTGCTTGAGGGTTTTTTAACTATTTTCTTGTTAATCATTTTGTTCATTCAGATTATTAGTAACAACTTAAGTGTACGCTTTTTTAAGAATATACCTAATTTTTTAGATCATTTTTGGTGTTATTTTTTAGAATTTCGCTTTTGGGGTTTTTTAGCAAAAAGCATATTAAAAATAAAACTTTCGTGTACGCGGTTTTTTATATATTCAGCCTCGTCGCTAATTTTATCACTGGCTTCGTCGATTCTGTTTTCTAGGTTTTTGGTAATTCTTTTAAAGTTTTTTAATGCACCAATTAGGTAATATAGGGCAATACTGGCTAATATGGTAAAAATTATAACAGCAATCGTTGTTACAAAGAAAAATATATCTGCGTGAATTAATGTGTTCATTTGCTTATTTTAGCATAAATACCACTGGCACAGTAAAAGCCCCTTATGAGGGGGCTTCATCTAAGAATTCTTTTACGTTTTCTCTAAATACTTCAACAAAGGCTTTGAAATCAGCAACTTTACCTGGCGCAAGCTCTACGCGTGTTCTGCTTTCAGGAAAGCTAAATTCGACAATTATCTTGTCTTTTGTTGTTGCCGTAAAACCCGTAAAATCGTCTAATTTGCCAATTGGTAGAATATCGAATGTCTCAATAATTTTTTTATTATTTATTGACCTAAAGTATTTTATCGAAACATCCTCATTGGTAAAATGATATTCGGGTATAAGGTCTTCGGTTTCGGTGCACCTAACCAGTTTTAGTGGCTGGTCCACAATTTTTTGACTAAGGTCTTTAAATTGTAAAAACTGAACTTTTCTAGCGGTAACTTTTTTACTGTGCATTTTTGTAAAAACCCACAAAAGTATTACGCCAATTGCTAAATAGATTTCTTTGTTTCCCATATAATTTACATTTGTTCAATTTAAGCATTAATTATGCGTATTGTCAAAATGTGAGCAGTGCTTAAGGCGCCTAGTTTAAATAGGGTATTTTGTGCTAAAATATAATAATATGATGAAACAATCAAGAATCGAAAATCTAGCCGATGGTATATTTGCTATCGTTATGACCTTGCTAGTTTTAGAAATCAAAGTACCCTCTATAAATATAACAACAAACCAAGATCTTGCTATGCAGCTGTATTTGATTACACCGTTATTTCTAAGTTATATTTTATCTTTTGCGCTACTGTATACATACTGGAAGGGGCACCATGCAACAATGTCTTCTTATGCTAAAAACATTGATGACCAGCTGTCAAATTACAATGCCTTGTTTTTATTTTTAGTTGCATTAATACCATTTACTTCACACTTCTTGGGTCAGTATAGTATGTTTAGATTGCCTGTTGTTATTTTTTCACTGCACATCGTCGCGATTGGTTTGTCATTGTTTCAAATGCGTAGGTATATTAAAAAGTCTGAGAATATCGAAAACAGTGATATTTCAAAATACGAAGAAAATCACGCCAATGCTCGTGTTTTGGTGCCAGTTTTTTGCGCACTAGTCGCTGTCTTTCTTAGTTATTACTCAATTCAGGCATCGCTTATCTTTTTAACTTTGGGTATTTTGTTTAACTTGTCACGACGAAGTACAAAAGTTATGTTTTCTATTCCTAATGAAATGGGCGCAAACATTGAAGGCTAAAAAATATGATTGATACACTAATTGCATGGATAGAGTCGATAGTTGTGCCATGGGGCATGGCTGGTGTGTTTGTTGGGTCAGTTTTGGAAGAAATCATCGCCCCAATCCCGTCACTGTTTATGCAATTAACTTATGGCTTTTTATTGTATGTAAATACGCCTACAACAACTGAAACTGTTTTAAAATTTTTTGTAACCATGCCTGTGGCCGCTGGGCTTGGGGTTGTGGTGGGTTCTTTGCCTTATTTTTTACTAGCAAAATATGTAGGAGTTCGTTTTATAACAAGGTTTGGTCGTTTCTTGGGTCTAGGTCGCGACCCGTATGCTAAAATTCAAAGCTTTTTAGACAAACAAACATTCGACGAAAAGTTTCTAGTCTTTGGTCGTTTAATACCTATGGTACCATCAATTGTTATTGCTATATTGCCTGGTTTTTTTGGGGTATCGGTTCGTAATTATATAGTCTATTCATTTATTGGTGCTTATATTCGTTGTGCGGCGCTTGGTTTTGTTGGTTGGCAATTGGGTCGAAGTTATGTGACCTATGTAGATCAAATTAAACAGACCCAAAGTGTTTGGGCCCCTGTTTTTTTGATCTTTATTTTACTGATTGCGCTGTTTTACTTGCGTAGAAAGGCTAAAAAATCAGCCAAAGAAAAAGATTTAAATACTAACTAAATACCTAGCATTTGTAAAAATTCGGCTAATTTTTTACCGGTAATTTCTTTGGATTCGCCAACACGTAGTTTTTCATCTTGTAAATTCATAATACGAAAACGTCTTAGTGTTACAACTTCAAAACCAAAGCTTTTACACATACGACGAATTTGTCGATTTTTACCTTCTTTTAAAACAATATCAAATTTGCGGTCAGTGACTTTTTTGACCAGGGCTGGTTTGGTTTTTTCGCGATAACCGATCATAACGCCTTTTTTAAGGCCTGCCAGTAGGGTATTGGTAATGTCTTTGTTAACCTCAACCGCATATTCTTTTTCATGTTCGTATTTAGGTGATAGTAGTCGGTTTGTTACGCGCTTATCGTTAGTTAAAACAATTAAACCACTAGAGTCTTTGTCTAGTCGGCCGATAGGTAGCATGTTTTCGGGTAGGCCTACGATGTCGCGAATTTCTCGGTCACCACCACCATTGGCACCCATGGTTAAAATTCCACGAGGTTTGTTGTATAGGTAATAGTGGTAGTCATTTTTGTGCTCTTCTTGGCCTAACACTGTGACAACATCATTTTTCTTGATCATTTGACCAAGCCCTGCGCGATTACCGTTGACCATAACCACACCTTGCTCGATTAAATCATCGGCGCCTTTTCTGGTACTAATGCCAATATCAGCCAAGTATTTGTTTATACGAACACTACCATCGCTACGAACTTTTTCAAGATTTTGTTTCTTGAAGAATTTTTTTGGCTCAGCTTTTTTAATGTCATTTTTGCTGTACTTGCTAGGTTTACCTGATTTTATGTGATTTTTCTTAACACGGTTATTATGTAGTTTTTTCATATGATGTAATTCTTTTTATTATTAATAGACCCGCAGTAATCATAAAAATAGCAAGGAATATAAAAATATTTTTCAGTGGCATTAGTTTAATAATAATTGTACCAATTGCAGGCGCTATAACATAGGCAAGTGGTGACATATCGCGAAATAGCGATATGTAGTTTGAATTCGAATCGTCTGACCGGCTAAAGAAGAAGTATTCAATGCTTGATTCATAAATTGCAGCGCCTACACGTGTCATGAATATTATAAACCCAATTAATATTACAGGCGAATTTGGCTTTAGGTTATAAAACACCAAAAGTGTTATAACCATTAAAACCAAACTAAATAGTAGGGAGCTAGTATTTTTAATTTTTTTATTATCAATCAATATTCCAACAGGGTATTGGAATATTACAAAAGCCGATAACATAATTGAAAAAATTATGCCTATTTGTGACCAGCTCAAGTTAAAATAATTAACTAGATAAATAGGGGTGTAAATAACCATAAACGCATAAAAGGTCTGCAAAATAAAATTTAATTTTATTGCACTTTTAATCTGTGTATTACTACGTAGACCTGTTAGTGTCTGGCGCAGACTCTCTCTGGCGTATTTAGGGTCGTGGTATCTTCTTATAAACAATAGGGCTAGTATTAATGCGATAAAAGCAATAATTTGGGCAAAATGGTAAACAGGGCCAAAGTTGCCTGATGTAATAATTTTGCCAACAATTAGCGGAGCAAATAACCATCCGGCATTTATGGCTAACAGGTAAAGTCCACGATTTTTACCAGTGCTGTTATTCTTTGAAAAATGTTCAATAAATAAATCAAGGCAAAAATATGTTAACGGTATAGACGGCAAGAACATAAAAAAGCCAATAGCATTGCCAATTTGTGTTTGGCTTTTAATTAGAACTAGACTGGCTATAACGTTGATCAGTAGTGTCAATATTATTAGTTTATAAGCCCCAATGCTTTTTACAATTTTAGGTACTAAACCTAGTGTCGTTAATGATATAACCGAGGCAATAATATACAAAATACCTACATAAAAATCACCAAAGATTTTGTCTAGCAAGCTTGAATTTACATATGTTGTTAATGCAACACTAAATGAAAATACAAATGAAATTAAGTATATTTTTTTTAACATAAAGATTGTGTCTATACGTTTAGTATAACCGGTATAACAATTGGTCTTTTGGCTGTGCGCTGGAACAAGAATTTTGACAAGGCTTCGCCAACGTTTGTTTTAACAACATCTATGTCCATTGGTCGCATTTTGGTTGTATAGTCTTCGGTTGTTTTTTTGATCAATATGCGAGCTTGGCGAAATAGTTCTTGGTTGTCTTTGATGTAAACAAAACCGCGCGATATGATGTCGGGTGATTTTTTAAGTAGGCCTGTTTGGCTGTCAACGTTTACAACTATAACGAATATACCATCGATAGCCAGTGCTTGGCGATCTTTGATGACCGCATCAGGGATGGTGCCAATTGTAAACCCGTCAACAACATATGGGCTATATGGTGCGCGCTCTTTGCGAACGCTAATTTTTTCGCCACTGTTGGTAATTTCAATAACACTACCTGTGTCGGGTATTACAATGTTTTCGTCTGGCACACCCAAGCTAATAGCTAGGTCAGCGTGCAGGCGCAAACGATAATGGTTACCGTGAATTGGTATGAAGAATTTAGGTTTAATTTGTTTGTGTAGCCATTCGATTTCGCCTAGGTTCGCATGACCTGTCGAGTGAACGTAAACTTCGCTTGTTCTAAAGTGAACAATTTTAGCACCTTGTCGAGCTAGTAGGTCTTTTAATTTTTCAACCGCTCTTTCGTTACCTGGAATGATTGAGGCTGACAAAATAATTGTGTCAGTTTTTTTCAGTTTCAAAATACGATGACTTCTGTTGGCCATACGCATCAACGCACCAAACTGGTCACCTTGGGCACCAGTTGCAATAATTACAACCTTGTGGGGTGGTAGTAGTTCGGCTTCTTCGGCTGTAATGAAGGTTTCTTTTTTAACATTTAAACGACCGATGAATTTAACAATTTCAACGTTGTCTTTCATGCTACGACCTTCGACTAATATTTTTTTACCAAGGCGTTCTGTGATTTCGACAATTTTAATTATGCGTTCTAGTTGTGACGCAAACGTACCGATAATTAAACGGCCAGTATATGATTTAATGATTTGGTCCAAGCCTTCGTGAACTAATTTTTCAGGCGTTGAAAAACCTGGGTTTTCAATGTTAGTTGATTCGGCTAGTAGGCACAAAACTTTTTCTTTTTTAAAGATACTGTAAGCTTTTTCTTCTTCATCAGTTGGTACTTCGTTGTCGTGGTCTAGTTTAAAGTCACCCGGAGTTACAATTGAACCGTACGGAGTTTCAATAATTATACCCATCGAGTCTGGGATTGTGTGTGTCACACCAAAGAACCGAACTTTTGTATTACCGCACATTATAACGCTGTCTTTTTCAACCTCGCTAATGTTTATAGCTGGTAGGTAAGGGAATTCGCTGTGACGTTTTCGAATCAATAGATTTGTTAAATGACGTGAGTAAATTTTAGGGTTGCCAATTTTATCGATAATATAAGGTATACCACCGATGTGGTCCAAGTGACCGTGAGTTACGATCATTGCACGAATTTTGTCTTTGTGTTCCTCAAGGTATGAAGTGTTTGGTATAACATAGTCAACCCCGGGTGTTGTTTCGTTGGCGATTTGAAGTCCGGCATCAATAACAATAATATCGTTACCAATTTCAATGGCTGTCATGTTTCGGCCAATCTCTTCTACACCACCTAATGGAATGATACGAATATCGCCCATGTTTAATTTAGGTACGTCAGATTTTTTCTCGGCGCGAGTCTCTATTTGAGGAGGTGTTTTAGGCTTTCTTCTAACACCATGCTTGCCACCATATTGAAAACTGCCAGACTTTTTTGGGCCTCGATCGTCTTTGTTTTGATTATTTTGGCTATTCGTATTTGTACCACCGGCTCTGTTTATAACTGGTCGGTTTCTGTTTTGGTTGTTAAATCTAGGTCGGTTAGCATTTGCAGTACTTGCAGATCCAGGGATTCTGTTTGTATTATTTTGACCAGTTTGAACAGGTGCAGAGCCTGTGGCTGGGCCCCGATTAAAACTAGCTCTATTTGTATTTGTGTATTTTCGTGGTTCCATATTTTTATTTTTTAGTGATTAAGGAATTTAAGGATGCGTTCTTGTTCGATAGACCATTTGTGTATGTATTGGTACCTGTCTTTTGAATAACTCATTTCTTCGGGCATAAGTATGTCGGCTTTTTTATCAGACAATATTATGTATTTGGGTGAAAAAACAAATAGTGCTCCTGTGTCGTTTTTAATTAAATTGTTAATATCGGAAATTAATTTATTTTGGTTTTCAGTATTGGTTTCTTTTAAGAGTGATTCAAGTTTGCTATCAACTGTTTTATTCGAGTATGAACCAATATTAAGCCCCGGGTCGTTTTTTTGTGAACTATGCCAGAATGCGTATAGGTCGGCAGGGGTGTGTAATACTTGTCCAAATAGTACAAAGTCAAAGTCTCTTTTGCGTATGATTTCTTCGGTAAAAATACTAGGATTTATATACGTCATGTCTGTTTCTATACCTACTTCGCGAAAGGCTGTTGTAATTATGTCACCAACATTACGCAATTCTTCAGTATCAGGACTTTTTATTGAAACACTCAATGTTTGCTGGCCTTTTGCATAAGTTCCGTCACTAACATGTTTCCAGCCGTCTGCTTCAAGTAGTGCCAAGGCTTTATCGACACGGTCTTTTATGGTAAGTTCGGTTTCGGTGTCATGGGTTGGGTAGGGTGTGTAAATTGTTTTACCTAAACCACTTAGGGCTTGTCTTGCGACTAATTCGCGAGGTATTAAATTGTTTAGCGCTTCGATTGTTTTAGGGCTATAGTTTACGTTTGATCTGTTTATAAAAATCGCAAAAGTTCTATTTAATTGACTGGTTATAGCCGAGTCAAGTTCTTTGTCGGTTGATTTAGGTGAAACACCACTAGCGATGTTTACATCGCCGCGCCTAAAAGCTTTTACCAAAGAGTCTTCATCTGCATAGTAGCTGATCTCAATATTTTTAATATAAGCACTTGGACTGTATTTCTTGAAACGTTTCAAGTTTACTTTGGTTATTTTGTCGTTACTAGTTTTTATTGACGATACTTTATAAGGGCCTGCGCCAACAGGTTTTTGGTGTTCCTTAAGGGTTGGGAATTCTTCGCGGGGTTTATTTTTAAAAATGTCTTCTGAAATAATGCCAACGGTTAACATGTCGTCAAAAAAACCATAAGGTTGTTTTAGGTTAAATACAACTGTTAGGTTGTCTTTTTTGCTTACACTAACACTGTCCCACAAAACTTTTAATGGGCTTTTTGCCTTGGGGTCTTTTATTATTGAAATAGTGAAAACTACGTCGTCAGCATTTAAAATATCGCCGTTTTGAAATTTTAAATTAGGCTTTATTTTTACCGTAACTGTTTTGCCATCTTTTGATTTTGAAATGTCTTCGGCTAAATCGTTTACATATATACCGTTTTCTTTATGCATTAGTCCTGCAAAAACAAGTGACACGATTTCTTGGTCCTCGTCACGAACTGATAGTAGTGGGTTAAATATGTTTGGTTCGCCCACGATGCCTTCTTTTAATGTTCCACCAAAACTAGGTATTACAACACTTTGTTTTTTGATGATTTGGTAAGTCATCGAAATGGCACAAATAAATATTATTATTGTGCTAATAATTACACCAAAAAGCTCCCAAAACGTTAGGGCTTGTAGAGCCTCGCTAATCTCACCGGGTCTTGCGAATTTTGCAAAAATTTTCTTTAGTTTTTTCATTGTATTTAAAAAGAGTTTAAACGTAGTCATACATTATATATACGCACACCAATGTGTGAACATTTTTATATATAGTATATATAGTGACTAAGTAAACTTAAGAGTTAGAGAATTACAGCCAAAACAGCAGATGCAGCAAAAAGTACCGCAACTACAATTGTGGTTATAAACAAGACTTTTTCAAAACCTCTGCGTGTTGTGTGTAGTGTTCCGCTTTCGCCACCGCCAAAAGCCGCACCAGCCGAAGAAGAGTTTTGCTGTAAAAGTATTGTTAGTATTAGGATAACAGACAAAGTTATCTGTATCCATGGAAGGAGGTTTTGGATAATTCCCATAAGATAGATATTATCATAAACTGATTTTTTTTGCAAATCACTGTCCCGTGTACAAATCAGTGTGCATAGATTAAGCAAGTAAGTGCAGTAATTTTAATAAAAAAGTATTAAATTATACTAATGTCTAATTACTATGGAAGTAAATATTTAATAAATTAACCTTGATTTTATTCCCAGATTTTTTATTTATAAATATGCTATAATACACCTATAAATGAAAAGATTTTATAAAAATTTTTCTGTAGCTTTTTTGACCCTACTAATTGGCTTTAGTTTTGCGGGGCAAGTTTGGGCTGCTGCAAATTTAAATTTTGTAAAAAAAAATGGTGGTATATTGGAAGATAGTTCTGTTGCTCTAATAGTTGATTCTTCTGGGAATATCTACACTACGGGTTATTTTGAAGGTACTGTTGATTTCGACCCTGGTGCAGGAACCAGTAATTTAACTTCAAATGGGCTTGATGCATATATTAGCAAACTCGATTCATCAGGTAATTTTGTATGGGTTAAGCATTTTAGCGGAGATGGCTATGCGTTTCCGTATAGTATTTATCTTGATTCTTCTGGGAATATCTACACTACGGGTTATTTCCAAAATACTGTTGATTTCGACCCTGGTGCAGGAACCAGTAATTTAACTCCAGCTGGAAGCGATGATATTTATATTAGCAAACTCGATTCATCAGGTAATTTTGTATGGGTTAAGGCTATTGGAGCTGGTAATCAAGACAAAGGTGTTTCTATTAATGTTGATTCAAATAACTACGTATACATTACTGGTACTTTCCAAACTGGTCCTGTTGATTTCGACCCTGGCGTAGGAACTTCAAATTTAACCGCAGGCAGTGTTGATGGTTTTATTCTAAAACTTGACTCAGATGGAGATTTTGTATGGGTAAAACATTTACAGGGAAATAGTGGAGAAGTTAATCCAGCGTCTATTAAAATTGACTCCTCGGGCAATATCTATACCGTGGGTGACTTTAGGTATACGGCCGATTTCGACCCTGGTGCCGGTACTACAAATTTAAATACAGGGGGCGATCTGAACGGTACTTTTATTCTAAAATTAAACTCTTCGGGTGATTTCGTGTTTGTTAAACAAATAATCGGAGTAGAGTCTAATTCTGGCTATTCTATAAATTTAGACTCTTTAGGTAATATTTATACATCAGGAAAATTTCGTAATACTACTGATTTCGACCCTGGTGCAGGTACAACAGAGTTAACTTCAACATTAAATGCAAATGGTTATATTTTAAAACTTGATTCGTCAGGTAATTTTGTGTGGGTTAAGTCTTTTGTAGGTGAAGACGATGATACGCCTGTAAAATATATTTTTTTTGACGCAGATGATGATATATATGCTACTGGAGATTTTTTTGGAACTGTTGATTTCGATCCTGGTATCGGTATTAGTAATTTAATCTCTGATGGAGATAATGATATATTCATTCTAAAACTTGACCCATCAGGAGATTTTATATGGTCCAAAAAATTTGGTGGAACAGATCAGGATTTAATCGGGGGTTTGTTTGTTGATTTAAGTAGTAATATATATATTACGGGTGGATTTCAGGATACTGTTGATTTCGACCCTGGTGCAGGAACCAGTAATTTAACTTCAGCTGGAAGTGTTGATGCTTTTGTATTAAAACTTTCTCAAACCTCAGCCCCCACCACCACAACCCAATCAGCCTCCTCAATCACCACAACCACAGCAACCC
>CAZQAX010000015.1:0-14667 GCA_964591475.1 uncultured Candidatus Saccharibacteria bacterium
CTTTTTTAACTAACACTTCGGTGACTGAATCTTCAAAAGCGCGAGCGATATTTTGTTTTTGTTCGTCAGATAGTTCTTTGGTAATTGAAGCATCTTTTAATTTTTGCACCATGTATAAAACGGCGGTTTTTAGGCCTGAAAATGACATATTTAAATCGCCCGAATGAAGCATTGGTTTAGGTAAGTCGATGATTGCTTTAGGGTTTGAAAGCCTGTCTATTTGGGCTAATTTTGAGATTTGCGGGCCCCCAGGGTATGGCAAGCCAAGTAGTCGCGCCACTTTGTCAAAGGCTTCACCTACAGCATCGTCTAGTGTTTGGCCAATTTTGTTATATTGACCCAATTGAGGTACATAAACAATTTCGGTATGGCCTCCGCTAATCAATAATGCTAATGCGGGTAGTTCAAATTTGTTTAAGTTTTCTGAATCAGTATTTGAAAGTAGTGGGCTTAGAATGTGGCCTTCCATATGATTAACGGGCACTAATGGCACACTCCAAACATAATTTAAGGCTTTGGCAAAATTTATACCTACCCATAATGCAGGCTCAAGCCCTGGGCCGGTTGTTATGGCAATGCTGTCTATTTTATTATTTGGAATAGCTGGCAAATCATTTATAAAATTTTCATACAATTCGGGCTCGTGATTGAATAAATTTTTTAAATAAGTTTTTTGTTCGTCAGTAAAAATATATTTTTCACCAGTCTTTAAACCGGCTTGGTTTAGGGTATCAATTAAAACAGGCACAATGTTTTTTGCGTGTTCGCGTTTAGCAAGGGCAGGGTATACACCACCGAATTCGGCATGTAGTTTTGCTTGGCTTGAAACAGTATTGCCAAGTATTGAAATGTCGCCAAGGGCTTTATTTGCTAAAACACTTTCTGTGTTATTTGAATTTGGTTTGCATTCTAAAAGCGCGATGGCTGTTTCATCGCAAGATGTTTCAATGGCTAGTATTTTGACCACTTCATTATTCATAAACTTACATTAACACATTTGTGTAAAATTTAAAAAACCTTTGGGTTTGCCACATTATTGTGGTACCCAAAGGTTTTTGGTTTGTAGAAAGTTAGTGCAAATTTCTTTTAGTTGATTAACTGCATCATTCATATAACCGTACTTGTTAACAATTATGTGATCAGCAAAGGTTTTACCAAATTCTATTTCAAAAGGGGCTTTTTCAAGTCTTTCTTCTAGAATTTTTGGGTCAATATTGCTATCGCGACCTAGAACTTGTTTTTTTAGTTGCTCAACACTCTCTGGGGCAATTAGAATTGAAAGCATGTTTTCGCCAAGCTTTTCCTTCAATTTTTTTGCACCCATTACGTCAATGTCAAATATTGGGCAGGTCTTGTTTTTGATTGCGGTGTCAAGCTCTGAATACAGTGTTCCATAAAATAAATCCTTATAAACTTCTTCGTTTTCGATAAATTCATTGTTCGCTATTTTTTGCTTGAAGTCTGCAACATCTAGGAAGTAGTAATTTACACCATGTACTTCATCGCCACGTTTTTTACGCGTCGTTGCTGAAACGAGGTATTGCAGTATCGGTAAATTTTTACGTAATTCATTAATAATTACGTTTTTGCCTGCGCCTGATGGGGCCGAGAAGCAAATTCCAAATCTTTCTATTTTGTCTGTCATTGTTTGTGCTTTTTGCTAAATTAGCATTTTAAGCCCATGCTGTCAAAATAAAAATCCCACATCGTACTTTATAAATTAAAGTTGTACGATGTGGGATCATTTAGGCTGCGTGTTTTTTTAGAAAATTTCGCAGGCCAGAGCTTTTCCCTTTTATTATATTAGCGGGAGCTTGCACATTAAACTGTTTATTTTTAGTTTGAACCAATGGTTGTGTTTCGGTTACAATTGCTTCAACCTCCTTGATGTTGTCTACCTCAATAGTTTCTTGAACGTTAGGTATTTCAATAATTTCAGTAAAAGGTGTTTCCTCAATTTTATCTGGGATAAATACAGGAAGTTTTTGTTCCGTTGTTTGAATAGGTCTTTCGATGCGTTTTTTGTCGCGGGCAAAATCACCTGCTCCAGTTTGACGCTTTGAAACACTGCGACGATTCTCATTAAACCAATCAATATTATTTTTTGATTGTTTTTTTGAGTAAGCGTTGGCTGAATTAAAAACCGCCTCTTGGACAATTCTTGACCTTAGCTCTTGGTAGGTCGGGCTTACTAAAATTAGTCTGCCGCTTTTTGCCAGTTCGCTAATGTCTTGGTCAATGTTGATCCAAAATCTTGGCTGAACCTTTGAGCTTTCGTCAATATTCTTGTAAATACCATCAGTCGTTTTGTATTCGTAAAAAACTACGAATGCTAAACGGTTATGGTATACCGTTGTCTTAATGGGGTAGGCGAATATTTTTAATTTTAATTTGCCACCCATATTTATTTCTATCTCTTCAAGTTCAACACATCTTTCTCTGTGAACTCTCTCTGTTTCCTGTCCTATAAGCTCCACAGATTTGTGCCTGTGTACCGCTTGTCTTGCTATCATATCATTTGTACTGTATGTATAATTTATAGCATATATACAATATATAGTCAATAGCTAAAAAGAGTAGGGTAAATAAGGCTAAAATTGACCAAAACAGCCTTTTGGTATAGGCTTTATTATAGAAAAGCCCTTAGATATGATAACAGCCCTTATAATAATCGCCATTTTCAGTGCGACTATAAAGGCTATTAAAAAGCTTATAAATCGCAACAAGAAAAACAAAACCCCTTAAAAAGTTTAACAATTTAGTAAAAATATGTTATACTTGTATCAGTGAATGTTTCGTAGCTTGAGGCGATATTGCCACATAAAGCTGAACGAAGTTCTTTAAATCTCTATTTTACACAAAATAGAAACAGAATGGACTGAAACGTTCTTACCAATACCCAAACACAAAACAACGGTATTCGTATACCGTTAATTAATTAAAACCCGACCAGACTTATTTATAAGACACTGGCGGGTTTTTTTATTTTATGGTACAGTTTTGCCAGTAGTTTAGTTATGATAAACAAGAAAAATGATTACTTTGTTTCGTTAAATAAATGCGAACAAAGTATAGAAGTTCAAAGACAAAAAAATGCCATTCTAAACTTTTTAATGGCTGAAAAAAGAGTAGTTATAATATGTGTAAAAAATGACCATGTTGATTACATTAAAAATAACTATGAAATCTATTATGAAGATTACTTTCCCAAAGACGCAACAAGAATTTTTATATACATGCTTTTGGTTGGTGTAGGTAAAGATTCTTTTACCGGCCGATTGTATGAGCCTGTATCAGTTGATGATGACAATAGGGGAATTAAGGTTTTTGAAAACCCAGTAGACTTTCCACGGGGTTTAAAACTAACTCTGCCTATAGACTTATTGGATAGTGTTTCAATTTTGTAAAAAAGCCCCGAACTTCGGGGCTTTTTATTATTCATTACTACTTACTGATTTTATTTTTCGTTGTTTTAATTTTTTAATATACTGTTTGGCCATAACTACAACAAATGAACCAACAAGTATAACCAGTATTACAACAATGGCTTTGTCTCCAATATACTTAGTTAAAATGTTGCCAGCAAAAACTCCGGCAAATGACCACAGTATTGAACCCAAAAAACTATACAGCATATATTTACGTGTGCGAACTCCGCGCACTGCTGCAAATATAGATGGTGTTGAACGTACGACCGGTAATAATTTACCAAAAATTGTAATAATGGCTATGTGGCGGTCGAACATGTCCCAAGACTTTTGGTATTTTTCGTGGTTAGTAATTCTTAGTAAAAATTTATTTTGTTTAAACTTTTTACCTAAAAAGAATCCTGTCATGTCGCCCAAGAAACTACCCAGTGCAATACATAAAACTGCGCTAATGGGTGTAAATATGCCCGTAGCTGACAAACTACCCGCGAGTAGCGCAATTGTACCACCCGGCAAAATTGAGCCAATGATTGGCAAGCCTTCGGCATAAGAAAACAAAAATATAACAAAAATTTGAAAAGCCTGTGGCACCTGGTGTATGCCAGTTATAATTAGTTGCGAAAACGAATCCATATATGAATTATTATAGCAAAAAAGTATGATATTTGCTCTTAGAAACAACAATACCACTTTAAAATTAAAGCGGTATTGTTGTTTGATTAGCATTTAGCAGATAGGGATAAACGATTCACTAACTTGCGATGTCGACTTAACAAATTAAGCTATACATAAACAGTCATTCTCGAGCGACTATAATTTTGATCAAAAAGTGACAGTACTACACTAGTTTCTTCCTCTCTCTTGAGACGCTGAGATAATTGAATTATATTCACTCTGATTAATATATTGAGGGATATACGAACCACCATTTGCTTGTATGTTTTTCACAAATGCGCGCAGATGATTACGAGATCCTTTTTGTAGGTTGTTGTAAGTAATAAGTATGTCTTCTTTGGTGGTTTCTTTTTTTAGTGTTTCTAAATCTCTTATATCAAGATCTTCAACAGTTGCTCCGACAATAAGAGCGTCAATGAGTGAAACTTTACCTTTTGTGGTCAGTGTATTGTAAAGGTCTTGCATGGTTTTCGATGTAAACACTCCGACCGTATCATTTGTTACAGGATCAGCAATACCATATCTTGTAAGTAATACTTTTACCGCATCAGTATGAGTCTGTTCTGAAGCTGAGATGTTTGAAAATACTCTCATGCCCCAAATATTACCAAGTGTTGTGTACACATCGCGAGCAAGCTTCTCTTCTTCTCTCATTAGAATAAGCCCTGCTATTTCTTTATCTGAAAGTTCAGACTTTTTAGTTCCTGCAATGAGCGCCTGTCCATCAACCATATCGCTAGTATCTACGACATACTCTGATTCAACACTATTTATTATTACCAGCTTTACTGTATCTTTGTTTGAGACAAGTCCGCCATTTAGTTCGTAGATATTTTTAATACCATTTGATTTCATAATTGAAATAGCTTGCCCTGATCTATTTCCTGAGCGACAGTACACAAAGTATGTCTTGCTTGTGTCGAGCTTTTTAATCTCTGATGCAAATGACGGATCTTCAATATCGATATTTACAGCTTTATCAATATGGCCAGATGAGAACTCGCTTGGGGTGCGCACATCTAAAAGTACCGCATTGGCAGTATTGTTATATTTCTCTACAAATTCTACTCCCTTTATTTTTGTTGTTCCGCCCTTAAAAGAAAGCGCCACCAAGATCAATACGATGATTCCAAGTGTGCCAAATATGATATTTTTATTATTTTTCATAGTTATATTAAATTAACTTGTAATAAGCTCTTCAAACACAGCGGGTTGAAACCCTACAATAATTTTGCCTCCAATATCTATAACGGGTACACCCATCTGGCCACTTTTCTCAACCATTTCCATTGCACGAGTGCGGTCTTTTGACACGTCTATATCTTCGAAACTAACTCCTTTTTCTTTAAAGAAGTTTTTAGCATACACACAGTATGGGCATGTGGGGGTTGAATAAATAATTACTTTTTTTGTTGTCATATATTTTTTATTTAAAATCTAATAATAAGTTTGTAATTTGAGTGACCTTTTTGTTATCTACGCTATATACAACCTCTTTTCCTTCTCGTTCTGTCTTTACTACTTTTGCTTCTCGTAATACTTTTAAGTGTTGAGATAGGGCTGACTGGGTTAATGAACAGTGGTCAAGTAGCTCTGTTACATTCTTAGGCTTTGATAAACACCTCAAGAGCCTTAGACGTTGTTCGTTGGCAAATGCTTTATAAATATTATTTCTAGTCATAAATACATATTAGCATATTCTAATATGATAGTGCAATGTTTTATATTAAATATAATACTAAAAACCTCCCAAATAGGAGGTTTTTAGTATGCCACTAGCGCCAGTTGTTGATGGTGAGCTCACCGTACCTGCAATGGAACACCATTGAAAATATGGTTATTAAGTGGAATTCAGTGTTTACTGACTTCAACCTTATGGCAACAGTATAACAAAATAGGCTTATTTTACAAGAAATAACCTACAAAAACCTATAGTTATCTTTACCTATTAAATAATAGAACTAATATAAACAATGATACAAAATGATAATAAATGATAACTTAATAAAACCTAGTATCTATACTGATAAACAGCATAAGAACAGTTATCAGAATATATCGGAAATTATAGGAGAAATTAAAAATAACAGGCAAAGTCTTTAATGATTTCGGCACAATATGAGTAAAACAGAATCAGATGGATTAAACAAAATAAGTACCACCTTTCTAAATAAACACAAATACTTTGATGGTTTTAGGGGTGGCACAATAAGTTGGACTAGTGGTTGGTCCGAGAATAAAAGTAGTGTTGGAATAAATGTTTCTACTTTAGATGAAAAGTATTTAAGAATCTATTACACCCAAACTGATAGATATTCTCAAGAAAAAAAGGACTTTGATTATAAAATACCCTTAACGACCACGCCTTGTAATTATGGTGGTATTAGGTATTGGTTTTCTTGTCCTTGGTACAAGAATGGTAATTATTGTGGTAAACGAGTTGGGGTCCTGTATAAAGACGGTGATTATTTTGCTTGTCGCCATTGCTATAACCTGACTTATTCAAGTAGAAATGCAAGCGGATTCTCAAAAAGATTTGGTAGTGTATGCCTTCCTGATGTTGAAAAAGCTAGAGAAAAAGTAAAAATTATGTATTACAAAGGAAAACCCACAAGAAAATACTTGAGCTATTTAAAGAAAGAGGAAAGATTAGAAAATGCTTTTATTGGGATGGCATTTAGATTAGATAAAAAGATTAAATAAATGTGTGAACAAATGTTTAGTATATTTTGTATAAATTTGGTAATATAAATAATATGCCGTCACTAAATTTTAAAGGAAAATCAGCAGTATGGAATCATCATCTTTCTGTGCCTTATTATACTTTTGAAAAAGATAAGAAATCTTCATTGTCTGGGGAAAATGAGACTGAGAATTTGCTTATCGAAGGTGACAATCTTCTTGCATTAAAAGCACTACTTCCTAAATATCAAGGAAAAATAAAGTGTGTATATATTGACCCTCCATATAACACAGGAAACGAAGGTTGGGTTTACAATGACAATGTAAATAATCCAATTATCAAAAGTTGGTTGGGTGAAACTGTAGGAAAAGAAGGAGAAGACCTTTCTCGTCATGAAAAATGGCTTTGCATGATGACCCCTAGATTAAAATTACTCAAAGAGTTATTGGCAGATGATGGAGTTATTTTTATATCAATTGATGACAATGAAGTTTCAAATCTAAAATGCTTAATGGATGAAATTTTTTTACCACAAAATTTTCTTGCAAATCTTGTGTGGTCAAATAAAGAAGGAGGAGGCAGTTCTGATAGTAAAAATTTTCGTATAAAACACGAGTATATTCTTGTTTACACAAAAAACATCGAACTCGCAAGTATTTCAGGGGTTAATATAACAAATGAGGACCGTTATACACAAAAAGATAGTCATTTTGAGCAAAGAGGTCCTTATTATTTACAAAAGCTTGGAATGGGTACTATTCAATATTCTGAATCACTTGATTATCCTATTAATACTCCTAGTGGTGGTTTAATTACTCCTAGTGAAAATAATAGAGGCAAAAAAGCTTGTTGGAGATGGTCAAAAAAGAAATTTGACTGGGGGCTTAAAAATGATTTTATAGAATTTAAAAAAGATAAGGATAATGTTTGGCAAGTTTATACAAAACAATATTTAAATTGTGATAACGAAGGTAATGTAATAGAAAGGTCACAAAGACCTTTTGGAGTTATCGACCAATATTCCAGTACACAAGCAACAAAAGCCCTTACTGAACTGTTTGGAGTTAGCGTATTTTCATATCCAAAACCAGTACAACTCGTACAACATCTTATTTCTTTAGTTGTAAATGAAAAGGATATTGTTCTTGATTCTTTTGCTGGGTCTGGAACTACCGCTGAGGCTGTGTTACAGCTAAATCAAGACAATAACATCGATATCAAGTTTATTGTAATCCAACTTCCTGAAACACTTACTGAGAAAGCTCAAGCAAAATCAGCGGGTTATGATTATGTTCATGAAATAACCCGAGACCGTATTAAAAAAGTTATTGCTAGAGATAAATTAGATACTGGTTTTACTTACTATAAACTAGGTCCTTCAATTGACGGTAAAAATTTATTATCTGGAAAGGATTTACCAACTTGGGATAGTTTTGCTAAATACGCTCATTACCTTGCGACAGGTAAGCCTATTGATGAAGTAAAAAAACCAAAAGAAACTTGGGAAATAATTTCTGAAACAAAAGGCACAGGGATTTATTTAATATATAAGGATAAGATTGAAGATTTAAAAAATCTTGCTATTACTCGTGACTGGCTAGAATCCGTTAAAGACAAGAAAGGCAAAAAGATTGTTTACGCCCCTGCTTGTTTCCTTGATAAAGAAGTTCTTGATGAATACGAAATTTCATTTGTTCAAATACCTTTTAATTTGTTCTCAAGAAGTTAAGTTATGATATTAAAAAGCTCACAGCAAAAAGTAGTTAATGAACTTGAAGCTTTCTTCATTAATTGGAAGAAAGAGCTTTTGTCATACGAAAATACAGTTGAAACTCTTAAAGGAATTGGTCAAGAATCAATAATTACAAGCATTACCCAACCTATAAAAAAGATATATGAGACTGTAAATGAGTACAAAGACTTTACTGATTTACCAGAGATTCAAAACATTGTCTACCCTCGCTTATGTATTCAAGTGCCTACAGGTGGAGGTAAAACACTTATTGGAATTGAAACAATAAGGCTTTTTCAAGAAGAATTTATTGAACAAAAGAAAGGATTGGTTGTATGGATTGTACACAGTGAGCCAATTTATGAGCAAACAATACAAAAACTTAAAGACAAAACAAGCGCATACAGACAGAAGTTGGACCAAATAAGTGGAGGTAAAACTTTGATTTTAGAAAAGAATAACTCGATCCGTTTTCAAGATGTTAATGAAAACCTAGTGGTTTTAATGTTGATGATTCAATCCGCTAATCAAGAAAGTAAAGATAATTTGAAAGTGTTTAAGGATAGTGGAGTATTTATGGATTTTTTTCCTTACGAACATGAGCAAGAAAAGACTGATGAGCTTTTAAAGCAATATCCAATGCTTGAATGTTTTGAAGAACCTATTTTTACAAGAAAGACAATAAAGACAAGTTTAGGTAATATTGTGAGAGTATGTAATCCTCTTTTTGTAATTGATGAATTTCACAAAGTTTATACTGATTCACAGAAAAGGGTTTTAGATTCTCTTAATCCAAAATGTATTATTGGACTTTCAGCTACACCAAAAGCTGGGATGAATGTTTTGATAAAAATAAAGGGTATGGACTTACATCGTGATGAAATGATTAAGCTTCCAATAAATGTAAGACCTGAATCAAATGATAACTGGCGAGAAATGATTGGTGATGTGAAAGAGAAAAGAGACGAGCTTGAATCTATCGCAAATAAACACAAGGAATTAAAAGGAGATTATATTCGCCCGATAGCTTTACTTCAAGCTGAGCGGACTGGAAAAGATAAAAGAGATGGTATACATGTTCACGCTGATGATGTAAAAGATTACCTTGTACAAATCGGTATTCCTGTTTCACAAATTGCAATAAAATCTTCTTATGTTGATGATTTAAAAGATGAAGTCTTAATGTCTAAAGATTGCGATATAAGATATATCATAACGAAACAGGCTTTAATGGAGGGCTGGGATTGTCCTTTTGCTTATGTTCTTGGTGTTATACCTACATCACGAAGTACAACAGCGCTTACACAGCTTGTAGGGCGTGTTTTGCGCCAACCATACACTAAAAGAACTGGTATTCCAGAGTTAGATAGTTGCTATACTTATTTTAATCACTCTGACGCTGAGGAACTTTTGCAAGGAATAAAAAAATCACTTGAAGCTGATGGGCTTGAGGATGTTATTGACACAGTAAAAGGAAGTTCTGGTCCAAGTGGTAAGAGTTTAATGTACAGAGAGTTTCCTATTCAAAAAGTTATCAAAGACAAGTATCCTGAATCATTACAATTACCTATTTGGCATATTAAAGATGGTAAGAATACAAGAGTTTTATCTTACCGAAGTGATATTTTACCAAGAATTGATTGGACCAGTATTGATATAAAACCCTTGATAAAAAAGCTAGAAGATACTGTTGGGAAACAAAAAATAAAAGGGGTTGATTTGCAGTATTTTTTAGGTGGTACATATAAAGGAGAAGGCAGTAATTATGAAAAGGAAAACATTGAAGGTGGTGATGAATATATAATTTCTCAGATTGTGTCTGAATATATAAGCAATCCTTTTGTCGCACATTCTTTTGTCGATAAAGTAATCAAAGGGCTTACAAAAAAGATTTCAAGAGAAGTAGTTGAGAGTGATTTTGGATATATAGCGCATGAGCTTTCTTCTTTTGTAAAAACTGAGTGTCACAAGAACGAAGAACTCGTCTTTAACAAGTTAGTGGAAGAAGGTACTGTCTTTCTTGCTATTACAGAAAAAGGTGGTTACAAAATACCTGAGAAGTATTACGCCCCTGCTAAATTTGATGAAGAAAATGATTCAAAAATAATACCAATAAAAGCAGATAAAAAGTCACTTCACTTGGCAGTTGATTTTGTTACTATGAACAACCTTGAAAAGGATATTGTTGAAGAATTAAAGCAACAAGACAAAGTCCTTTGGTGGATGAGAAATAAAGTTGAGCCGACCGCTTATAAAATACAAGCATGGAGAAAAAATAAGATATATCCTGATTTTGTAATTGCTAAACAAAACGATGAGGGTAAATTAGAACTTATTTATATTGTTGAAAGTAAGGGCGACCAATTAGCTGAAAATCTTGATACAAAATACAAAGAACTTGTGTTTCAAAAGATGACTGAAGTTTCAACTGAAAAGGGATTTATTAAAAAGTTCTCACAATATGATTTTCAGCTAGTGCCACAGTCAGAAACTAGGAGTGCTATAAGAAAGTTGTTTGCTTAATTTTCTTGCAAAAGTCTAATGATTTCGGTATAATATATGTACAATTAAATAAAATTCTTGTTTGTGAGTAATATCGAATCAGCCTAGAACCTCGAATAGAAAACAGCAAGGATTCCAGTTAACGCATTCATACGAGGACAGAGGAACGTTTTAGGAGAAATAAGGTTACTCAAAGGAAGGCTGTCGCCTCGAGGGTTGAAATACCCATAAAAGGACAAAAAATACTGTATAAGTAAATGGTGTGTGGAATTGGTAATTTGATAAGCGCTTTTTGGCGTTTAGTGAGTTACCACTTTCAAAGTTATAAACTGACTTCTCACAAAAGACGATTATCAAATTTTATCAATTTGTAGTCGTCTTTTTTAATTGTGGCGACATCCAAAAAGATAGGATGATTGACCTTAAAACATATAAGCAAGTGCTTGTAAAAAATGGAATAAAGAATCTTTCTGAAGAAGAGATAATCAAACTAAGAGACCAGCAAGACCAAATGGCTGATATCTTTTTTGCTATGTGGGTCGATAAGATAAAAAATGATAAAATTGAGGTATAATAATTAATATGGATAAGGTTGTTCAAAAACATTGTCTAATATACTGCCGAGTTAGCTCAGCCAAACAGGCCCAACAAGGTGAAAGTATTGAAGACCAAGAGAAAATCTGTCGTAGTATTGCTGATAAATACAATGCTAATATTTTAGATGTTTTCAAAGAACAATATTCTGGTAGAAAAGATGAACGACCCGTTATCGATGAAATATTTTCTTATATCAAGAAGCACCCAAACAAGGTTAATTTTCTAATTGTTAGAGCTATTGACCGATTCACTAGAAACGGAACGCTTGGCTATGAAAGTCTAAAGCAAAAACTAGCACAGTATGGTGTAGATTTGATTGATTCTTATGGAATAATACAACCATCTAAAAATACCCTTGAGCACCTTGGTGTTGAGTATAACTGGAGCCGAATACACCCTAGTGAAATAACTGAGCTTGTAATGGCCCAACAAGGCAAAAGTGAGGTTAGTCAAATCTTAACAAGAATGATTGGAGCTGAAATAAATCTTGTACGAGATGGATATAAAGTAAGACAAAAAGATGATGGTTATATAAACGAGAAAATCTATGTTGATGGCAAGAAAAAAGTAATACAAAAGCCTGACCCATTACGGGCCCATTTCTTCATTAAAATGTTTGAGATGAGTATTACCAATACCGACCAACAAGTCGTTGACTATATAAATGCTATTGGCTACAAGTCTGAAGAAACAAAAATGTGGTCCAAGGGTAAGGACCGTATTATTGGCACTAGGGGCGGTATAAAGCTCACTGTAAAGCAATTACAGAAGATTAGACAAAGACCTATTTATGCAGGTATAAACGCTGAGAAGTGGCTTGAAACCCCTATTAAAACGCAATATAAGGGCCTTGTGAGCGTTGATACGTTCAATAAGGCAAACAAGGGCAAAGTCTATATAAAAGAAGATAAAGATGGTTTGATTACTATCTTAAAAGACTACAATTCACACCAATTAAAGCGAATGAAAGATAATCCTGAATTCCCCCATAAAGCGGTTGTTTTGTGTTCGGTATGCAAGAAGCCTTTTCTTGGTAGCTCACCTAAAGGCAAATATAAGGCAATACCGACATATCATTGTGCTCGGGACCATAAATATCTAGGAATAAATAAAGTTGAATTTGAAAAACAATTAACTGATTTTGTTTCTAAGCTAGAATACAAAGATGAGGCTTTTATAAAAACCTTTGAGGCTGTATTGATGAATAAGTTTAGAGAAAGAGAAAAAGAGCTTGGTGAATTTTCAGTACAAGTCGGGACCACTGTTATAGAATTAGAAACAGAAAAGAAAACTTTAATCGAAGCGTATACATCCACAAAGAATGAAATAATTCGAGATGAGCTTGAAAAGAAGATTAACGAAATACACCAACAAATTGAAATTACCCGAGAACAAAGAAATGGTATAGAGGTCCAAGAGAACGATATACACGCTTTTGTTGGGTATGTGAAAAACTTAATGGAACACCCAGTAGAAATGCTTGTAAAACAAAAGGATTTGACCGCTTTGAGGGGCCTATTTGGGCTTGTATTCGAAGAATTACCTACATATGAAGAAATAGTTAATGGAACACCAAAATTATCTATACCATATAAGCTAAAAGAAGAATTTGAGGTCAATAAAGACCTGTGTGTGACCCCACGGAGAATCGAACTCCGATTAACGGCTTGAAAAGCCGGCGTCCTAACCGTTAGACGATGGGGCCAATTTTATTTTTTAAATTTACTTTATTTACGCACCTCGTTTTAACCTTGGCTTTTCAAAAGCCGGCGTCCGCTCTTTAAACCTTTGGTTAGACGATGGGGCCATTTTGTTTTTAAAACTCTTTGACCGTAGGCCAAAATAGTAACTTATATTTTATAGCATATTTTCAGTTTTTAGCAAATAGGGTAGTGTGACCAAGGGTTTTTAACCTATTGACAAATACAAATATAACATGCTATAATATTAGAAGGTAAATAAGTGTTCTAAGGTTTTTGTTTATTTTATAAAGACGATGTAATTTGTGTCGTTTCTATTAAATAAACAAAAATGAAAAACATATATAAAATAATTATCGTCGCCTTAATGATTTCTATGGTTTCAACTACTTTTGCGCAAAACGCAAAAAGTGTTAAACCGGCTGCCACTGAAAAAACAACAATAAAAGGTTTGGTTATGGATAAAGACGGCAGTGGTCTTTCAGGTGTTAGTATTATTTATAACACTGACCAAATAGCTGTGACTGATTCAAACGGATTTTTCAAATTTGAGATCGCGAAAAAGCCCGACACCAACATTCAAGTATTCTTTAATAAAAAGGGGTACAAGATAGTTTGGCAATGGGTATCGCTTGATCAAAAAGAGGTCCTTCAGGTAACACTAAAAGAAAAAGAGTAAAACAGGTAATCAAAAAGATTTTAATTTAAAACCCAAGCAAGTCTTGGGTTTTTTCAATATAAAAGATTGTTTAATATTTTTGAGCAAAAAAAACCAGCCCTTTAAACCTTCACAGGGGGCTGGCCTATACCTATTTATTGCCTAAGTACTTGAGAATTGTACTATTTTAACAATATACTATAAAAAGTTTTTGTCAATAGTTTTTACTTTTGGGTTTGAAGCCATTGGTATATGTCCTCAAGGGCTTTGACGGCGTCGCCGGCTGCAATGTTGTTTTGGTGGTATAACACGTCTGTACAGTCACCAGCGGCCCAAATACCGGGTTGTGAGGTCTTCATGGTCTTGTGGTCAATAACGATTTTATTATAGTCATCAAGTTTAACCAGGTCGCCGATAATGCCGGTATTTGGTAATTGGCCAATTTCAATAAAAATGCCTTTAACGTCTAGTTTGATTTCTTCGTTAGTTAGGGTGTTTTTGTAAACCAAACCACCTACGAAAACATTTTCATCATCACCTAATACTTCAATCGAAATGGCGTTTGGTATAATTTCAATTTTAGAGTTTTTACGCACTGTTTCAAGAGTGATTTCGTCAGCTCTAAATTTGTCGCTACGATTTAATATGTAAACCTTTGAACAGTAGGCTGATAGTTGTAGGGCCGATTCAAG
>CAZQAX010000016.1:0-3924 GCA_964591475.1 uncultured Candidatus Saccharibacteria bacterium
GATTTAATATGTAAACCTTTGAACAGTAGGCTGATAGTTGTAGGGCCGATTCAAGTCCAGCATTACCACCACCAATAACTGCAACTGGCATGTCGGTAAAAAATGGACCATCGCACGATGCACAATAGGTCAAACCTTTGTGTTCAAACATGTCAGCATTTTTAGCATCTAGTTTTCGACGGTTGCTACCGGCAGTTATTAGCACTGATTTAGATTCTAGTACCTCACCACTTTCAAGTGTGATTGTAAAAATAGTTTTACCTTCACTTTCTTGTTTTGAAATAGATGTAACTTTTTTGGCTTTTAAAATTTCAACAAATTGACCTGCGTATTCTCGCACGTGTGCTTCTAGTGTTTTGGCAAGTTCGGCGCCGCTAATGTGTGGTGTGCCGATCCAGTTTTGAATGTCGTCTGACACGTTTGATTGGCCACCAAATTCGTACGCAATAATTGCGCTTTTAATTTGTTTGCGTGCAGCATACACTGCCGCCGCACAACCCGCTGGTCCTCCACCAATGATTATTAGTTCATACATGTTTATATTATATCTTAACCATTAGAAAAATAAAAATAGCTTCTTGTGCAAGGAGCGCATATTTTCCAACGAAAATTGCTCTGGCTCGAGCCAAGCTCTGCGCGCGCCCTTGCCACAAGAACTATTTTATACTTTTCTTCCCCCTCCTTGTTTTGATTTGTTAAAATGGGGAGGGGTTAGGGGTGGGGTTTGCTAAATAAAAATAGCCCCCATCAGGAGCTATTTTTTAGAGATTTTATTTCTTTTGTCGTCGTAGAAATGCAGGTACGGCTGAGAAATCGTCGCCAGCGTCTTCGTCTTCATCTTCTTCAGGCATTTCGATATCAGATTCAACGCGTTTTAGGTAATCATTTTGAGGTTGAGGTTCAGCAACCACCATGCCATCGCTTGGTTTGCGTGATGAAAATAGCCCACCAATGCCACTGTTTGCGTTTTGAACTGGTTGATTTTGTGGTTGGTTGGTTGATTGGTTGATTGATACACCAAATGATGTTTTGCGATTTGTGTCGGTAGGGAACCCGGTTGCAATAACTGTAATTTTGACCTCGCCTTTTTTCAAACGGTCATCGTGTGACATACCAAATATAACTTTGGCGTCGCGGTCGATGTTGTCAGTTACTAGGTTTGCAGCTTCGTGAACTTCTAGTATACCTAGATCGTCACCTCCGCAAACATTTATCAATACGCCACGTGCACCATTGATTGAAATATCTAGTAATGGAGAATTAATAGCATCCATAGCCGCCTTTTTAGCACGGTCTTCACCTGCAGCAATACCAACACCCATAATTGCACTACCTGCGTCTTGCAAAATTGCGCGAATGTCGGCAAAGTCAACGTTCATGTTACCTGGCATTGTAATAAGGTCTGAAATACCTTCTACGGCTTGGCTCAATACTTTGTCACACATTGCAAATGCGTCTTTGAAGCTTGTGTCTTTTGAGGCAATGCTTAGTAGACGATCGTTAGGTATAACGATTATGGCATCAACTTCGCCGGCTAGTTCTTCAAGACCAGCTTCGGCCAAACGCATACGTTGATTACCTTCAAATGAAAATGGTTTTGTAACAACACCAATAGTTAGTATGCCTTGTTCTTTGGCAAGTTTGGCAACAACAGGAGCGGCACCTGTACCAGTACCTCCGCCCATACCACCAGCAATGAATACCATATCGGCACCTTTGATAGAGTCTTGGATTTCGGCTTTAGTTTCTTCGGCGGCCATGTGACCAATCTCAGGATTCATACCAGCACCCAAACCTTTGGTTAAGTTTTTACCAATGTGAATTTTTTTGTCAGCTAATGAATTATGTAAATCTTGCGTGTCAGTATTCATGGCAATGAACTCGACACCTTTGATGTCAGATTCAATCATGTGGTTAATAGCGTTTTTGCCTGAACCACCAATACCGATGACTTTAATGCGAGCGAATGTTTCTATGTCTGGACTTATTTTGGCCATATATCAAATTGGTGTAAATAATAATTATTGTTTATAAGTAAAAATTAGCACGAAGGGGGAATTAGGGCAAGAGCTGGTGCAAAAGGTTCTTCCATGCTTTTTTGATGTTAGATAGGGCATTTTCGTCTTTTTGCTCTTGTATTTCAAGCTCGTTTTCAGATTGTAGGTTATTATTAATCAAACCATAAGCTGTATACCACGACGAATCTGGCAGTTCGGCAAGGGGCCCAGAGGTTTCAGTTATGACTTTGGCGGGCAAGCGCATGACTTCTTTGGCAAAAGCCTCGATACCATTAATTAATGAACCGCGCCCAACTATTAATACGCCGGCAGGCAATAAACCACTGCGTTTTATTTTTTTAAGTTGAGTATCGCTAAGTTCAAAAAAATCTATAACGCGCGCAAAAATAATATCTTCTAGTTTTTTACGCGAAATATTTGGTTGTAATGTACCTAGTTTAACTTGCTCGGCTTCGTCGAAATCAATTTTTAAACCCAATGCAATGTCTTTGGTAATATCATCTGAACCGATCGGTAGTACAAAAACTGAAATTGGTAAATTGTTTTCATACACTGCAACCGAAACAGTTTCGGCTCCAATATCGATAACGCCAACCCCCATGCTTTTTTGTTTAGCATTCAACACAGCTGATGCGGTCGCAAGTGGTGAAGCAATAATATCTAACACCTCGATACCTGACTTGCTAACAACTGACAAAATAGAGTCCAGGTGTTGTTTCATTGCGGTTACAAAAAAGATTTTGACCTCTAGTTTTATACCTTTTAAACCAATAGGTGTGCCTAGTATTTGGTTGCCATCTAGGTAGTATTCTAATGCAATACGATGAATAATTCGGCGATTTTCAAGGTTTATGTTTAGTTCGCCGTCGTTTAAGGCACTTAGAACATCAGCTTCGCTAACTAGGCTGTCGGCGCGCGAAATTATCGATTGGCCTACACCGTATGTCGATGCCAAACCTACGCCTGAAAAGCCAATAACTGCCGAATTGATTTTTGCGCCAATTTTATTTTCGCAAAGTTCTTTGCACGACATTATGGCCTTTTTAACAAGGTTTGGTTCAATAATATAGCCTTGTTTCATGCCATCGGTTTGAGCCTCGGCCAATGCTACTATTTGTTCAGGAGATTTTTTGTCGGGTCGGCCGAAAACAAGCATGCGCAAACTGCTAGAGCCAATATCAATACTGGTGCGAATGTTTCTCATTTATCTTTATATTATAGCTTATTTTACAATAAACTTTAAATGTTTATAACTTATAGCCGAATTGGTTTAGAAATTTTTCTTCTAGTTTTTCCATTTTGTCACCATGATCAAGTCCTTTTAGGTGCAACATTGAATGTATTATGATGTATGCGCTGTAATCAAGTAGTTTTGATTTGTTTTTTAAAGCTTGTTTTTTTATAACAATTGGGCACAAAATAATTTCGCCTGAATTTTTTTCATAAACGAATGACAGGGTGTTTGGTGTATAAGTTTTTTGGCGAGTCTCAACGTTTATTTTTTTAGCAGTATGAGTACCAACGATTGCAATTGATAGGTCATATTTTTTACCTAAAATGGCGTCTTTTAGTTTTAAGACATCAACAAAAGGCAAGATTTTAATCTTGCCTTTTGTTTGGTTTGTTATTGAAAGAAATTCATTAACCTCTTCGCTCATATTAAGCCATTTTACCAAGCTTTTTAAGTTTTTCAACTTCGTTGCGTCGGCTTATTTTCTTTAATGCGATAGTTTTTAATGAAAGTTTGCTAGTTTTACGTTTTGCGTAGCGGCCACCTTTAACCTTTGGGATAATACCAGCTTCTTGGACTTTACGTGAAAAGCGTCGCAAAAGGCTACCGCCGTTCTCGTTTGGGTTCTTTGTTATTTCTACATTAGTCATTGCCATAGGTTTTTATACTAACATA
>CAZQAX010000016.1:4024-10088 GCA_964591475.1 uncultured Candidatus Saccharibacteria bacterium
GTCCAGGTTTTTGTATCGTACAGGGCTTTGGCTATTAGTATTGTTTGACCAGTTGGTTTGGCATAGGCGCTTATTTCAATGTCTTTGTCGATTTCGCGTAATAGTTTTTTAGTACGAACTATATCGTTTTGATTGACTGATTTTTTAATACTTAACAAATAGCCGTATGGTGGAAAGTTCAATTCTTTGCGGTCGGCTAATTCGTCTTCATAAAACATTTTCAAAGACCCGCGTTTGATTTCGTCAAACAAATATTCGTCTTTTAACCCCGTAATAATGTGTAGTTTTTTAGTTGCGCAATCGTTGGCGTTTAAAATAATTTCTAGTATCTTTTCAGAGATTCGATAGTTAGGTATGCCAAACAATGAATCAATCGAAGCAATAATTATGTTTTCGGGGTAATTGGTTATTTTATTTAATATACGTTCGGGGCCAACTAGTACACCGTTTGATTCGTTCCATAATTTAAAAGTTTTTTTAATTTCGGTTATACCCGAGTCTTCGTTTAGGTAAAAAGTTTTTATATCTGGGTAATTGGTTTTTATGGCCTCTATAATTCTTTCGCTACCTATACCAAAGGGCCTTAAATTCCAACTAGTGCATTTTGGACACTTTGTGTCGGCGGGCATGGTGTTTTTGCACCTTGGGCAAACAAACTCGCGTTCAATGTTTTGATTTTGCGAACTGCTTTTATTATTCGAATCGTTTTGGTTGGAATTATTTTTTGGTGCGTTTTTTTCAATCAATCGCATTGGAGCATGGCAAACATTACAAGTTAGCGGGCTTTTGCAATCGCCACAAATTGTAATAGGAAAAAGCCCTGATTTTGGCGAGAATATAAAAGTTCGCTCGGTTTCAGATTTAGCAATTAGGTCTTTGGCGCCACTGGTAAATAGCTCCCAATTGTTTTTATCGCGCAATGAAAAGCTGATTTTGTGGTTGTCGATCAAAAATCTAGTATTTGATTCGCGATTAGTTGGTATTGATTTATTTTTAGCTAACAAGTATTGGTCAATATTTAAATATGAACCGGCAATAATGGTTTTAGTTTTGCTGGCCATACCAACCTTTATTGTTAGTTCGTTATAAGGTATGTGTGGGCGTTTGTTGTTTGTATAAAACCTACTACCACAATCGTCAATTATTAAAACATCGGCAAAAGGCATCAATGCAAAAGCATTTTTTATATTTGCAATTAAACACACCGATTTACCAACACTGCAAAATTCTTTGAATAGTTTTGGTGTGTTTTGGCCACTTTCTAAACCTAAAATGACATGCTTTTCAATACCGGGCGAAATTGTTTCAAATATTTTGCGACCGATGGCTTTGGTTGGCACGGCAATAATTATTAATTTTTTGCTCGATAGAGCTTCGCGTACTAGTCGCTTGTATAAAATTAGTCTAGTTTCGCGAGGTTCGTGAATATAGGTAATTGATTTTTGCGACAATGATTCAGGTTCGTAATTTAGCAATACGTCTATACCATCTTCGCCAATTGTGTCGCCTAATATTTCACTCATTGGTACGGCATATTGTTTGCTAAATTCAATAACTTCATTAACTAAATTTTCGGCGTGGGGCAGGTGGCCACGAACTGAAGTAATCTTTTTCAATTTAAAAGGTGCGCTTTTAATGTCGCTTTTCTGCAACGCTAATGGTTCGCATTTTATAACCATACCCAAAACATAACGCGAACGAACTGGTACCGAAACAATCGTCCCAATCAAAAGCTCCTTGGCACTCCAAAAAGACAGCTCTTCGCGCAAACCTTTTTTAAATAATGCCACCTCGACTATATACATAAACCTAAGTTTAGCATAACCTAATCAAAGCTAGAAAAAACAGCATTTTTTTGATATACTGGGGCCACATGATATTAAAACGCTTACGATTGGGCATTGATTTGGGCACGGCTAATACACTGGTTTTTTTGCCGGGGGTTGGTATTGTCGTTGACGAACCAACGGTTGTGGCCATTTCAGAGCAAGATAAAAAGATCTTGGCAGTTGGGGCCGAAGCTAAAGAGATGGTTGGCAAAACCCCCGAACACATTGTGGCTTACCGACCAATGCAAGACGGCGTTATTGCCGACTATCGTGCTACTGAAGCGCTATTGAGGTATTTTATAAACAAAGCCTTGCCCAAGTGGAACTTTTTAAAGCCTGATGTACTAATTTCGGTGCCTGCGGGTATAACTTCGGCTGAACGGCGCGCAGTTATCGACGCCGCTATTCGAGCTGGGGCCAAAAATGCTTATGTTATGAAAGAGCCAATTTTGGCTGCCATTGGTGCGGGCATACCAATTTACGAATCTAACAAAGGCCACGTTGTGGTTGATATTGGCGGTGGCACAACCGACGTTGCAGTTATATCATTGGGCAGTATTGTGCACTGTTCATCGGTCAAAGCCGCCGGCGACAAACTAGACGCCGCGATTATTGAATATGTAAAGAAAAAGTATGGCCTAGCTATTGGTGAACGTACTGCCGAAGAAATTAAAAAAACCATAACATCGGCAACGGTATTAAAAGACGAACTTGAAATAACCATAAAAGGTCGCGACTATAACGAAGGCTTACCTAAAAGCATTCAGTTAAAAACTAATGAAATAGTTCTAGCGATTGATGAAGTACTAGAACAAATAATTGGCGCTATCAAGGTAGTGTTGGCTGAAACTCCACCCGAACTAGCTAGTGATATTATGGACCACGGTATAATTTTGACTGGTGGTACATCACAATTGATGAACTTAACAACCTTGATTGAAAACAAAACCGGTGTGCAAACACGTTTGGCTGACAACCCGCTTTATTGCGTAGTTACAGGTACTGGTGAGGCGTTGATACATTTAGATTCGTACAAAAAAGCTTTGGGGTCGAAACACTAAAATTTATTTTAAAGAATAAAAACATGCATGCATATTTAATAATTAGCGATAACAAAGAACTAGACATAAAAAGTGTTTTGCCAAATTTGTACGAACCTGTACGAAGTCACTTTTTCTCAAAAATCAAAATTGACGACATTAGAGGTTTGAATAATTTTTTATTAACTCGCGGCGCCGAGGCTCATGTTATATACTTTGATTCTTTTTTAGATATTGCCCAAAATACTTTTTTAAAAACCTTAGAAGAGCCTAATGCTGACAAACAAATAATACTAGTTACAAAAAGTCGTGCCAATTTGCTAGATACTATAATTTCGCGTTTACAAGTTATTGATCTTGTCAGTGCCGGTAACGATAAAAAGGGTAATTTTTTAGCTTTAAGTATCGTACAAAGGCTAGAGGTGGTTAAAAAAATACTAGACTCTGAACATGACGACGTGCGCCCCAACGCACAAAAATTAATAGGTCAAATTTTAAACAATAGCGGTGACAAATTGAACGCAGACCAAAAACAAACATTGGCACAATTGCATGACAATTTGTTTGAATCGGGCACTTCGGCCAAGCAGGTACTAGAATTTTTGGCGGTCACGCTTTAGTAATTTTTTAAGTACTTCTTTTTAATATTTTATGATAGAATACACAACATATGGCGTATAATTTTACACAAACAAAAGAGGCTTTTAAAAATACAACCGAATGGTTGGCGAACGAATTTTTATCATTGCACACTGGCAAGGCCAGCCCAATAGTATTAGACAGTATTTCAGTCGAAAGTTATGGTTCTATGATGCCTATTAAAAATATTGCATCAGTTAGTATTGAAGACGCTAAAACATTGCGCGTTATACCGTGGGACAAATCACATGTTAAAGCTATTGAAAAAGCGGTGAACGATGCCGACGTTGGTTTATCAGTTGTGTCAGACAGCGACGGTTTGCGGGTAATCTTTCCAATGCTTACAACTGAAACTAGACAAAAGATGGTTAAGGTTTTGCGTGACATGCTAGAAGAAGCTCGCATTCGCATACGCAAAGAACGCGAAAAAACTCAAGACGATATTCGCGCACTTGAAAAGGCAAATGAATTGACCGAAGACGACAAATTTCGCTCTCTTGATGAATTACAAAAATATGTTGACGAAGCTAATAACGGTTTAGAAGACCTTTTTGCGAGAAAAGAAAAAGACGTAATGACAGTTTAATATGTCTATAGTTTATTTTATTATAATACTGTTAGTTTTAGTTATTGTTCATGAGTTTGGGCATTTTCAAACTGCAAAATGGTTTGGTATGTTGGTTGACGAATTTGCCTTTGGTTTTCCTCCGCGACTAGCTTCATTCATGCATAGAAAAACTAAATTTTCGTTTAATTTGTTGCCATTGGGTGGTTATGTAAAAATCAAAGGCGAAGACAACGAAGACGTTTCAAATGGTTCGTTTGCTTCAAAACCTAAATATGCGCAAATAATTGTTTTAGTTGCGGGTATTGTTATGAATATTTTAATTGCCTGGGTTTTGTTTTTTGGAGCAATGTCATTGGGCATGCCTCAGCAATCGACAAGTACTGAAAATGCGCAAGTTTTGGTTACAAATGTTGTTGATGGCGGCGCGGGCAGTAAGGGTGGCTTTATGGTTGGCGACACGGTCACCAGGGTTCAATACGAAAACAGAGACCTAGCTATTAACGACCCTAATACAGTCATTAGTGCTGTGCGTGAAGGTAAACCTCTAGCTGTTACTGTTTTACGTAGTGGGAGTGAAAATATTTTAAACATTGTGCCTGAAAAAATTGATGGCATAAACAAAATTGGCGTTGAAATGCAATCGGTGCAAACCAATAAGCTTTCGTTTGGCAAGGCCGTAATTGCATCAACCAAAGCAACCTATTACTATACTATTGAAACCTTCAAAGGTTTTATACATTTATTTGGCAAACTATTTACTGGTGTTAGTGTCAAAGACGAAGTTTCAGGCCCTGTTGGTATTGTTAAACAAGTAGGGCAGGCAAGTACTTTTGGTTTGGCATATCTATTATCATTTGCGGCCATACTTTCTATTAACTTGGCTATTTTAAACCTTATACCATTCCCAGGCTTAGACGGGGGCAGAATCTTGTTTGTAATGATCGAAGCTGTTACTCGCAAAAAAGTCTCTCAAAAGGTAATGGGCTATATAAACGGCATCGGTATATTATTGCTATTATTACTGATGGTAGTAATTACGATCAAAGACATCGTGCATTTTTAAGCATTTAAATAAACAAGTATTACTTGACATTTGTCAATATTTTTGTTAATGTTTGATTCTTAAGTACATTTCAAAAAACAAATAAAAACGCAAAAAATGAAACAGAAATTAATCCTATTTGCCATGGCAGCCATATTATTGGCCTCATGTGCATCGAACAAAAAGGTGGCCCGCGCCTATGAAGACGGCAGAAAAGAAGGTAAAGACATTACTGAAAATCTGGCCAAGGTTAGAATGAATCAGGTTATGGACTCCATGGCGCAATTGAAAGAAACAGTTATTCACGACACTGTTACTAAGATTGTAAATGTTGGTGGGTCTACAAAGAAACCTACCGATGAGCCAAGTAAGGAATATGTTTTTCAGGCAAATTTCAGTCTTGAAAACTTTATTGGTTACCCCGAATTAAACGGGAAGTTTTACAGGGTCTCGCCGGTTTATACCGATTCGACAAGGCATTATGATCAGACTAAAAAGGTATATTTTAATAAATATGAAAAGAAAAAGTTTGATATTTATATACCAATTGAAGATTATAATATTATAAAACAAAAAGGTAAAAAAATAGTCACGATCTATGCTAGTTGGATGAAGTTGTGTGGTAATGAAATGCATAGTTTTGATTTTAAGGGGAGCGAATGCATTGATGTTTTAGGGGGGATTCACTATTCAGATCCTGGGGTAAAAATTGATTTCAAGCCCGCCAAGGTTAAGGAAGAAGTTAAAACAGAACCTGGTGACAATAAAACAAAAATTGATCCTAAAAAAGTTGTAGACCTTAAAGATATCGGTCCTTGTTCTAACCCTCCGGATTGCACATTACTTTGGCCTAAAACTTTAAATCTTGAAACCTGTAATTGTGAGTAAGTAGTTGTTTTTGCTTCATAGTCAAACCGCCCCGATTTTATTGACGGGCGGTTTTTTA
>CAZQAX010000016.1:10188-14199 GCA_964591475.1 uncultured Candidatus Saccharibacteria bacterium
CGGTACCAGCCAAATTTTTCAAATGAATGGTTTGTAATAAACTTTAAAAATGTTTTAACTGCAATTAATGCAACAATAAACGCTGTTACAAAACCGGTACCTAGTAGTAACCATTCGTTGTTTGTAAAACTAAAACCTGTTTTTAATAAGTCTAAACTTGTTGCGGCAAACATGGTAGGTAGTGCCAACATGAACGAAAACTCAACAACTTCAACACGTGATATGTTACGCAATAGTCCACCAATAATTATGGCGCCTGACCGCGATACGCCTGGTATAAAAGCCAAAGTTTGAACTACGCCCAATATAAAAGACTCTTTGCTATTTATAGTTTTGCTTTGATCTTGATCACTGTTTTTATTAGTATTTTTAGCCTTATTTTGTATGTATTTTTCAACTAAAATTATAATAATACCGCCCACAATCAACGCAATTGGCACTATTAAAATATTGCCCATAATTATTTTAACCTGTTTATAAAACAATAAACCAATTATAGCTGTTGGTATAAAGGCATAAATTAGATTTAAAATAATACTTTTATTGTTTAGAATTTTTTTAATATATAAAATCAATACAGCCAGTATTGCACCTAGTTGTATAATTACCTCAAAGCTTTTTAAAAATTCAGTTTGCGGTAATTGTAATAAATTTGAAAACAACATCAAGTGCCCAGTTGATGAGATAGGTAAAAACTCGGTTAAACCTTCGACGATACCTAATATAATTGCGTGATATAAATGCATAATTAATTATTTATAGTTTATTGTTAACCGCTAAATATGTAGCAACAATTGCGGCAGTTTCGGCGCGAAGGGTATTTTTACCTAAATTGTATGTTGGTATGCCCAGTAAACTAACCGACAGTCTTTCGCGGTCAGACCAGCCACCTTCGGGGCCAATGAAAAAAATAATATTTTTTGGGTTTTCAATAATTTGTTTTTTAGATTCAACCTTACTAGGCTGTGTTTCGGTTGGCATATCACAAAAAACTAATTGCGTGTCGCCTTTATCTAAATAGTATTCAAAAGCTTTTTGTAAATTTATTTCATCAAACAGTGTTGGCACAACTATACGGCCTGATTGTTCACTGGCTTCTCGCAAAATAGTTTCGCAACGTTCGACATTAACCCCCTTTTTAATTACCTTGTCAGTTGTTAGCGGTAATATACCGTCGACACCAACCTCGGTCATTTTTTCAAGCGCGTATTCAAAACTTTCTTTTTTAATTGTGGCCAGGGCTATGATTATTTGCGGGGTGCCGTGTTGGGCAATCTCTTCGTTTAAAATTTGGCAAATCAGTTGTTTTTTACTAATGTCTAATATTTCGGTTTCGTAACGCACATTTTTGCCATCGCCAATATTTAGGTGTTCACCAGCACTGATTTTTAAAACATTAAAGACTTGATGAATTGTTTTATCGTCAGTAATGGTTAATTTTAAGTTGTCACGCGAAAACGTGGTAATAAATGAATGAATTTTAGCCATATTATTGTATAAAGTATAACATATAGTGTATAATTTGCTCTTATATGAAAGAAATTAAAGTATTAGATAAATCTTATTACAAAGTTAAACGCGGTATTTCAGGCTTTGGTCTATTTGCCGAAAAAGATATTAAAAAAGGTGACTGGATCATTGAATATGTCGGTATTGTGCGCCCCAATAAAGAGGTTGAGGGTAATACTACCAAATATTTGTTCGAGGTCAACAACCGCATAACAATTGATGGTAGCCCACGTTGGAACACTGCCCGTTATATGAACCACTCGTGCAAAAAGGGTAATGCCGAAAGCGACATTATAAAATCGCGCGTGTATGTTAAAGCTATAAAAAATATTGAAAAAGGCGCTGAGATTACCTATGATTACGGCAAAGAATATTTTGATGAATTCATAAAACCCTATGGTTGTATGTGTGAAACTTGTAAATTGAAAAATACTACAAAACCAGCCGCAAAACCTACTGCTAAAAAAACTAGTAAAAAGGCTAAAAAATAAAACCACCTATCTTAGATAAAATAGGCGGTGATTGATCGTATTAATTACCTCTGCAAGACTTGCGTCTTCTTCTAAAATGGCTTCTGAAATCTCTTTATTAAAAATAAATTTATTATCAGGTTTCATATCATCAATTTGCGGGGCAATCTTTTTAAGGTGCTCGATAACATAATGTAACCATGAACGGTTACTTTTTGTTATTTGAATCAATAGGTACTCAGTATTGCTCTTTATAGAATTGACCATGTTTAGGTCAGTATCCATTGTGATCGTGGCAATACAAAGTTTTGCGCTACTTATTGACTTTAGAATAAAGGTTCTAAATTCTAGGCAGTGGTTTTGTATTCTGCCAATTTCGTCAACAAATAAAATATTACCAACATCTACATTGATCAAGACGTTTGATATATTTTTAGGGTAAACATTATAACCGCCAACTTTTAGTTTACTTTCAGTGCCGAACTTGTCGGCAATGATTTCAGCTGAGTCGATTTTAACGTTTTTCATTCTAAATTGTTTTCTAGACCCGCCAAGCAGCACCTCTTCTGTTATAAAGCCTGTTGCATTTTTAAAGGCGTCTAAGCCTAACAATCTTTTTAATAGGGTGCTTTTGCCAATACCTGATTCTCCGGTTATTAATATTACCATTCTTTCTTTTTCCTTTCTGGTCAAACAATACATAAAACCATTCAAATAGTCAAATATTAAAATCTCGTATTAAAAAAGCAACTAAAAAGCCCTTGTAAAAACAGGGGCTTTTTTATGGGCTACTAAAGTCAAACATAATCCGGTTAACAGGAATTTTATTTGTTAATTCAACAGAAATTTTTTGTAGCAATTCTGTTTTAACAAACGGACCCGTTATACAAATAACGCGCGTGTATGATGGGTGGTCGCCCTGGTTACCGCGTGACATTATGTTTTCGGGCATCATTTCGGCTGTAAAGCCGTAGGGTAGCAATATTTCGTTTGCCATTGCAATGGCATGGGCCTCTTCACCCGGGGCTAGGAACCTATAGGTATTGCCTAAATTTGTTTCTTCTTTTATAAAAACCATAATATACTTTTTCACAGCATATAGTAATTTTTACAATTGTCAAAAAGGGGGTATTTTAGGTATTGCGAATTATGTAATTTTTGCTATAATCTTGGGTATTCCTTGGTAGCTCAGCGGTAGAGCGGTCGCCTGTTAAGCGATTGGTCGTAGGTTCGAATCCTACCCAAGGAGCAAATGTTGACAAATAAATATAGTATGATATTGTATACACAATGTCGTTCTTTCAAATTTTATTTGATTGGTTTTCAGAGATCTTGAGTCTTGAGGTTTTTGATAATCAATCAAATATGCCAGTAATAAAAGTATGGTGTCTCCCCATTAAAGGAGAAGAGAAATTGAACAAACTACATAAAGCTATCGTCAGTGCTGTTGTAGGTGTTAGTGAATTAAAATTAACAGACGAAAATGATATGACAGTCCTTTTCCCTCCAGACCTTATGAAATACGGTTTGGGGTCTGTTATTATTGTTGAAATCACAGGGCTTTTTCAAAAGAAAGGACGCACAAGGGAAGTTTTGCAAAAACTTTGTGCCGAGGTCGGTAAAAGTGTTAAAAATCTTTATCCCGATGCTAAAGTTGAATGTTCTGTTCAAACACTTAATCCACAAGAAGGTTTTTGGGAATCAGCGATAGTGTCAAAAAATAAAGAAGTTGGCACTAAACTTGTTAATTTAAGTAATAGATTATTAAAATGCCTAAATAAAGCAGGTATCAACACCGAAGAACAACTTCTTGCAACTTCTACTGTAGATATTTTAAAACTCCCTAGTCTGGGAACTTACTCATTTTATAGGTTAAGGGAATGGGCTAACGAAAAGGGGTATGTCTTGAAAGATATGGATATGATCTCAAAACTATTAGAGAAAGGATACACAATACTTTATATCAAAAGTAATTTAATCTGATCTCTCAATTTTTACTAAAGCCACTATTTAATTAGTGGCTTTTTTATTT
>CAZQAX010000017.1:0-14068 GCA_964591475.1 uncultured Candidatus Saccharibacteria bacterium
CTTTGCTGTAACATAATATGTAAATTTATCCTCCGAAATATTACATAATTATATGTTATTTGTCAATATAAAAACCCCACACTAGCAATTACAATGCATGGGGTTTTCGAATATTTACTGGTTTTTTAAAATTATTTTAAATTCTAAATTCTATGACATCACCATCTTTGACAATATATTCTTTACCTTCTACGCGTAATAAACCCTTGCTGCGGGCTTCGGCATACGAACCACTGTTTAATAGGTCGGTCCAAAAAATTACTTCGGCGCGAATGAATTTGTCCTTAAAATCAGTATGTATGGCCATGCCTGCAACTGGCGCAGTACTACCCTTTTTAATTGTCCATGCACGTGTCTCATCAACACCAGTTGTAAAATAAGTTTCTAACCCCAACAATTGGTAGGCCTCGCCAATTAATTTATTTATACCGTCATCATCACCGCCCAATTCTTTGCGTAAATCATTTTTTTCATCGCCTTCAAAATATTTCAATTCGTCTTCGATTTTTGCATCAATCAAAACATAATTTGAACCATTTTGGGCAATTATATTTAAAAGCTCTTTAAATTTTTCAGGCTCAGTTGTATCAAAATTATCAGCCCCACCGCGGCGGTTTAGACCATAGATCATTTTTTTCATTGTTAGCAGTCCTAGTTGCTTTATCAATTTTTCATCATCAATATCAAGATTCGCACTTTTGGCCAAATGGCCGTCGCACAAAACTTTATCAATTTTTGCAAGCACTGCGTCTTCAGCCACGGCTTCTTTATCACCTCGTTTAACTTCACGGGTAATGTTTGCGCGGCGTTTTGTTACAGTTTCCATATCAGCCAATATAAGCTCTAAATTAATTACGCCAATGTCGCGTAGTGGGTCAACACTGCCGTACACGTGCGTAATTTCAGTTGCTGAACTACTAATTGGGAACATTCGCACCATGTGCAATATTGCATCAACTTCACGAATGTTTGCTAAAAACTTATTACCCAGACCCTCACCTTTTGACGCGCCCTCGACAATACCGGCAATGTCAACGAATTCAATTGCAGCAGGGATAGTTTTAATAGATTTTGAAAAGTCACTTAACTTCCAAAGCCGTTCATCAGGCACAGCAACAATACCCACAGATGGGTCAATTGTACAAAATGGGTAATTCTCGGCCGGTACGCCCTTTTTAGTCAAAGCATTAAAAAGGGTCGATTTCCCGACGTTTGGTAGACCTACGATTCCTATCGAGAGCATGTAATACGGCAAATTCCACCCTTATTTTGTAAGAGTTTTTCTGCTTTTAAGTTAAATTTCGACAAAATTATCATATGTAATGATAGTACACGATTTTTGCCAAAATTCAAACTTTTTTTAAATTTATTCAGTTGTAAATTTAGTATATAAAATGAAACAAAATTAGGTAAGGGGGTCAAAATTGCTATTTGTGATAATTTATGGGGATAAGTATGAAATAAATTACATATGAAAAAGATACCAAAAAGAGTACTAATTAAGTATACGAAAATGTTTTTTAAGGTTGTACCTACAAGAGCATTTAGACAGGGCTTTTGGTTATTTATTTTATAAGATGTTTAATAAAAGTAAGACTACATTTTTATTTAATGAAATAAGGAACAATTAAAAACAATAGCGGTAAAATTACTATGGTCATAAAGCTTCCCAATCTAAGTCTTCTGTTTTTTTCATTTTTTTCATGTTCTGGACCAAAATCAAATTCTATATTTGGCCATAGTTTTTTTACCCAATCAATAATAGATACCGATAGAAAAAGTGATGGAATGATAAATGCTAAAAATATTAGGATATTATCTACAGTACTAAGCCCTGACCCAAAAAAGAAAATTGTAAGCTTAAGTACAGTTAGGGCAAAAACTATGCCGCCAATGACCGAGAGAGGTAGTGACCAGCTAACAAACCAGTGTGTTTGAGGTTTAACCGAATTTAACAAATTCTCGAACTGACTAAATGTACCTGCAACCCAGTTTTTATCACCACCCCTTACAGTTAGCAAATTACCCCATCTTCCACTACCCTGAGTTAAGTCTATCTCTATTTTTTTATCTTCTCCATAAACCATATACCCTATATTTATCGAAGTAATTCTCTTTAAATCAAAAATACTGCCTTCTGAAAATAATTCATCAATCTCACTTTCATAACGTGTGCCATCAGAACATCTGATTTGAGTATTAAAAGATGTACGCTTTGTATTACTTTTTGACGATTCATTTTGTAAATTAATAACATTCCAAAAATTTTGGATATCCTTCTTTGTAAACACTTTCTTTCCTATCTCTTTTTCTCTAATTTCTACCATTGTAACTTTAATTTATTTAAAAATTTCTAATAATAAATTGAGGACATAAAATCCTTACACTTCCAACAGGATATAGTATTTCTTTAATATAACTCGTTAAATTGATTATTAACACCTTGACTTGATATACTATCAGTGTTGATATATACTACAAATATTCACGACGAAAAGGACCCTTATAGAGCTCGTCTCTATCGGGGGCCTTTTTAATTTACCTTTTAAATGATTTTACTAAAATAGAAAAGTCTCTGTTTTAACAGAGACTTTTTAAAAAGATAAATTGATTAAGGTTTCGGATCACAAAAACAAAGAATACTTCCTCCAGACATTCTGAAATCAGAAGATCCAAAGGTAAAATTTTTATACTCTGAATCCAAAGACTGAAGACAAGGTAGAACGGGATTAATTGAGTATTTACCGTCAAAGACTGTTTCCTCAAAAGATACAACGAAGTTATCTTTAAGAAACTCATTCTTTTTTAGTTCATATACCAAAGTAAGCCCCCGGACTCCAACAAGTAATAATTCTTGTTTTTTAAGAAACGCAATAACCTTTTTCATTTCTACGCCCATGATATTTTCATAAGGCACCCTGACTGTAAAAATTTTTGCAAGGTATGTATTCCCTGGTTTAAGCTTAACAGAAGCATTCTTAAATAATTCAGCTTTTATTTCTGGTTCTATACGATAGAAGTCTTTAGTGAATTTCTCAAGAAACCTGTTTACCTCTTTGTCATGATCATAGTCAGAAGGAATTATAATTTCAAACTCGTTCGCCAAGCTTATTGTAAAATCTGTTGACCTCTTTTTTTGATTTATTGTTTTTTTCATTGATTACATTTGCTAAGTTATCTCTAACTTCTGTGTTAAGAAGGCAGAAAAAACCTAACAAACCAACAACAAACAATCTTTCCGAAAAGATCTCTTTTTTAAGGATAACATCTTTTTACTAAAAAGTCAAGTATTCGTAATGGTTCAATACCTTGGAATCACCCCTGTTACCCTATTTTATAAAAATAAAAAAGACTGTTCATTCCTGAACAGCCTTATTTAAAGGTTAGTCTTTAAGAATCAATGTCTGGTATTGATCATATCGATAATTGGGTTTTCTTCCATGAAAATTTAATCCACGGATTAACGCTAAGTCTGAAAACCAGCCATCTTCATCGTGCCAACAAAGATATCTTACAAATAGGTAGTCATTGTCTGGGTCACGGTAAATAGTCCCCCAAAAAACAATAAATCTAACATCTTTACTGTTTCCATACTTTTTCCATTTGTTAGGAATTAAGTATTTGTTTTCTAGTAAATAATCAAGAACGTTGGCATTTAAAGTTTTTTTGTTCTCTGAATTTATTTCATCCAGAAGATTTTCGCCAGTAAGAACTTCATCTTTTTTGGTTTGTTGCTCTTTGGATACATAAAAGTCTAAATTCGAAAGATTAAATTCTAATTTACCGCATTTTTTATGGGTCCAAACCTGTAAATCACTATGAACAAAACCTCCTCTAGGAATACGAGGGTCGATATCGCAATCAATAATATGCTCCCTGGTTTTTACATCAAGTCGGCCTTCAATTAAGCCAACGATTTTTTTCCCAAGCTCATTACCTGGAGATTCAATCACTTTTTGCAATTGATTAAAAGTTAAACCAGCTAAAGCTAGCTTTTGAGAAAACTCGTGCCATTGGCCGAGGATTCTGCTCACGTTTTCATGTTTTTTCATAACGCATACAGATTAAATTGTGAATACTATTTTCTTCACATTACATCTTTAAGTCCACAATGTCAATGGGTCCAAGATTGGTGCGTAGTAAATGAAAAGCCTACCCAGTATTGGCGTACTGAGCAGGCTATAATCCTGGAAACCCGATCGGACCGGATCCCCAGTTTGGAAACCTGACGACACAGGCTTCAACATTCTTAATCCTAGCACATTTTTATATCAAGCCACAAACTTTTGTATCTCTAAATATATCGCATCGTAGTCTTTTTTGATTCTTGTATAAAGTGGTGGTAAATCAAGGCTAAACTCAAAAGGAACCTTTGTTTTACTGTCTGAAAAAAGTGGTATTATGCTCGAACCATACCAATAGATAAACTCATATGGGTAGAATATAGCAGAAATAAGATTAAAAGGAAAATAAAAAGGCTGAACATTTCTGATCAGCCTTTGTAGTTACTCCTTAAAAAGAGTATTAGAATGGACTTAAAACTTCTTGGACAGCCTGAGAACTAGCTATAATATTACTTGTCATTGCGACAAATAAGACCAAAGCTATAAATTTTACTATTATTTCAAAAGCGCTTACCCCTTTTGTTTCTGATTGATAAATTTTTAATAAAAGAATCCAAGCAGAAATAAAGAAAAGTACACAGAACGGCCACAACAAGGTAATCGCCTCGGGTTTAAACATTGAACCGAAACCCTTTATGGTAAAAATCACTATTCCCGAGACTACCAGCGCTAGGGTTATAAAAAAGCCTGAAAACCAATTCATTTGAACGGTATGGTGTGTGTGTTTATCTGTTTCCATATTTTATATTACATTTTCTTATATAATACACTATTTGCACAAAACGTCAAAAATGATTTTTGATAAATAAAAAAAACCCTTCAATAAAATAAAGAAGGGCTTGGGATTTCGAAAGATTACACAATGTATTGGTGCTATCGTTTATGGAAAAATTACGTTATGGGTAATGTAGTCAATCATTTGCTCAGTATTACGCTTACTCCTTCTGTTTTCCTTCAAGTAAGACATTGAGTAATTTCTTATTGTTTCAAAAAATGGTCTATACTCAAAATTTACCTTCTCATATGCTGAACAAAAAGCAAAGATAATACCAATGGGATTAAAAAAGGTTTTACCCTCAAGTAGCCCTGTGGCCATTAGTGGCGCAGTACCTCCGGGCATTTCCTCGTAATTAAGCAACCGACCGTTATGAAGAAAGTGCACTCGCGAACTCATAACGCGTCTGCCGTCTTGCCGGTCAACAACATCAGCAAACGTATCGCCGTTTTCATTGTTTACCACAGCCAAGAATTTACCTATAGCAAAAGCATTTTTTCTTTCACCATTTAAAACAGGCAGGTCAGCACCTAAATCATCAGTTAATTGATGGTGCCAATGATGCGTCCAGTCAGTAGTATTTTGTGTACGACCCTCAGTTAAACCAGCACCCTTCCAAATAGTTGAAATACGGTCATAGATTATTTTTTCAGCACGACAAATTGTTTTTTTAGTACCCAACACCAAATGTAAACCGTAGTCTTTTGCCAAACTCATGGCAATTTCGGCAAAGGGTTTCAAGTTACTAACATTCATTTCCTGGGTAATCACCGCAACTTCAACACCATTCCTGTTTTCAATAAAACACGATTTTTCACCATAGATACCACCACTACCGTAACGCAATACCCCGCATATGTCTTTGTAGCGGCCAGGGAACGGGTTTATGCGTTCAAATCCAACTACATTGAGTTTATTACGCATTCGTACATTAGCACTGCCTAACTTGAGGCGTTCAATTCTTTCATCTTCGCTAGCAGTACTAATTTTTACACCCGAGCCACAATACAGTAGCCATTTAACGGCTTCATCAATACACTCGTCAAGCGTTGAAACCCTGGAATCGACAGTCATAGGCACATCGTGACTAGGAAAGGTTTTAAATATGCTGTTACGCACTATTTCGGCCACCCTGCCAGCACCATGGTCCCCCTGCATAAAGCAAATTGGTTTTAAGTCTTTTTTCATTTATTTATTATTTTGTCTATTGTTAAAATAACATAAATTATAAAAAATGTAAAGCCTAACCATTTTGGTTAGGGGGGGGTTTTTATTTTACCGACCAGACGGGATTTCGTAATAATGGACCAAGTATTTTATAAGTTCAGTAAATGGACCATAATGCATTTATTTGATATAATGCGCCAATATGAGTCTATCAATCAACGACTTCAAGGCAGAATTTGACCTTTTTTTTAATGCTCAATTAAACAATCTTTTACTACAAGCAAAAAACAGACAAGGCTTGCAAAGTATAGAAAAATACATTGATCACATACAAACAATCGGGCACAGTGGCAAAAGAATACGGCCATACAATACTGCCCTGACTTACACTATCTATTCAGGCAAAGACTGGCATGAAATTAAAAACACATTGATGGGCATAGAGTTAATACACCTAATGGCTTTGATTCATGACGATATAATGGATGATTCTGAGACTAGGCACGGGGTCATATCTGCACACAAATTTATAGAGCAAGATCTAGATTCTAAAGTTAGTGCAGACGTTGCAAAACATACAAGCCACTCTTTGGCGATACTTTTAGGCGATCTTGTTTTTGCCTGGGCATATGCAGAATTTAGTAAAGACAATCAAACAAATGAATCTTGGGCAGTGATACATACTTTAGTAGAAGAAGTCACACTTGGCCAAATGATGGATGTATACAACCCTATTGAAAAATCAACAACAATAAACGCGGTTGAAAATAAAATGCTTTTAAAAACAGCCCGCTACACTTTTACCCACCCATTAATGCTGGGTACGGTAACGGCAGGAGTAAATAACGAAGACGTTGAGTGGATCAAAAACTTTGGTGATGCAGTCGGGTTATTGTTTCAAATGCAAGATGATGTTTTCGATTTTACAAAAGACGTAGCAACGTTAAAAAAGAACCCTTTGGGCGATATAAAAAATGGCATACACACAATGCTAAGTATATATATTAACGAAAATGCGAATGACGAAGACAAGGTAAAATGGTCAACGTGGTTCGGCAACAAAGATACCAACAACCAAGATGAACTAAATTTATTTTTAAAATCAAATAGGGCTTTTGATTTTGCTGAAGACTATATAAAACAAAAAGAAGCTATAGCATTAGAAACTGTTTCAAATTCTAATTTAAAAAATGATGATGCTGAAAAAATAAAAAGCTTGCTTTCAATGATAACTAACAGAAAATACTAAAATGCAATCTACCCAAAAACAAGACATTCGAATTTGCAAAAACATGACTCGCGCATACGGTACTTCGTATTTTATTTCGACTTACTTTTTCCCAAAAATATTACGTGAGCGAACATGGGTATTATACGCATTTTTACGCTACCCAGATGAAATAGTCGACACAGAGGAAAAAGATGCGTCAGCGGCCAAGGCACGCCTATTAGAATGGCAAAATGAGTGGCAAAAAGCCTACAATGGCGACCCAAGCGTTCACCCGGTATTAAGAGCCAACTCTGTAATGTGGAAGGATTGCAATATACCATTTGAATATAGCCAAATATTTTTAAATAAAATGCTACAAGATACCGAAAAAAGCCGCTATACTACATATACAGAACTAGAAGATTACATGTACGGCTCAGCAACAGTTGTAGGTTATATGATGAGCCACATTATAGGGTTTAAAGATGGAGCCCTACCCTATTCCCGAGCATTAGGTGAAGCATTTCAGTTAACAAATTTTTTGCGTGACATTAAAGAAGACCTGGCTCGTGGACGTATATATATACCGCAAGAAGACATAAACACCTATGCAGTTACCGAGAAAGATTTTTCAAATGAAAAAATGAGTAACAGCATGAAAGAATTAATATATTTTGAAATAAAAAGAAATGAAGATTTATACGCTACGGCAAAAAAAGGTATACCAATGCTAAATAAATCTGGCCAAAGAGCTGTTAGAATTGCATTCTATTTATACAAAGAAATATTAGAAGAAATTAAAAAAGACCCAGAACGAATTTGGCGCGAAAGAGTTCGCATATCAAAACTTCGAAAGCTATATCTTATTATTAAACATTTTTAAATACATGAACAAAAAAGAATCAGTAATTATAATCGGTGCAGGGCTAGGAGGCCTGGCTTCAGCTTGCATGCTTGCCAAAAAAGGCTACGACGTAACAATAGTTGAGAAGAATGAATCAGTCGGGGGTCGCGCCAGAGTATTTGAACAAGACGGTTTTGTTTTTGACATGGGCCCAAGCTGGTACATGATGCCCGAAGTCTTTGAACATTTTTTTGAGCTTATGGGCGAAAAAGTTAGCGATTATTATACTTTGAAAAAGCTATCCCCTTCATATCGCGTATTTTTAAAAAGCGACAAATCTCATTATGATTTTTATGGCGATATTGATAAAAACAAAGAAACTTTTGAAAGTATCGAGCCAGGCAGTGGTAAAGTTTTAGTAAAGTTTTTAGCTAAATTAAAACTACAATACGGTATTGCCTATAACGAATTTATGTTTAAAAACTATAATTCAATTTTTGATTTTTTAACTTGGAGCGTAGCCAAAGTTGGGTGGAAACTACCACTACTAAAAAAGCAAAAACAAATAATCGAATCACGGTTTAAAAGCGAAATACTGCAAAAAGTCATGCAATACCAAATGATACTATTAGGTACTGCACCTGGCGACTGCCCTGGTATATATAGCATGATGAACTATGTCGATTTTGGGCTAGGTGTATGGTACCCCGACGGTGGCATTTGGAAGTTACCAGAAGCAATGGAGAAAATTGCAATCAAAAACGGAGTCAAAATATTAAAAAACTCTCCGGTAAGTGAAATTATTGTAGAAGGCAATGTAGCCAAAGGCGTAAAGCTAGCCAATAATAATGAAACAATTTTTGCCGATATTGTTATTTCAAATGCAGATATAACATATACCGACCAACATTTATTAAAAGCTCCGTACCAGCAATATAGTGACAAATACTGGGATAGCAGAATGCTGGCCCCAAGCGCCTTTCTTATTTATCTAGGCATCAAAGACAAAATACCAACACTAGAACACCATAATCTAATCTTCTCTTATGACTGGGAGAAGGGCTTTGACCAAGTATTTAACAATCCTGCGTGGCCTGATGATCCATCTATTTATGTATGTGCCCCATCAAAAACTGACAAAAATGTTGCCCCAGAAAACTGCGAAAACTTGTTTGTTCTAGTACCAATCGCCCCAGGTCTTACCTATGATGATAATTTTGAAAAAGAATATACAGAAAAGGTCCTAAGCGAACTTGAAAATTACGCCGGTATAGAAAATATTCGTGACAGAATCATGTTTAAAAAGACTTATTCTGTTAAAGATTTTGAACTTGATTATAATGCCTACAAAGGTACAGCGTTAGGTCTAGCCCACACAATCAAACAAACCGCCCTATTTCGCCCAAACAATATTCATAAAACAATTAAAAATTTGTTTTATGTTGGAGCCGGTACCAACCCTGGTATTGGTATGCCAATATGTATAATTTCAGCAGAGCTTGTTTATAAACGTATTACAAAAAATGAAGACGTGCACCCATTAACAAGTTTGTAATTTTTACGAATTTAATAGAATATAAAATAGTAAATTAATAAATAAAACAATACAAGTAAAAAACCGCTTAACTTAAAAGCGGTTTTTTATTATTTTTTACTTATTCACCACATTCCTTGTCACTGGCCCAAAATACCCGACCGCTGGTTTAATATTGTTAGCTTTTTGATATTTGATTAGTGCTGAACGTGTAGCTAGACCAAAGTATGTTGTTTCGTTGCCTTTAGAACCGATACCTGATTCAGATATTGGGTAACCATTGTTGTTTAGGAATTTTTGGAGTTCTAAGACACCATTGTTACGGTCACGGTATTTAAGGTTTTTAGTGAATTGGAATTTAGGAGTTTGGTTATTGTTTGTATTTTGTGTTTGCTGACCAGTTGATTCATTTATAGATTGATTAGTATTACGTAAGTTATCGCTCATAGATTGGAGTATCCATACTGGTACAGCTCCATTAATAACTGTAACCGCTACAGGACAAGCTGATGTTGTGAATGATTCATCAGATCCTGTGCCTGTACCTGCTGTGTTAGTAGAGTATGCACGGTAGTGGTATGTGGTACCGCAGGTTAGGCCGGTGGCAGTACCTGTATATGCACCTGTACTGTGTGATCCATTCTCTGTTATATCTGTCATTGTATATGTATTATCTGTACCAATGTCGAAACCTCTTTCAGTGTTGGCTTCACCACCTGTTGCTGTTATGTTACCGTTTAGGGTTGCTGTGGTTGTGGTTATGTTTGTGGCTGATTGGGTTGTGGTTGTGGGGGTGGAGATGTATGATAACGATAGTAAGAAAACGTCATAAAACCCATTTGTGTCGCCTACTACTACAGTAGTAGCATCTGTTACATATACTAAATAATCTCCTGAATAAGCAATATATGCCTCTCCTGAATATCCATTAATTTCGGCACCGTTTGAGTCTAGTGAAAGTCTTGACGTTGTGCCCGTTTGAGTATCATGTACAAAAACATCAGCATTAGCATTGGTATCATTAGCTACTAAATTGGTTGCTTCTGAATAAAAAAACACATAGCGTCCATCAGAAGAAGTCGTGCCATAGTAGGAATCAGCGTCACCCTCGACACCTGCCGAACTTACAGAGACTCGACTAGTTTCACCAGTTTGAATATTGTGAACAAAAATATCCTGAACACCATTGGTATCATCGGCTACTAAATTGGTTGCATATGATTCAAAAACCAAGTAAGGGTAACTAAAGCTGTACGCATAGAGATAAGAGTCATCATCAGGTTCTAAACCATTTGAGTCTACAGAAATTCTGGTAGTAGTATTTGTTTGAGTGTCTCTTAAAAATACATCTGTTTTTGAATTTGTATCATCAGCTATTAAATTTGTGGCTAAGCTAGTAAAAGCGACATATCTACCATCATCAGATATTGCATTTGGCTGAGAAGTACCATTGGACTCTATCCCTGCAGTACTAACAGAAACCCTGGTTGTGGTATTTAATTGAGTGTCACGAACAAAAATGTCATTTATACTATTAGTATCTCCTACCACTAGATTTGTAGCGTTTGAACTAAAAGCAACATATCTCCCATCTGATGATATACTACTCAGGCTTGAATCAAGATCGCTTTCTACCCCCGCAGTACTAACAGAAACCCTAGTTGTAGTATTTAATTGAGTGTCGCGAACAAAAATGTCAGTTTTGCTATTAGTATCTCCTGCTACTAGATTTGTAGAGCCTGAATTAAAAACTACATATCTTCCATCTGCTGAAATATCATAGTAACCACCACCTAAATCAGCTTCATCTCCCGCTGTGTTTACTGATATTCTTGTTGTTACCCCTGTTTGGGTATCGTGCATAAAAATATCAATTTCATTATTAGTATCCCCAGATACTAAATTTGAGGCTGCACTTCTAAAAAACACATACCGTCCATTCGAAGAAACTTTAGGGTAATCAGCATCCGTATTAGGTTGAGTTCCATTTGTATGCTTTGACACAAGTTCAATTGAACTAATTGTTACAGCAAAAGCTTGCCCTGTAAAACCAAAACTAGTTAATAGAGTTAAAAAAGTTACAAAAAAAATTTTATTTAATCTTTTCATTTATAGACAAATTGTACCACTCTATTTATAATTTTAAAAGATTAAAACTATATATTCACACACGCCCCAGTTACAAAAGTAAGTACCCTGCCATAAGCTGTACCACCAGGGTTTGTAGCATAAGCACGATAGTAATAAGTAGTACCGCAAGATAGATTGTTTAGCGGTAGGGTGTATGATTCTGCCCAGAACAAACCTGTTTGACTTAGTATTTGACCTAGTGATGTGGTTGTACCGTATTCGAATCCTCGGTTTGTAACTCTTGAACCACCATAGTTACCCAAGTTACCTTTTAGGGTTGCTTGATTTTGAGTTATGTTTGTAGCTGATACTGTTACTAGACCTGCTGGTGGGGCTATGTAGATGGCCTGAGCTGTAGTAAAGGCCCAATCATTTTTCTGTGTTAAACCAGAATAAATATTGCCCGCTAAGTCTGAAAAGACTTGGCCCTCGAGCGTAATATAATATTTTGTATTAGTATTTAAGTTTGCACTAGGATTAATTGTAATTGTGTTAGTATAACCACCAGTTACTAAACTAGAAGAGGCTGGGATTACTTCAACAACAGAGTCGTCTGAATCTTTTTTAATTACAATATTACCTGAAACTGTTTTAACATTTTCATTAAATGAAATTACTAAATTTGTAGCAATGTCTACATTAGATGAATTATTAACAGGACTAAGTGTTACTACTACAGGAGCTGTAAAATCAGTATTCACACACGCCCCAGTTACAAAAGTAAGTACCCTGCCATAAGCTGTACCACCAGGGTTTGTAGCATAAGCACGATAGTAATAAGTAGTACCGCAAGATAGATTGTTTAGCGGTAGGGTGTATGATTCTGCCCAGAACAAACCTGTTTGACTTAGTATTTGACCTAGTGATGTGGTTGTACCGTATTCGAATCCTCGGTTTGTAACTCTTGAACCACCATAGTTACCCAAGTTACCTTTTAGGGTTGCTTGATTTTGAGTTATGTTTGTAGCTGATACTGTTACTAGACCTGCTGGTGGGGCTATGTAGATGGGGCACGCAGGTGTAGTCAAATTCATATTTGCACCATAACTTGTTCCAACTGTATTAATTGCATATGCACGATAAGAGTATGAACTAGCACAAGTTAAATTATTTACCGTAATTGAAAATAATCCATTTGTACTAATTTTTTGAATACGAGAATTTGATGAATCTGCAACATAAATATTATTACTTGGATCAATCGCCATACCTTGAGGACCATTGAATGAGCCATTCAAATTACCAGCCTCACCTGTCTTTGAAATAAAAACTCCATTACTATCAAACTTTTGAATGCGATTACCTTCATCTGAAACATAAATATTACCACCTGTATCAACTAGAACATCTGCTGGCAATGAAAAATAGCCATCACCAATACCGTAACTACCAAACTTCATTATGAAATTACCATTTGAATCAAATTTTTGAATTCTATTATTATTGCGATCCGCCACATAAATATTATTATTTGCATCAACAGCTAAACCATATGCTGGTTTAAATTGCCCATTGCCTGAGCCATAACTACCCCATTTAGTTATATAAGTACCAGTTGAGCTAAATTTAGTTATACGAGAATTATCATAATCTGATACATAAATATTACCATTTGAATCGATAACAATATCTTGTGGGTAAGAAGTTTTACCATTTCCAGTTCCGTAACCTCCCCAACTAGTTATATAGTTACCAGATGAGTCGAACTTTTTAACTTTATGGTTATCACTATCAGCAACATAAATATTATTATTTGCATCAACAGCAATACCACGTGGGTATTTAAATTGAGTATTGCCTGATCCAAAGCTACCCCATTTAGTCACAAAATTACCATTTGAATCAAATTTTTGTATACGGTGGTTTAATCTATCCGCGACATAAATATTACCAATTGAATCAACTGCTACTGACCTAGGTTCAACAAATTCACCATCACCACTTCCATAATTACCAAATTTTGCAACGTAACCAAATGTTCCACCAAATGCTCCATTTTCTTTTACAGTAGTTCCATAATTTGTATTAGCTCCGATTTCAAAACCTCTTTCAGTTACAACATCTCCACCGACACTTTTAATATCAGCATTTAATTTATAATTCATGCCACTTATTAAAGTTGCAGCATTGGTATTTATAGTTGGCTTACAACCATAAGAAGTTGTAAAAGTCTTGTCTTGACCATAGCCTGTGCCTGCTGAATTTTTAGCGTAAGCTCTGAAATGATACGTTGTGTAACAATTCAAAGACTCTATATTTATGTTGAATGAACCAGGACTATTAA
>CAZQAX010000018.1:0-13907 GCA_964591475.1 uncultured Candidatus Saccharibacteria bacterium
TTGGTTACATCACAAGCAGCTGCAGACTTAGCACACTTTACCTTCACAGGTTCAGGTACTGTTAACTCTATAACTTTTGCTCGTGGTGGTTATTCTGACCAAGGTACACTTACAAATGTTTATCTATATGATGGTGCAACTCGCCTAACAGACGGATACTCATTTAATAATACTGGTGTATTAACAATGAATAATGTTAACTTAATGGTAAGTGGTTCACGAACCATTTCTGTAAAAGCTGACATTGCTGGTACATCAGGACAAACGATTTCAGTAGCGCTTACTGGATTTACAGTGTCTGGGTCTACTTCATCTACAACCGCAAACCTTTCTGGAAACTTGATGAGTCTTGCTAACGGTTCTGGTCTTTTGGGAACAGCCGCTCTAACAATAGCTTCACCTTCACCAGCAGCTGCAACAATCAACTCTGGTTCAATGAATCAAAATCTTTGGACAAATACATTAAGTATTGGGCTACACGCTTCACAACTTAAGAGTATGACAGTTAAAATGATTGGTTCAGCTCCTTCAAATACATTAGCTAATGTAGCATTGTATGTTGACGGTGTGAACATTGCTTCTTCATCAATCAATGCTAATAATCAATTTGTGTTTACGCCTTCTGTGCCACTTAACTTGGCAACAGGCCCACACAACATTGAAGTACGTGGTGATGTGGTTGGAGGTGCATACAGAAACTTCTACTTATCTCTTGAAAAATCTGCTGATCTTATGATCATGGATGGTCAAGTTAACGGTGGTGGTGTTGTTGGAATCACTCCAACTTACTCTTCTCTTGCTATTAACAACATGCTTGGTGGTCTAGTTACTATCAACAATGGTACTCTTACAATTAATCAAGACCCTGCATTCAATAACACAACAACACTAGTTGGTGGTGCTACTAATGTAAAAATGGCTGCGTATAAGTTTACTGCTTATGGTGAAGATGTGAAAGTTAATTCTCTTTCATTTACCCCTACTCTAACACTTAGTACTCCAGCTTCTCCTGATTCACTTGTAAACGTAGGCCTATACGTTAATGGTGGTCAAGTTGGTTCAAACCAAACTGCAACTACAGCAACCCAGCTTGTATTTAACAGCTTAGGCTCAAACTTAATTATTCCTGCTGGATCTTCTGCGATCGTAGAAATTCGTGGCGATGTAGTAAACGGAGGTAACGTTACTGTTACAGCTGGTACTGTTAAGTTTGATCTTGACGCGGGCTCAAGTAATGCACAAGGTGTAGGCTCAGGTCAACTGACTTCAACAGCTGCTGCTGGTGGTCAGTCTCTAACAGTTTCATCTACAAATGTTACTTTTGCTCAAACATCAGGATGGTCAGCTTCTTCTGTTGCTCCAAACAGGCAAGGTGTTAAAATTGGTACATTCAGAGTTTCAACAGGATCTGCTGAAGGTATTACAATCAACAACGTTGCTGTAGGAATTACAGGGACAATGATCACAAACAACCAAATCACTAACATAACTGTTAAGGATGGTTCTTCTAATGTTGGTAACCCTATCGGAAATCCAACAGCTACAAATAACTTCTCAACAAACTTGCCAGTTCCAATGTCTTCATCAAAAACATTTGATGTTTACGCTGATATCGGCTCAAGTGCTGCGACATACACTGTAATCCCAGCGATGACAATCACATACCGTGGTAATACATCAATGGTTACATCAACTGCGGGCGCAATAACTGGTTCTACAATCACAGCTAACGTTGCAAGTATCGTTGCGGGTGGAGTAACTTTCGTTCCTTCATCATCAATGGTTGCTCAATTCCTAGTTGGTGGTCAATCATCAGTTTCTATTGGTACATTCAATATAAAAGCTAACACTCTAATCGGTGGTGCTGTTATCAAGGATGTTACAGTTACAGTTCCAGCTGACACAATTGGTTCAGTTACATTAAATGGTGTAACAGGTCAAGTTAGCGGTACAACTGCTACACTTTACAATGTGGGTATTACTGTACCAGCAGATGCTTCTGGGGTTAACGTTCCAATGACAGTGTCTCTTGTATGTGTAACTGCCTCAGGTGGTGGATGTGCTGGCGTATCTAACTCAACAGTAACAGCTGCTATTACAACAGTTACATACTTTGACGGTTCAGCTACACAAACAATCTCACCAGTTACTGCAAACATTACACCTAGTCACAAACTTGTAGCCTCAAAGCCTACAATAACAATGGCTGATCAAAATGTTTCTGGTTTAGCAACAGCTAATATCAAGCTTGGTGAGTTTACTATCTCAGCAGACAATGCTGGTGATATAAAACTTGAGACTCTTCCAATAACTCTTTCTGCGTCAACAGGTACAGGTACAATTACCTTCACTGGTGTTTCATTGTACAATGCAGCTGGTGATACAGTTATCGTTGGTTCAGGTGGTGTAAACGGTACTACTGTTCTTACAGGTTCAGGAACCTTTACATTCTCAACACCTCGCACAATTACACATGGTACATCTGAAACATTCAGTGTTTGGGGTACTGTGGTTGATGTTTCAGGTTTGGGAGCTTCAGGTACATCTAGCGTTACATTTGGACTAGGAGCTAAGGCTTCATTCACATGGACAGATGTTATCGGTGCTCAAACAGGAATCACAGGCGCTCTATTGAACACATATCCAAATACTAACTACACAAAACATAACTAATAGTTATTTAATTGTAGAAGCTTAGGATAGTTTATCGAAACTTAAAATCGAAAACAAAAACCCCCAAAAGGGGTTTTTGTTTTTATATACCTAATGATTAGTATAACTAAGGCACAACCAATGCCATGTAGATATATTTATCAATGGTATTCCAAAAAAGCTTATTTTGTGATATAATGTTGGTCTACCAACTTAAACTTATAAATCATTAAACCCTATGCAAAAAAATAAAAATACTATTCTTGCGATCGTCGGTCTTGTCGTCGTTGCGCTAATCGTACTAATGGTTGTTAAAAACAATAAAAAGGCTGTCCAACCAGTTGTTGTAAATGACCAACCAATTGAACAAGTTGATGAAGACACTACTACTGGTGCCGTTGTCGTTAAGCCAGCTAAAAATTCAATCAGCTACCAAAATGCCTTAATCAAATACAAAGACCACCGCATACAATTGGGTCAAGATTGTCAGGCAACACCAACTAATGTTACCTACAAAAATGGTACATCTATAATGATCGACAACCGCTCAAACGTGGCTCGTACAGTCAAGGTTGGCTCTAACTATACAATTGCGGCGTGGAGCTTCAAAATCGTAAACATAACTAGTTCAACACTACCGGCTACATGGTTGGTTGACTGCGGTGCTCAACAAAACGTTGCCACTATCCTAATCCAAAAATAATCCAAACTCACTCACGATAAAACAAAAGTCCCTAAATGGGATTTTTGTTTTATTTGATAGGTAACCGGGTTCGTCCTTGGCTAAAACAAAAAAAGCCGCCCGTTTGGGTGGCTTTGGTGGTGGGTGTTTTTAGGGTATTTCTTTGCCGATTCTATACTCGGCTTTAGGTATGGTGACAATTTTGGTTTCGCCAAGCTTGCTGACCGCCTTGGCATACATTTCATCGGGCATGATTAGGTCTTCGTTTATCTGCGATTCTCGCAGTTCGGTTAGGGTCGGGGTGCCGGTAATTGTGTACTGCTCGCTTTTGACAAGGCTGTAGCCAATTAGTAGCAGTACGGCAACTATCAAGAGGGCGGGGTAAGTTCTCTTTTGTATTTTCATGGTTACTGTTTTAATTAGTGTACACTTAAAAATACATATTGTCAAATAGATAAAAATATTTTTACTAACTAGGTCAATCTTTCTGGGCGACAATGAAATGGGCAAAGCCTAATACGTCCCAAAACAATGTGGCGCTGATTTTTTTGTCTCGAATTAGCATGAATATTGCATAAAGGGGTAGAAATATAATTTTTTTTAAATTATGCCGAATGCGTGATTTTAATATGATACAACCGTTTTGTTTTAAAACTTCAGTCATTTCGGCCAAACTATATACACGAGTATGTGTAGAGTCGTCATAAAAATTTAAGGTACCGTAATATGATGGCAGGTGCAGGCTGCGCTCGCTAGGTGTTTCAATATATATAATGCCACCGCTTTTTAATTTGCCTGCTAGTGTTGCAAGTAGTTTTGCGCCATGGTGTACATGTTCTATTATGTGCGACAGTATAATAACATCATATTCATTGTTGGGTATTTCGTCCAAATTGTTATCGTCAATATTGTATTGGTAAAAGCTGTGCATGTCGGCAATGCCAGGGACCTCGCGGTAATCAATACCTGAATATTCTACGTTAGGGTAGTATTTATAGGTTGAATAGGGTGCTTTGTCGCCACAGCCTACATCTAGTATTTTAACACCACCAGGGCCTTTTTTAGACATATATTTGCCAATATGGTCATACGGTACCGGCCTTTCAAACCATTTCTTAATGTCAGACAGTATCTTTACAGGTAGTTTTTTGGGCAATTTCATGGGTGTATTATAGCAAGGCTTTAGCTTTAGGGTAAGGCTTCTTGTATGGTTTTGTCTTTTAATATGTATAAAGCCACAACATATAAAATCATGGCTATTATGGCTGTATATACAGCATTAATATTTACGTACTTCAGGCCAATAACGGCAGTAGCCATAATTGCCGTGGCTGTCAAAATTTTACCTAATTTAAAACCGGCCTTGAAGTTATTGGCTTTTCTAAATTGCATAAAAACAATGCCCATACCTAACAGGCTTGAAATTAGTGTTGAAATGGCGGCTCCGGTTGAGCCATAAATTGGTATTAAAAAGTAGTTAAGCACAACATTTAAAACAACTGCAAGTAGTGTGTATTTTAAAAACCTTTTTTGTTGATCATGGGCTAGTATTGCATTGTCCATAATTATTTTAGGGAAGTTAATTAAAACTAAAAATAGCATTATAGATAAAGTTTTTGCCGCGCCGGCGTATTCGCCACCAAAAATCAGTATTAGTATATTTTTTGACAATAAGGCTCCGCCAATAACAATAGGGAAGCCAAACAATAACAATAGTCTAATTATTTTAGTAAAAATTAATTCAAACCGCTCATCGCCGGCTTCGACTAGTTTTGAAAACATGGGGAAGACCGCAACTGAAATAAGTGCCGGCACTAAATATAAAAACTGTGTAAGTTTTTGAGCCACCGAATAAAGACCAATACTCTCTGGTGTTGAAAGCCAGCCCAGCATCAATATGTCGGTATTTGTCATGATGGTATTAAAAAATATTAAAATTGCAAATGGCCACGCAAAATCAAAAATAGGCTTTAGTAGCTTTTTTGAAAAGCCACTAAATAATCCATGTAAATATTGTCTAATAATATAAAAAGTCGTTAAGCAACCCAAAACGCTCCCTATTGTATAAATAATAAAAACATTTTTGACCGATGGTAAACTGAAAACTATAAATATACCAGCTATTGCAATTGAGCCGTTCATGATTATTTTAACTAGTGCCTCACGACCCATTTTTTCATAGGCCCTATTTAAGCCAAAGCCAAAATCTCGCATCGAATCAAAAACAAGCATTATTGCCATTAAAAGTAATAAGTTATTTATGCCCGGCATTTTCGAAACATAAGGTGCAACTATTAGTAAAATACAAACACTTGTAAAAGTTAGAATCAACTTTAAAATAAAAATCGTAGACAAATATTGCGAACGATCTGGCCCATTTTTGGCAAGTTCGCGTGTTAATAGGTTGCTTAAACCAAAGTCTGAAAATATACCAAACAGCCCCGCAAGACCTAAAACATATGAAAAAACGCCCCAATCGCCTGCCCCCAAAATTCTAGCAGCGTATATGACTAGGGCCATTTTTAAAAGGCGGCCAGCTATTTCGCCTAAAAACAGCCACATTGTGTTTTTTACAACCGTGTGTTTTAAATTTTTATTGTTTAAAATAAGGTTTTTTAGTCGTCTAAACATGTTTGCAATTTAGGGGTAAAACAAGCATAATAAGGTTAATTTATGGCCAACAAGGCTATTGTACAGGCAATCTGGGGTGTTTTCAATAAGCTTTTTGCATAATATTATGAAACAAAAAAATAAACAAAATTTAAACGTTTTCAAAACCTTAGTGTATAAAATTACTTACCCGATTAGGGTTGTAAAAAAAATTGGTTTTTGGGCTGTTGTAGCAGAACTTAAGCGTCGAGTATTATTATATGTTGATTTTATTTTTTACCCATACTTGATAAACAAATTAAAAAAGTCTGAATTTGGTAGTATCGACAAGGTGCTCGATTTTTCTTACAACAAGTCTTGCGGGCTACTAATACCAGGGCAGATTGTATCAGAAATAACTAAGTTTTTAGAAATCGCTAAAAAAATTGAACCTAAAAATGTTTTAGAAGTTGGCACTGCGCACGGAGGTAATTTGTTTTTATTAACTAAGATTGCGCATGATGGTGGCAAAATAATTAGCATCGATTTGCCAGGGGGTGAATTTGGGGGAGGCTATTTTGCGCGTAAAAAGAGATTATATAATAATTTTGTAACCGGGGCGCAAAAAATGTTTTTAATTCGGGGCGATTCGCACAGTCAAAATTCACTAAATGAAGTTGTTAAAAATCTTGGGGGCGAAAAGGTTGATGTGTTGTTCATTGACGGTGATCATACATACAACGGGGTCAAGTCTGATTTTGAAATGTATAGCCCCTTGGTTCGCCCGGGTGGTATAATTGCAATGCATGATATTGGCAAAACTCCATCATCTGAATATGGTACAGAGCAATTTTGGAACGAGGTTAAAAATAATTTTGAACATATCGAGATTATTGATGATCAAAATAGACTAGGGTATGGTATTGGTGTTTTATTTCTATAATTTCAGTGTAATAATTTATGCAAAACACAAACGAAAAAATACTATCAATAATTACCGTAACCTATAATTCGATCAATGAAATAGGCGAGTGTTTAGATGCTTTAGTTAAATCAGCGCCAGGGATTTATGATGACAAGTTTGAAGTTATCGTTATTGATAACGCTTCGGCCGATGGCACGTTTACATATTTAGAAAAGAATTATTCAAACAATAAATTAGTTAAATTAATTTACAATAATCAAAATACTGGTTTTGCTCTGGCGTGTAATCAGGGCGCACAAATGGCGCAGGGTAAATACGTAATGCTGTTAAACCCTGACACCGTGGCAAATATTAATGCTGTTTTCGAATTAGTTGAATACATGGAAGGCAATTCTGATGTTGGCATTATTGGCCCACGAATAATTGACGAACTTGGTACTGCCCAAGAATCGTACGGCAATCAACTAACTATAAAAGACGAATTTGTCGGTAAGGTGCTTTACTCTAGGTATTTAGAAATATTTCCTTTTATTAAAAAATGGAAGCATAAAAAACTAACAAGTAATGAAATAGCTGAGGTTGGTTGGATAGGGGGCGCCTGCATGTTAACACAAAAAGATTTGTACATAAAAACAGGAGGCATCGATAAGGAATTTTTTCTTTGTCATGCTGATATGATCGATTTTGCCAAAAAAGTTAAAAATTTAAATTATAAGGTTGTTTTAAATCCACTCGTTAAAATCATACACAAAGGTAGCAAGTCGGTTGTTAACAATCGTGACCGAGTGTTGCGTGTGGCTTATGCGGGGACACTGTATTTCTTTAAAAAATATTATTCGCCGGTCACCGTATTTGGAGTTAAGTGTTTATATGTGACGATGTCACTACTTAAGGCTTTATTTGCCTTCCCGATATCAATATTTAAACCCGACCCATATCGCGACATAGCAGGGGCGCATTTTAAAAATGCCATACGTATTATTACGGGTAGGTTAGGTAGTATTGTATGAAAATAGCTATTTTATCAACCAGTAAAAATAGTCTTGGTGGCGTAGAGGTTTTTTGCCATACCTTAAAAAGCGTTTTAATTTCATATGGTCATGAAGTTACGATTTTTGGAGTTGAAGACGTTGGCAGTAAGGGCTTGTTAAAATTTTCTAAAAAAATAGGTTTATATGTGCCAGTATTGGGGTACTTGGTTGGCAAAAAAACCTCTGAAGAGAAGTGGGATTTAATAATTACTAATGGATTTTTGGGTTGGAATTTAAAAAATAAAAATACGGTAAACATACAACATGGTACATTTCGTGCAGCCGCAATTAGGGTTGATAAAAATAAAAACTTTTTTAAATTTATAATGAAGTATTATGTGTGGGGGTATTTCGAAGGTTTGTGTGCACGTCGAGCCAAAAAGGTTTTTGCTGTATCAGATGAAACAAAACATTTTGTAGAGAAACTATATGGGGTTAAAAATGTTGGCACAATACCAAATATTGTTGATACTGATATTTTTAACATCCAAAGTCGGCCAGAGAGGGTAAATAATAGGCAACAGTATGGCATACCTGCCGATGAAAAAATTATTATTTTTGTTGGGCGCTATGAATATGCCAAGGGCGAAAACGTTATGGCTAAATTAATTAAAAACTTTGATGAAAAGACCGCACTACTGGTGGTTGACGATGAGGCATCATTGAATTACAAAAATAAAAAAATAATTTTAAAAGAACACACGAACCATGACGAAGTCAGTCAGTTTTATGCTATTGCCGATCTGTTTATATTGCCGTCACGTCACGAAGGTTCGGCTATAGTATTGCTTGAAGCTATGGCTTCGGGGCTACCTTTTATAATCAGCAACGTTGGTTTGGCCAAGAATTTATTAAAAGAGCCTGATTTTGCAAAATCGATAATTAGCGATTTTAAGGCTAGTAATTATATCGATAGTGTAAATTATTTTTTTGGTATAGGTGAAGGCAAAAGGTATGAATATGGCTTAAAAGCCAGAAATTATATAGTTAAAAACCATAGCCTTGCAACAGCGCAAGATTTATATAAGATAATAGTACAATGATTGATGTAGTAATACCGACCTATAATAGACTTGATTCTTTACGAATTGTTATTGATTCGTATATTTGTCAGTCTAATTTAGGTTTTATTATTTTAGTTGACGATGCAAGCACTGAAAATATTGCCCAGTTTGCCCGCGAGCTTGACCAAAAGCACCCTGGCAAAATAATATACCACCGCATTGAACACAAAACTACAACGCCTGACGTTCGCAATATTGGAGTTGGGCTTTCTAAAAACGAATATATTTTTATGGGCGAAGACGATGTCATTTTACCGCCAGACCATTTTGAGGTTTTATTAAACAAAATGACCGAATATGATGCTGACATTATCGCCGGTCGTAGAATTTACCTAAGGGCTGGGCAAACGTTTGAACAAGCTATTACTGTTGCCAATCACGATCACGGGCCTATTTTTATAAGGTCGCCATTTGAGGGCTATTTTGAGCGCTTTGTTGATCAGTCCACCGAGGTTTTGTATTTGCATGCAAATGTTTTAATTAAAAAATCAGTTTTTGATAAAGTGCAGTATGACCCTAAATATATAGGTAATGCATTTCGCGAAGAAACTGATTTTTTACTACGGGCAAACGATGTAGGTTTTCATTTGTGGTTAATACCTGACACACTGTCATATCATCTAAAAAATACAAACTTAAATAAAAATGGGGGTGCCCGCAAAAATCGGTTTGTATACGAATTTCAGGTTTGGGTAAATAATTTTAGATTTTTTATAAAAAACAAAAATATTTTTTATAAAAAGTATAAGGTTAAAAATATATACTTATTTGCACTAAGTACTGTAATTTTTAGGTATACATATTTTATTAAACGAAGACTAGATTGGAAAAAATCATATGAAAAAAAATAAAGTCTTGATAGTGTTGTGGCGTTTCCCGTACCCAGCGATCGACGGCACTCGCTATAAAATACTAAACAACATAGTAGCACCCCTTGTTGGTGTTTACGACATTGAATTTTTAATTGTTTCAATCGACCCTGTTACGCCCGAGCAAATTGAATATGTCGAGAATAATTTTGGTAAGATTCATTTATTTAAGCGTTCAAAAGTAAACTTTTTACTTAACTTTTTCAAAGGCTTTTTTATCGGTTTGCCCATGCAGGTTACGGGGTACTATTTAAAAAGTGTGCAAAATTGGGTAAATAAAAATATTCAAAATTACGACGCTGTTTATGTACATGAAATTCGCACAAGTGAGTATTTTAAAAATGTTACAGATAAATCAAAAATAATTTTTGACTTTAATGATGCTATATCTTTAAATTACAAGCAAAACATGAATTTTGCGAACTTTCCAATGAATGTATTTTACTATATCGAAGGTCGCAGGGTAGCTAGCTATGAAAAAAAAGCTTTACGCATGTTTGAAAAATATAACGTGGTTGCGCAATATGATAGGGACTATTTGTTAAAGATGCTATCGGGCGGTAATTCAGATAGTGGTTTAAGTCCAAGTCAAAATTTTACCACAATACCTCATGGTGTTTCGGTCAGTGATGTTCAAAGTATGGAGGGTGCTAAAAATATCTTCTTTGTTGGTAGTCTAGGTTATGCGCCAAACTATGATGCGGTAAATTACTTCTTAAAAAACATTTGGCCAAAAATTCACATTGTTTTACCTGAGTTAAAATTTTTTATTATTGGCAAAGGGGCTCGTTTTGGTGGTTTTACAAATATGCCAAACGTATGTTTTTCTGGTTTTGTGAAAGATTTACAAGGTTATTTAAACGAAAATGACTGCGGTATTATGGTCGCGCCACTTCGTTTTGGTTCGGGCGTGCCGTCTAAAATTATCGAGGCTATGTCTATGGGGTTGCCAGTTATTACAACCCCTGTGGCATGCCAGGGTATCGATAGTGTTGTAAATGGTCACAATATTGTTTTGGTTGAACATAAAAACATTGACGAATGGGTAGATTCAATCGTTCACTTAATAAACAACATTGATGAACAAAAAAATATTGGTCAAAATGCCAAAAACTTTATTATACAAAATAATAAAATGAGTTTAGTTCAAAAACAGTGGCTTGATGTTTTCGCTAATATTATTGAAAAAAATTAGTGCGTAAAAATTATTTGAATTGTTTTTAGTATAATACCAATATTTGTTAGAAAAGACTGGTTTTTGATATAAAATAAATCATATTCAAATTTCTCGTGACTATCCATAATTGAACGTGCATAACGAAACTTGATTTGGGCCCAACCTGTAAAGCCTGGTTTAATGGTTTGGCGCAAGAAATAGTAGGGAATATCTTTTTTTAATGCTTCTAAAAACTCGGGTCGTTCTGGGCGAGGACCTACAAATGAAATATCGCCCTTCAATACATTTAGCATTTGTGGTATTTCGTCAATATGTGTTTTGCGTAAAATTGCCCCAACTCGGGTTACGCGGCTGTCATTTTTATCAGCCCAGGTGGCACCGTTTTTTTCAGCATTCGTTGTCATTGATTGAAACTTTATAATATTAAAAGTTTTCTCATGCAATCCTGTTCTTTTTTGTGTATAGAATATTGACCGACCATCTTCAAGTTTTATGGCAATAGCAGCAAGTAAGGTTATTGGTAGTGTAATTATTATAATGATTAAGGCAATTATTATTTCAAAAAGCCTTCTAATTGGTTTAAAAAGTTGCCTTCTTTCTAATATTGAAATAGCTATTGTGTTTGTCATTAAACCTAGCGGGGTACGTTCAAGTATTTGCTCATACGCATCGCCAATTTTTAGATATTGAAATGGTGATATGGCTAATTTCTCAAGTTCGCCCTCTGTTAAGTCTCGAACGTAAACAACAATTTTAGGGTCTGTGTTATGGTTACCTAAACTATCAAGCGACTCAAATGTGCCAATGTATGTATAACCCAAATGTGGGTTTTCATTTATATTTTTAATTAATTCTATCGATTCGGTATTTTCGCCAATAAATGCAATTGTGTTTTTAAAGCCTCTGGCAAAAATATAATAAAACAATCTACGCCATAATATAAAAATAGCACCAAACAGTATTTCGGTAATTAGTAAATTTGTTTTAGGTGTAACAGGGAAGGGTAAAAAGTAAAACAATATAATACCTCCAATAATGTTTAAAAAAATTGCGACTACGTATAAACGAAGATTTTTAAAGTTTGGCTTTAATGGCCCTGGTTCGTACAGGTTAAATACATAAAATATAAACAGTGTTAAAAAAGCCAGTGCAATAAACGGGGTAATATGCTGGCTGACTAGGTTGTGATTCAAGGGTCTAAATCTAATAAGCAACATTAAATACCCGGCCAGGCCTAGGGATACTAGGTCGCCAGCAATTAATACAGCCTTCCTGAATTTGTCCATATAAGCCATACTATACAATATAAATTGATAAATTGGTAGCCTCGGTCTTGCCTAGATTATATGTTCTGGCGGTGCTATATTGTGTATATGGAAAAAGTCATAGTCACAGGCGGTGCTGGTTTTATAGGGTCACATATTGTTGATAAGTTGATTGATATGGACTACGATGTGCACGTTATAGATAATCTATCTGCCGGCAAGAAAGAAAATGTAAATCAAAAGGCATCTCTTCATGTGGTTGATATTCGAGAATATGAAAAATTGTTACCAATATTTAAAGACGTAAGGTATGTCTTTCATCAAGCGGCTAGGCCTCAAGTTCAATACTCTATAGAAAACCCTATTGAAACAAATGAAAATAATGTAACTGGGCTGTTGAATGTTTTAGAAGCCTCAAGAATTAATAATGCCAAGAGATTTATTTTTGCGTCTTCTGCGTCAGTGTATGGCGATCAAGAAACATTACCGATAAACGAAGATGCCAAGATTTCTCAACTCTCGCCTTATGCTGTTCATAAACATATTGGCGAATTATATCTTGAGCTTTATTCAAAAATTTATAATTTGGAAACAGTATCGCTTCGCTATTTTAATGTCTACGGTTTGCGCCAGGGTATAAAGGGCTCGTACCCATTAGTAATACCTTTATTTTTAGATATTGTTTCGCGGGGTGAACCAATGCCAATAACGGGTGACGGTGAAAATACTCGTGATTATGTGAATGTAAAAGACGTTGCTCGTGCAAACGTTATGGCAATGAAATCTGACAAGGTTGGAAATGGTGAAGTGATAAATATTAGTTTTGGAAAACAGTATTCAGTAAATGAAATAGCTTCTCTCATAGGTGGTTCAGTGGTATATGTGCCTGCGCGAATCGAACCACGTGCTTCATTGGCAGACATTTCAAAAGCTAAAAACCTATTAGACTGGGAGCCTGAAATTAGTCTAGAAGACGGTTTAAACGAGCTAAAAAGCCTTATTTAAAAGGTCTAAATACTTGCTTATTTACAGTACTGATTGTGCTATAATACTAGTATCAGATTTATTTATAATTTATTTTAAAAAATACAATGTTTTTATATATTATTTTGGGCGTAGTTGCGATTTTGATCATATGGGTAATTGCCTCATATAACGGTTTTGTGCGTTTAATTAACAATTCCAAAGAAGCTTGGGCTGATATTGATGTTCAACTAAAACGTCGTTATGACCTAATACCAAACTTGGTAAATACTGTTAAAGGCTACGCTACACATGAATCAACTGCCTTTGAAAAGGTAACACAAGCTCGTGCTGCTGCTATGGGTGCAAAAACTGTAGGCGAACACGCTACTACTGAAAAGATGCTTGGCGCCGCGGTAACAGGTTTGTTTGGTATTGCCGAAGCTTACCCTGAGCTTAAAGCCAATACTAACTTTTTAGAACTACAACGCGAACTATCAGACACTGAAAACAAAATTCAATCAGCTCGAAGGTTTTACAATGGTAATGTGCGCGACCTAAACACAGGTTTGCAACAATTCCCGGGTAACGTAATTGCTGGTATGTTTAAATTCGGCAAAATGGAATTCTTTGATCTAGAAGAAGGCGATGTAGCCAAGAATAACGTAGAAGTTAAGTTTTAATCTATTA
>CAZQAX010000019.1:0-13869 GCA_964591475.1 uncultured Candidatus Saccharibacteria bacterium
GAGAGTATTGTACGGCTCACCGGTTCGGTCCTCCATAACTCTTTCGAGTCACTTCAACCTGCCCATGGGTAGCTCACTTGGCTTCGGGTCTTATTTGTACTACTTAATTTTTCGCGCTATTAACACTTGGTTTCCCTGAGGCTCCGTGGGGTTTCCACTTAGCCAGCAACACAAATAAACTCGTTGGCTCATTCTTCAATAGGCACGCCGTGACGGAATAATAAATTATCCGCTCCGACTCCTTGTAAGCATATGGTTTCAGGATCTATTTCACTCCCTTTTCAGGGTTCTTTTCACCTTTCCCTCACGGTACTTGTTCACTATCGATCTCTCAATATATTTAGCCTTACCGGTTAGTCCCGGTGGATTCGCTCAAGCTTTACATGTCCTGAGCTACTCAGGTATAACAACAAAAAAGTTCATATTATTTCGATTACCGGACTATCACCGTCTATGGTGTTGGTTTCCAACAACTTAATCTATAATACAATTTTTTGACTTTTCTCGTTAATTCGACGTTGTTACCCTACAACCCCCGTCCAACATTGAACACATGATAATACAAAGTAAACTTCGTACTGATATGTGCTCAATGTTAGACAGGTTTGGGCTCTTTCCTTTTCGCTCGCCGCTACTTAGGAAATATTGTCCTTACGGACTTTGTTTTCTTTTCCTCCTGGTACTGAGATGTTTCACTTCCCAGGGTGCGCATCGCCACTTCTTATGAGTGTTGATTATATAGGTTTGCTATATAGGGTTTCCCCATTCGGAAATCTCCGGATCAAAGGTTGTAGACACCTCCCCGAAGCTTATCGCAGCCTCCCACGTCCTTCATCGCTATTGAGAGTCTAGGCATCCGCCATATGCTCTTATTATCCCATTAGGAAATGTATCAACCATTATTACTAATGATATTTCATTTCATAAAAGATATATATTTATACTTACATTTTGTCTGATTCTCCACACACTAATTCTCAATATTCTTCAAGGAAAATCGAGCTCCTTCTTTATATGTTTACCTTAAACATATTTTCACAAGCTAGGAATGCCAACCGCTTGGCATAGTGTGTGCACTACTTCTAGGGATTCGCACAGGCTGCGCGAATATAATTCAAGACCCCGTCCTTCTGCCCAAAATGGCAGAACTATTGGTTCCTAGAGTAGGATGCAGTTTTCAAGGAATACAAGTAGGAGTCTATCAAAATGCGTAAACAAAGTCAAGCGTTTTTTTGTGAATTTTTAAAACAACCCAAATACCCACTTTAAGCCCGCCTTTTTGTCTAAAATAAGGCCCAAAAAATACTAATATCTACCCTATATCAGACTATTGACTTTTAGATATTATGGTGTTATTATATAGAAAACAATTCGACATGAAAATAAACATTTTAATAGCAACACTTTTTAAAAATCTTGAGCCAGGATCTTTTAATAACTTCACCGTTAAAAGGAAAGGCTGTTATACCGGCACACGAATAGTGCAGTTCTTTGAAGAGCATGAGTCAGCAGAAGCAGATTCTGTTTATATTGCATCTGGAACCGTTAAACAGGGCAACCTAAGACGCGTCAGCTTTCTATTCAACGAAGAAAATTTATTTAAAATAATCTTTGCAAAAGGACCCCGAAAAGAAGATGGCGATGATGCCAAAACAATAAATCTTCTTGAGAGCCCTTTAAGTGATGAACAGGTCATTGCAAAAGTTAAAGACTTCCTTGCGGGAAAATAAACCTTGCTAAAAATACACTAAAGCGCCTCTTGGTTTTGAGGCGCTTTTTATTTTTTATGTTTTATATATAAAGGTAGACCAAATAAAAAAGCCTTGGATTTTTACAAACCCAAGACTTTAAATTAAATGTCGCTACTTTTTTTGTACCAAAAAATCCAGTTGTTATCCTTCTCCACTTGCTTCCAATTAATCTTATCAGCTTGGACAAAATCAATTCTAAAAGAATCTTTGATCAAAGGCTTTCCTGTACCCATTAATGGAGTTATTAATACGGTTAAACCAGGATCTTCTATACTACCAAAAGGAACCATATGATTTGATTCATACCTTAACCTTAGATTGTCTTCAGAATCTGGATTCATTTTTAAAAGTTCTCTCAAAACCTCATCGAATGTGGCGAATATGCCACCGTTTGCCTTTACTGTTCTTTGAACACCAGCAAGGCCTTCCAATGTTTTTACTTCTATGGATATCATGTTTAAAATATTTATAAAAACAATATAATAAAGTATAAAATAAGTCAAACAAAAAATCCGCGACGTCGCGGATTTTTTGTTTTTCGGTAGAAGTGTTCCCTACCTATAGTTTAATCGTTTTACCGATTACATTTTGCTTGATACACGATCAAGTGTACGAGCTGCTGATTCTTTGCCACCCAAACCGAATGACAAGCCACCAGCCAAAGCTAGCATAAATACAATACCAGTAAATAGGATTTGCATAAACGCAGGAGCAATACCAAGTTGTGATAATGCAATGATTAATGCAAATACCCAGATTGCGTAAAATGCAATTGTACCGATCATATCAGCTGATTTAACATGAGCCGCTTTTGCAGAACCAGAAAGAAGTTTGCGAGCAGCTTCAGCCAAAACTGAACCCAAGATCAATACCAATGCGGCAATCAATACTTGTGGAACAAATGATATTACAACATCACGTAGAAATTCGTTAACTTGTGTCAAGCCAACAATTTGTAATGAAGTCATCAAAAATACTACGATGATGAACCATTTTACAACTGCACCGATGAATCCACCAACTGATAATTGTGTACCTGCGCGTTCTAATACTTTTTCAATACCAGCTGAACGAAATAGATGATCTATTTTCAAAGCACCAATTACTTGTGCAAAAGCACGACCAATAATTGAAGCAATATACCAACCGATAAAGAATAGTATAACCGCGATTAATAATTTAGGCACAAACATAGCGAAACCGTACCAAAGATTTTGAAGGGCTACTGTAAAGATTTCACCCCATGAAGTTATGAGCATAGTCTAGAAATACTCTAATAATAAAAATAAAGGCCGATCGTTCCTTTATCTTTATTAATTATAGCGCTATTTTAACTAGGTTATACGTAGTCTCATTGTGGATAACTCGTTTGCTCTGTACAGTTCTTCGTGGTCAAAATCAAGCACGTCAGAGAGTAATTTATCGCGCATTTCCATACGGTACCTAAATTCGTTTGTGTCTAGCAATACATACATTATTTCTTTGCCAATTTCAGCTTCGATTGAACGAAGGGCTGATTCGAAAGGGCCACGCTTGACCTTGTCGGCAACAACCAACATATCAATACGACTGTGTTTATTGTTTGTTAGCGTACCTGAAATAACTAATAATTTTAATTTACCCGAGGCACGCAATTTACGTGGGTATTCATCTTTCTTTATAAAGTCAGGGTGTAACACTAATTCTTTTAAGGGTTCAATATTTTTAAACTCTGCATTTAATTGATACCCTACTGTGCGACCCTTTGATAATTTTTTATTTATAAAACCAATCGAAGTTAGAATGTTTAACTCTTTTTGTAAAAGTGGTTTTTTAATTTTAAGCATTTTTGAAATGTCGACTGTCTTGTGAACAATTGGGTCATTCAGTGCGAAAAACCGTATAACCTTGGCGCGATACTGGCTACCGAAAATCTTTCCTAGTGATTCTTGCATAATAGATAGTATACCAAAAATAAAAAGCAATAGTAAACTATTGCTTTTTATTAAATTTAAGTTGTAATTAAAATTATTTATTATTTCAATTCAACTGTAGCGCCGGCTTCTTCAAGTTGTTTTTTCAAAGCTTCAGCTTCGTCTTTTTTAGCATTTTCCTTCAAGTTTGATGGTGCTGCGTCAACTAGATCCTTAGCGTCTTTTAGACCTAGACCTAGAGCTTCTTTAACAACTTTCATAACAGCGATTTTGTTTTCACCTGCACCAACAAGTACAACTGTGAATTCGCTCTTTTCTTCGCCCGCTTCGGCAGCAGGACCCGCTACTGCAACTGCAGTTGCTGATACGCCCCATTTTTGTTCAAAAGTCTTAACCAGTTCGTTTAGTTCAACAACTGAAAGCTTTTCAACTTCAGCTATTATTCCAGCAAATTTTGCAGGAACTTCAAATGTAGTTTCTTCCATATATTTTTTAATTATAGTATAAGTTTAATAAATTTAGATTATTGCGATTTTTTTGCAACTTCATTAAGTGCAATAGCAAATCTTTGTATTGGTGAATTGATAACATTAACAAACATTCCACGCAAACCTTGTAGGCTAGGGATTGTTGCAATACTCATCATTTCGGCTTGGTTCATGTATGTTCCATCAAATACTCCGCCAACAATTGAAACATTGTCTTTGTGAGTTTTTTGGAATTCATAAACTTTTTGGGCTGGTGCTAGTACGTCTTCGCTATATGCAAGCATAATTTCACCTTCAAGTTGTGGAATGTTGCCAGTAAAACCAGCTTCATTTAATGACTTTAAAAGTAAACGCTTTTTAGCTACACGCAAACCTGAATCGTTTGACCGAAGTTCGCGACGTAATGCATTTGAATTGAAAACTGAAAATTTATCAAATTTAACAAAAACCAAAGTTTTTGCCTTTTTGATAATATCAGCCAAATCAACCAACACTTCTTGTTTTTTTGATTTTGTAAGTGCCATAATATTTTAGTTAGGTTCCAGCTGTTAGCTTTTAGCTTGAAGTAAGCGCATTGAGCGAATCCTAAAAGCTGTAAACTAAAAGCTGTAAACTTATTTGTAACGACCTTGTCAGCAAATTGTAGTTTAAAATCAAATTAAAAAATTGATTTTTGTAACTTCGGCAAGTCTCATGCCATACATAATATTGTATGAACTGCTTGCTGTCTTGAGCTAACCCCTACAAATTAACACACTTCTACCCTTTTTGCAAATATTAATTATTTAGTGTAAGCTTTTTAAAATATATAGTCCCATGAGTGTGTTATTTACAAAAAGAAAAATCAAGCTATCTACCGGCCCAGACGGCCAACTAGTAATAAGTATTACTTCGTCCAAAAAAGTCTCGTTCGATTCTTTTTTAAAAGACAAAGACTTAAAAGTTCTAAACCTTAAAAGGTTCACAACTAGAAGAAGTCAAAATTTAAATTCTCAAGAAAAAATCCGAACAAAAAGCATTGTCCTAAAGTGAAAACTTAAAAACCCCTACAACGATTTTATATTGTAGGGGTTTTATTATTTAAACAACGTACCTGCGGTTATAGAGGCAGATGTGTCACCACCTATTTTATTATTTATATAACCCAGGCCCACAATACCTAAAAATATGATTGCTAGAAAACCCACAATATATGTAATAGCGCGACCTGATTGTAAATTATTTTTTGTTTTTTCACTGGTTTCAATCGGCAATTCAATATATCGGTGCCTGCGGTATTTGAAGCCTTCCCAGTATAGGTCTAGGAATTTGGCAAGTGGTAAGCGTTTTAAGAAATATTCAACATCAATTAAATAACGAATGACACCGGGTATAAAACCAGCCCAAACAAAGTTACCAAACACCATCAGTGCCCAGTTTGAACCAATTGGTATAACATAACCTGTTTTAGCCTCGGTATATTTAGGCCAAGTGCGACTAAGACCTTTGGCTTTAAAAAGTTTGGCCAGGTATTTACCATCGTGCATTGCAGTTTGGGCAAGCCCAGCTTGTTTGGTATTTGCACCATCACCGGCAATATAAACATCAATACAATTTTTGGCTTGCAAATATTCATCAACATTAACCCGACCTTTTACACATTCAAAATTAGACACTGTAGTATACAGAGGGTTTGGAATTACACCACCGGTCCAAACAATTGTTTTAGCATTTAAGGTTGCGTCTTCTAATACCACAGTCTCTTGTTCAACTTTTTTAATAGCACGATTTAAAAATACATTCACACCGCGTTTGCCTAAAAACTTGGCAACCCTCATCGAACCACTACGTGGCACACGAGAAAGTAGTCTGTCACCACCATCAATTAGATCAATCGTGACACGACTAGATGAAATTTTATTAACCTTAGCCATTTTACGCATATAAGTAGAAAGGGCTCCGGCTAATTCAACACCAATGGGCCCACCGCCGCCAATAATAATATGTAAATTATGCATTAGGGCTTTTTCATTATTCAAATCTTCGGTTCTGGTTTTGATTAAAAGCTGATGCAGGTGGTTACGTAGTGTTACAGCGTCACCCGTTGTACGAAATGAAAATGTACCCGATTGTAAACCTTCAACATTAAAATAGTTTGGCACTGAACCTAAGGCCAAGACTAATTCATCATACTCATACACGACGCCACCTGTACCGTGAATTTGTTTAGCCACAGGGTCAATTTTTACAATAGTGTCTTCAACAACATTAATACAATCTGGTATTATTTGATCTAGTCTAATTTTAGTTTGAATAGGTGTTTCGCCAATCATAATACGATAGACACCTGGATAGTATTCAAAATAACCATGAGTAGAAATAAGTGTAACTTCATAAATGTCGCGCTTTACAAGAGCCTTCATTTTACGTGCCAGTTCAACACCCGCAAAACCCGAACCGACAATTATTAAATGTTTTTTAGGAATCTTCATATAACCTATATTCTATCAGAAAAAACACCTTTTGCCTTTATTGCAATAAGGGGTACAATATAGTGTATTACTGTTGCTAATTCTGTGTGTAATATAGGGTCGGTACAAACGTCACCATAATCGAAGGCTATTATAGAATCAAAATGAACGAAAAAGAGCAAATATTCCTTGATATTTTTGAGTCCCACAATGATGAGGTCTTTCGGTTTGTGCTATTCAGGGTCAGCAACCGAGAGGTGGCCCTAGACATTACCCAAGAGTCATTCACTAAGTTTTGGGAGGTCTTGCTACAAGCAAAACCAATCGAAAACGGCCGGGCACTAATTTATCATATAGCCCGTAATAAAATTATTGACCATTATCGCAAACGCAAAGACTATTCATTAGACGAAATGACCGAATCAGGGTTCGATGCCGAGGCTCATAAAATCGACCCCGAAATAATCGATGATGTAAAAAACTTACTAAAAGAAGCGAACGAATTGCCCGATAAATATAAAGAGGTTTTATTACTACACATTGAATCAGATATGGATTCAAAAGAGATTGCAAAGGTTTTAGACATATCAAACAACCTAGCCTCAGTTAGACTACATCGCGCTAAAGAGGCTTTAAAGAAAAATATAAAGCACGTAAAAAATGTAACTTGGTAAAAATTATGAATTTAAATAAAAAATACAACCAAATAGTGAACAATGTCGTAATGACAGAAAATGAAAAAAGTGCAATGCGTGCATCACTAATTTGGCATGTTCGATCAAATAACATGCCGGTCAAATCTCATTTTTATAATATACCAATGTTTCGTTATGGCATGGCTTTTGTATTTTTAATACTAGTGTCTGGTAGTGGAGTTTCTTTTGCATCACAAAATGCCCTACCTGGCGATTTCTCATACGCAACAAAACTTCAAATTGAAGAAATAAAAGGCATAACAAAAACAACACCTAAGCAAAAATTAATTTTTAATAAAAAAAGAGCTGAAACACGCTTGCAAGAAATGAAAACATTGTTGGCTAATGACACTGCCACACCCGAAAAAATCGCAATTGCATCAAAAGAACTAGAAAGCCATATTCAACAAGCCAAAGACAATGCCACAATTATTGCACAAACATCAAACGACACTGACCAAAAAGAAGCTTTGATAGAAGTCAAAAACCTTGAACAAAATATCGAAAAAGACGTAAAAGTACTAACCGCTCTTAGTGAAGAAAAAGATACAGATAACACAAAAACCAACGAAAATGCCGCACTGACTGACGCTGTATCAAAAAATAAAGAGTCTGTAACCGAAGCCATTAAAGACATTGCATTGCCTACAAAATCTGAAACTGACCAACTAGACAAAGCCGTATCGAATATAGAAACCAGTCTAGACACCGAAGAACTACCTGCGGGTACCGGCGAAGATAGACTTATAGAGACTACTCCTCAAGTAGACTAAAGTCGTTAGCTTCGTTGACCTCCACCCTTCTTAGCTTTATAAATACAATTGAGCCAGCAATAATTAAAGCACCAAACAAAAACCAAATGATTAAATTATTTGGTTTTTGTTTTTTTGCGAAATCAGAACCACCTGAGCTTGCAATAAGGTTTTCGCTGTTTAGGTTGTTTTGATTTAAGCTTGATAAAATATCTTCATTATTGTTTGTTAAAATCTTAGCCACTACGCTTATATCTTTTTGTTTTACTAAACCAGTAGATTGTTTAGTAATGGAATTTTTATTCTCGTTTGTGTAAATATTTGTATAAATAACAGATTGGTCAGATTTTGATATAACTTTTAAATTATTAATGTCATCAATTGAAAAATTAGTTACTTTTGGGGACATCCAAACCTCTTTACCTGAAAAAACAATCGAGCCCTGTGGTGGGTTAAAAATTTTACCTTGAGTTATAAATGAAAAGTTACCCAAATCGATATCTTTACTGCTTTTATTTTTAACAATCAAAACAGGGGCGCGGTTAGTCACTATTTCAATCAATGGCTCAGTTATAGCAATATTTATGCTTGCCTGTTTTCTAGGTGTTGTTGACCATACTGAATCCATCAATTTTGCAGTTATCTTGTAGTCACCTGAGTATTCGTAAATATGACTTATGGGTTCATTTAGTTTAAAATCTTTTTCAACGCCGTCACCAAAGTTAACTCTATAAAATCCATACGCAGGTTTATTGCCATAATCGTCTCGATAGTCAACTTCTATATTTACAGGTATTTGCGAAAACTGTTCGTCACCAAGCGTTATTAAAAAACGTGATAAATTTTTAGGTGGAGTATAAGAACCTCCGCTTTTTTGAGTAGACTGACTGCTATTTTGACCGGTGTTTTGAGTCGAGGTGTCTGAATCTTTAACCGCAGAATTATTAGATTGCTCACCAGAGACAGTACCGCCAACTGGTGATTTTTTAGGAGTAGCTTCAGCTGTTAACCAAACACCAGATAGTAATTGCATTGTTTGTTTAGTTACATTGTCGCCCGCTGGCCAACCACCAACATACACTAACGAATCAACTATCTGACCACTGCCATTTTTTAAATACAAATTATCACCCGAATTACTCAAGCCAGTGCCAAATGTCGAAACTAAATCAGCAACAATATTTGGAACCGAATTATCATCAGTTCGTTCGATTAAATAATATGTGTTGCCCGAAATTGTACCACTTAGTTTTATGGATATTTTTTTACTTTCTGATTCAATTAAATAACCGTCTAGATTTACATCTGATCCATCATTGTAAATTTCGATCCACTCATCGGCACTAGAATTGACACCTCCCATCCAAGCGATCTCTGAAAACATTATGCTTGCGCTAACCTTTTGAGTACTAAAAATAAATAATAGAAACACAATTAACCATTTTGACACTAGTAAGATTTTTTGGTTTGCGTTTTTCATAAAATCTATTGTTTAAAAAATTAATCTTGATTTAAAATCCTTTTCAAAACATCTTCGGGTACCTCTTTAATTGTGCCTGTTGAAACCGTACTTTTTAATGAATCAACAGGGTCGGGGTTTGGTATTGAAGCCGTTTCGGTCTTTTCTTCTGTTATTATTTTAGGTTTTACCTCAGCAACCGGTTCGGGCTTTGTCGCTACGACAGGTTCAGGGTTTTTAATAAATTGAGGTTCGATTTGTTTTACAACAGGCTGAGGCTCAGCTGGTTTTATAACTTGTTCGTCTTTTTTAGGCACAGAATTGTTGTTGTCTTTATTGTTTACAACTTGGTTTAAGAAATCTTTTAAAGCCATCATACTTTCAGGCTTGGCAGCGCGATCAGCATATGAATGAACTTTTGGTTTTTGATCTATGGCAATATTTGGCCGTACATTTTGACCAGAGATTGGTTGATAGGTTGGTTTTTGTGTTTGACCAATAGGTTTATTGGCCACAGGCGCAGATGGGCGAACAAAAGGCTTTGGCTGACCAGTATTTTTATCAGTATTTTTAAAAGTATTTTGCGAATTAGCCACAACAGGTTTTGTATATGAACTTTGATTATTTACAACATTATTAACCTCTGTTTTTATTTGTGGTTTTTCTTCAGAAATAAATTTTGTAGAAAACTGATTGTCATAAGTTTTCTCAAGCGCAATAACGGCATCAGTTTCGTTTTTTACATCCTCTTCAAGCTGTGCGAATAGACCTTTTGGTTTTTGTACAATATCAACAACCTCAATAGTTTTTTGAGGTGTTATTTTTTCATCTTGTGTTTGGCTTTCTTTATCACCCTGCTTTTCACTTAAGGCAATTTTAAAAGCTTCACGAACTTTGTTGTTTGTATTAGGGGTTGTATTTGAATAGGTCCTGTTTTGAAAAGAATCTGGTTTTTTATAATCGGGCTTATTATAACTTGGTTTATTGTAACTTGAATTTGACTGATCGCCAGTACCGCCAGTTTCGGTTTTTTTAGGGGGTGGCGTTGTTTCTAATAGTTTTCGCACTATTTCCTCTATCTCGGCCCGAGGTCGGGCGTAATTTTTACGTGATGACTCAATAGCTAAGTCTTTGTTAGAATAGGCCGGTGGCTGAATGACGTTTAAGCCCCTAGCCGAAAAAGGTTTAGACCCGATACCGTCAATGGTCATACGTAAATACATTTGCGTAAAGTCTAGGTTAACAATGTCTTCGGCGGTAAAGACTGGGGCAAATTCTTTTTCAAAAATCAAAGCATCAGTCGAACCAACCCGAAATACAATCATTGTACCTACGTTACCTAAAACGGCAGCACGAACTTGTTCAGACATTTGTTCAACATACTGATGGGCCAAGTGCAAACATAATTTATACTTACGAGCCTCAGACAAAATATCGGCAAATGAATCAGACGCAAATGATTGGAATTCATCAACAAAGAAATTAAATGATGGCAAAGTTTTAGCCACACTCTCGGGCGCATCAGCGCGTGACATAGCCGCAAGGTAAATTTTTGTAATAATCAAAGCACCCAACAATGATGCATTTTGTTCACCCAGTCGCCCCTTTGAAAGGTTAATTAGTACGATTTTTTTAGTATCCATTGCCTGACGAAAATCAAAAGATGATTTTGGATTACCGATGATATTTCGAATAACCGGGTTTGCCGTAAATTGACCAACCTTGTTTTGAATTGCTGGCACGGCTTCTTGGGCCATACGTTCGGTATATTTGGCAAACTCATCAACCCAAAAGCTTTTAACCGACAAATCTGTCACGTGCGACAATACGTCCTTACGAAAATCTTTATCAGAAAGCATCTTGTTAACCGACAACAAAGTTGCGCCCGGGTATTCAAGTAGGGCTAGAATTGTATTGTTTAGTATGTATTCCATACGAGCCGACCATGCATCAACCCAAATCTTTTTAAAGGCTGACATTAAGCCCGATGCAACCAAGTGGCGCTTGTCGGGGCCGACGTCTTCCATAACGTTTAGTGATATTGGATATTCTAAATCAAACGGAGCAAAGTAAATAACGTCATCAATTCGACTATCTGGTACATAGTGCAACATTTTCTCAGCTGTGCCACCATGTGGGTCAATCAATGCAATACCTTCGCCATTTATAATATCTTGCACTGCCATGTTTTCAAGCAGGGTTGATTTACCCATACCACTTTTACCGATTACATAAACGTGCTTAGTGCGGTCAATAGCTTTAATACCAAAACGCGTCTTTTGATTACGAAAATCTGTTTCTCCGAAATATGTTATGCGGTTTGGATCCATGTTTATATTTTACATTAAAAAACCTTACTATTCCACTATAATTATACCCAAAAAAATATTAATTATTTTTAATTCTATTAAATTCATACAGCGCAATACCGGCCGACACAGAAGCGTTTAATGAATCTATTTTTTTATCAATTGGTATTTGAATTTTAAAGTCGCATTTTTTTAACGCCATTGCGTCGATTCCTGAGTGTTCGTTACCGACAACAATAACTGACCTTTTATCAAACTCTGTTTTGTAGATTGAATCACTACCCTTTTCAGTCAAACCGTATATCCAAAATCCAGCGTCTTTGAGTTTTAAAATTGCCGTATTAATATTTATGACCTTAACTATAGGTATATTATGAACAGTACCAACAGAAACTCTTTCAACCGTTTCACTAATTGGTGACTGATTATGCGTAGGCACAATAACGCCTAATGCGCCAAAGGCCGCAGCTGACCTAATAATAGCCCCAACATTGTGAGGGTCATTCATTTCATGCATTAAAACAATAACTCCATTTTTATTTTCTACTTCTTGCAAAAAGGACCCTAAATCAATCAGGGGTACTACGTCTTTGTCAGCTGAATACTTCATAATTTAATTCTAACACAAAACCCACCGGTTTTATATGGTGGGTTTTGTTTATTTTATCTAGCCTTGTATTATTTCATAGGCATAATTCATGATTCTTTAAGCTAATAAATTTTAAGATTTAAGGTTTTACTATGGTTTTTTAGTGTTTACTCCTACACACTAATTTGGTCTTATTTATTTTATTAGGCCGTTATAGCATTTTTGAATGCATATTTGTTTATTCTTTTTCAAGCAAAGGAACAACTTAGGTTTATCTTTAAACAGTTACAGGTGGTGCCCTAATAGACGGGTTTGTTTGTTGATTAAAATTATAAAATCCATTTATGTAGCCACTGTAATTTATTGAAGTGAAAGGTATATTAGAAAGTGCATCATCATTAATAGCGATATAATTACAGATATCGTTATGGTCATCAGAGTTACAGTATCTTTTATACGAAGAATCAAGCTTTGTCGTACTAGTTGTTTTTAAATTTTTAGATTCATTTGCGGTGTTGGGTGACTTGGTAACTGAGAAATTAGGCAAGCTGTACATGCTTGAAAATAGAAACATGACACCAAAAGCCAAAGCTACTGAATATTCAGCTGATTTACTGAATGATTTTTTCAGAGATTTTTTTATGGACTTCTTGCTCATGTCTTTATTGTACTGTCGTTCACCAAATCAATCTACTTTACAAATTTAGATTTCGGTTTGTATTAAGCCAATATTTTAGGCATAAAACGCGACTTATCCACAACTGCCATTTCCCACTTTTAGATTTTAATATTCTATTTAATTACTTATTCACCACCCTTCTTGTCACCGCCCCAAAATACCCAACAGCTGGTTTAATATTGTTAGCCTTTTGATATTTGATTAGTGCTGAACGTGTAGCTAGACCAAAGTATGTAGTTTCGTTACCTTTAGAACCAATACCTGATTTAGATATTGGGAAACCATTGTTGTTCAAGAACTTTTGAAGTTCTAAGACATCAGTATTACGATCACGGTATTTTAGGTTTTTAGTGAATTGGAATTTAGATTGTTCTAGTATTTGAGGTTGTTGATTATTAGTTGAGTTTTGTTGTCCACGTAAACTATCACTCATTTGTTGGAGTATCCATACTGGTACAGCTCCATTAATAACTGTAACTGATACAGGGCAAGCTGATGTTGTGAATGATTCGTCAGATCCTGTGCCTGTACCTGCTGTGTTTGTACTGTATGCACGGTAGTGGTATGTGGTGCCGCAAGTTAGGCCCGTGGCACTACCTGTGTATGCACCTGTACTGTATGAACCAGTTGGGTCTGCTACATCTGTCATTGTGTATGTATTGTCTGTGCCTATATCGAAACCTCTTTCTGTGTTGGCTTCACCACCAGTGTCAGTGATGTTACCGTTTAGGGTTGCTGTGGTTGTGGTGATTGAGGAGGCTGATTGGGTTGTGGTGGTGGGGGC
>CAZQAX010000020.1:0-1987 GCA_964591475.1 uncultured Candidatus Saccharibacteria bacterium
TAAAAGCTATTTATTTAAATTTTATTCTAAATCGCTTTTAAGATCTGCGATTGCGTCATCAACTGATACTGATGCGCCACCAGCCATTTCGCTACCAGCCGGTTCGTTAATTTTTAGATTAACGCGAGCGTTGTTTTTCATACCAATAACACGTAGGAGTGTGCGGATGGCCTTGGCAGTGTTGCCTTGGCGACCAATGACTTTACCCATATCGTCGCGATTAACTGTTAGAGTTAAAAGGACGCCCATTTCGTCAACTACGCGGTCGATTTTTACATCGTCTTTGTTGTCAACCAGGGAGCTTACAATAAACTCGAGGAAAGCTTTGTCGTTGTCTTTGTCTTGCATATTTTCAAATATATCTGTTAAAGCAGTATGCCTGCTAAGAACATTATAACAAAAAATAAAAATAATGCACATTATATATGTGCATTATTTTTATTTTAATAAAATTATTTTTAGTTATTTTATTTTTGCTTACGCTTGGTTGTAGGAGATTTTTTAGGTAGAACATTTCTTTTCTTGCCTTCAATAACACCATTTTTTACCAAGTGATTGTGGGCTGTATCTGATGGTTGTGCACCAACTGAGATCCAGTGTTTAATGCGGTCAGCTTTTAAAACTGTTTCATCAGTCTTTGGAGTGTAGGCACCCAAAACTTCCAAGAACTTACCACCTGCAGCGGCGTTCCTTTTATCAGTAACAACGAAACGAAAAGTTGCGTTGTTTTTGCGGCCTGTACGTTGTAATCTAATCATTAACATGTTTGACATATTACCAAAATGAACCAAATAAGTCAACTACAAAAGCCTAAATAACCTAAACCCCTAGTAAATCGGGCTTTTTATGGTATATTAAAGCCAATGGAAAACACTAATAATGAATCAAAAAATAAGCTTTATGAGGGTACTTTATTCATGTCACCTAAGAATATTGGCTACGTTAGAACCAAAGAATTAGACGAAAGTATAGAGGTTCAAACCGACAATTTAGGTACAGGTTTGCATGGCGACAAGGTCATGGTCAAAGTTACAGGTATTAATGACTACAACAACCCAACTGGTGAAATTACCGAAATTATTCGTCGGGCTAAATTTGGCTATTCAGGTACTCTTAAAAAAGATGCAAAAGGTCAATTAATACTTGAACCCTCTGACCCTAAAATGCAAACCTGCATTGAAATAATCGATAACGAAATTAACGCTCAAGAGGGTGATAAAATCTTTGTAACTATTGCCAGCTGGGCCAACCAACATGTATGCCCAAAAGGTGTAATCACCCACATACTAGGTAAACCATTTGAAAACAATGCCGAGATGTTAGGTATTTCGATGGAGAAAGGCTTTGATTCAAACTACCCTGCCGATGTTATCAAAGAAGCCGATGAAATAAAAAAACATTCAACAACTAGTGATTCACTAGAAAATAATTTAAAAAACAGAAAGGATATTCGCGGCATATTAACTTTTACAATTGACCCAGCCGACGCCAAAGACTTTGACGATGCATTGTCATTTCAAAAATTAGACAATGGCCACTACGAGGTCGGTATTCATATTGCCGATGTGTCACATTACGTTACCCCAGGCTCGGCATTAGACCACGAGGCGTATAAACGCCAAACATCAGTCTATTTAGTTGATCGTACAATACCGATGCTACCCGAGGTACTGTCAAACGACCTATGTTCACTAAATCCGAATGAAGACAAATTAACAATGTCGGCCATGTTTGAAATAGATGAAAACGGCAAGGTACACAAAGAATGGTTTGGTAAAACCATCATGCATTCAGACAAACGCTTTACATATGAAAATGCACAAGAAAATATAACTAACCAATCAGGCGATTTCTTTGCAGAACTAACTATACTAAACGGTATTGCTAAAAAACTAACCCAAGAACGTATGAATTCTGGCGCAATAGCACTAGACCAAGAAGAAGTTAAGTTTAAACTAGATGACAATGGCGTGCCAATTGGTGTGTA
>CAZQAX010000020.1:2087-12617 GCA_964591475.1 uncultured Candidatus Saccharibacteria bacterium
TATTTACTAGGCGAAGAAGTACCCGAAGAACAATGGGCAAGCTATGCCAAAACCTGTGACTATGCTTCACAACGCGAAAAAGAAGCCTCTGATGCCGAGCGGGCAAGTATAAAATACAAACAAGTTGAATACATGACTTACCACATTGGCGAAACATTCGACGGTGTTGTAACCGGCCTATCACGCAGTGGTATTTTCGTTGAAGACAAAGCGACAAAATGTGAAGGTATGATTAGGTTAAAAGATTTAGGCAACGATTTTTATAGTTTTGATGAAAAGAAAAACGAAATAGTTGGACGCAGTACAAAACAAAAATTTATATTAGGCACCAAATTAAAAATCAAGGTAGTCAACGCCGATTTAACTAAAAAAATTATTGACTATGTCATTACCCAATAATACGCTTAAAAAAAATCATCATAAATTACTTAAAATATTTTTTATAGGTTTTTTGGTTTTGGCTAATTACGTTTTTTGGCAAAACTTCTTAAATTCAGAAATAGTTGCCGCTAACGAAAAACCTACATACGAAGAGACCGCTGTTTACAACACAGAAAGTACGTCAAATAAATTTGAACAAAAAACCAAAGGCTTGTTAATGTTTCGTGGTACGCCCTATCGCAATTTTTATGGCACCGGCCCGCTAAACACAATTGCACCCGAAATGGTTTGGAAGTATCCAAATGAAACTAGTAAATCTAATAAACCCTTGTGTGCCAGATCATACGTAGGCACAACAAGCAAAGTTTGGTGTGGTAGTGGTTGGACCGGCCAACCAGTTGTTTGGGAAAGACCCGATGGCATTACAGAAATAATAACTAATACATATGACAAAGGTATACATTTTATAAATGCTGAGAATGGTGCGCAAACCCGTGCCCCATTTTATACTGGCGACATTATTAAAGGTACTGTAACCATGGACCCTGACAATTACCCACTACTATACAGTGGTTCGCGCGATAACTTTTACCGTATTATTGCGCTTGATCGTGATGTACCAACAGAGCTTTGGAGAATAGAAGCTAAAAAATCTGACGGTGTGTGGAACGATGACTGGGACCCAAACGGTGTAATACTAAACGATATCTTATACACCGGTAGTGAAAACGGCTGGTTTCATGCAATCAAACTAAATCGTAATTACGACAGTAATGGCAAAGTAACCGTTCTACCAATAGAGATTTTTAAATACCCAACATACGGCGATGGCTATATACAAAAAGTTGGCGATGATGATTTGAGTGTTGAAAGTTCACCACTACTGGTTGATAACACTATTTATATTGCCAATTCAGGTGGGCGTATTTTAGGTTTTGATATTTCAAAAATACAAGAAACAAATAATGCACCAGTTGTTTTTGATTTTTGGACTGGTGACGATACTGATGCAACGCTTGTGGCCGACGATGATGGTTTTATATATTCAGTTAGCGAATATGAACGCATGAATGAACGCGAAAAAATTGGCCAGATTTTAAAACTAGACCCACGAAAATACACCCCGGGCTTAGACAACAGTAAAGACATTTTGGTTTGGGGCATACCCGTACCTAAAAAACGTGGCATGACTGGTGGTTTATGGGCAACACCCGCGATACGAGATAATCACTTATATGTACCGACTAACCCGGGTGATTTATTATTGATAGATACTGATACTGGTAAAATAATGGACTCAGTTTATATTGGCACCAATGCCTGGTCATCACCCGCACTGATTGATAACAATTTAATTGTTGGCACATGTGAAGGCAAAATTTTAAATTTTGATATTTCACAAGACACCTTAAATAAAGTTTGGGAATATAAAATAAATTCAGGTTCATGTATTGAATCATCCCCCGCTGTTTGGAAAGGCCAAATATTCTTTGGCGCCCGCGATGGTTATATTTATTCGATAAAATAACATTCCAACATTCTGCAGAATGCAAGAATGTTTTTAAAAAGTTAAAACAAAAAACCGCCTCAAAAATTGAGGCGGTCGGTTATAAAGTTACCAACTTAATATCCTTAATCCATCGTATGAAGTGATGGATCAATGGGTTCAGCGCCATTAATTCGCACATTTATATGTATGTGCAGGATTAACGGACGAACTACTGGAGGATCCGGTAGTGTTCTGGATGTTCTAATGAAAATTGGTATGTGTGACCAGTAGGGCCAGCCCCAAAATCCATTAGACAGTCCACGCAATAACCAAAACAAAGCAGTTAAAACCAGAGCGCCGAGGAATATTCCAGCAAGAACCAAAAGAAGATCTTTCAGCCAATTTGGAAACCAACTGAATTCAGTTTCTTGACTTGGGTTTGATTTACTGATCTTTTGCCTAATCGGGTAACTCATTGTTGGCAAAGCTGGTTCCATTAGGCCACCAGTTTGGCAATGAATGAAAGCCACGTTATTGAAAACGATTAACTTGTCAGGTTCATTACCACTACCAATACTTCTTGACATCGGCACACCGTCTCTATCGAAATAAAAAACGGCGTAGTTGCCCTTACCGAATGGTTCATAAACCTCGCGTGAGTGGTTTAGTATATAAACAACTGTATCGAGATTAACTGAAACAAACCCCCACTCATACTTTTTATTAAGCATGGAAAGGTGTTCGGTTAACATCTCAGCATACGAGAATTGTTTCGCCCCGTGATAATCACGGATTGAAATATAACGCGGGCCGGCGATACGGGTCAAAACTTCGCCAACACCTTTTACGCCGTTATTAAAAAACGGAAAGTAACTTGGTTGTGGTTTGGGTTTGTATATCGGTTGAGATTTAACTGTATCAGTTACTGATACATTAACAGTCTGGGCAAAGGTATAAGCTGAGGCTGTAAGTAACAGGACAGCTAGGGCGGAAATTTTTAAAAGTACTTTCATAATCTGGTTACATTATAGCATTTTAATACATAAAAGTCAAGGGTAAAAAAGGCTTATTTTATATGTATAATTAAGTTATGAACGATGCCATAAATAGGCTTAAAAGGCTTCAAAATGCCCAACACAGGGCTTGTAAGTGTGATTTGAAGATACAGGCCACACAACCTGTTTTTGGCCACGGCAACCCAAATGCTGACATTGTGTTTATTGGCGAGGCGCCAGGTAAAGATGAAGATTTACAAGGTTTGCCTTTTGTGGGCCGTGCGGGCAAATTTTTGAATGAAATGTTGGCAAGTATAAAACTGAGCCGTGAAGATGTTTATATAACCAACACAGTTAAATATCGCCCACCCGAGAATCGCGACCCGACCGAGGCTGAAAAATTAGCTTGCCGTAAGTGGTTATTGGCCGAGCTTGATTTTATAAAACCAAAAGTAATTATTTTTTTAGGGCGTATTGCCATGAATAATTTTTTACCAGAGTTTAAAATTGGCGATGTGCACGGTAAATTATTAAATAAAAAAATCGATGGATTCCCCACCGATAATTTTATAGCACTATACCACCCCGCTGCCGCAATGTACAATGGCGCATTACGCGAAACATTAGCTCAAGACTTTAAAAAAATACCCAGACTATTAAACAACCTAACAGATTAAACTATTTAAGTACGTTTTTTAAAACAATATCAAAGCCGGGTAATAATTTTAGCTTTTTGGCTTCATTTAATGTGACCCACTTATATTCCTGAGCCTCCCAATCAAGTTTTATATTATCTGTTGAAATATTAACAATTAACGGATGTACGATCCAAGTTTTCTTGTACTTCTTTTCTTCTTGATGAAAGATATTACCCATTTTAAAATTAATAATATTTTTTTTCGAAATACCAAGCTCTTCACTTAGCTCTTCTTCAATTTTTTGTTTTAATGTTTTTTTATCGTCCAAAAAACCAGATACACCGTTCCAATAATTTGGGTAAAAACGTAAATGTTTATTTCTTTTTAATAAAAGTATTTTATTTTTATACACAACCGCGCAATTAATAACCGGCGCAAAACGAGCGTTTGAATAGTCTACCTGATCTGGTCGTGGAATAAATACTTCTTTTTTCATTTTTTCTAATTCTTAGATTTTTGCAACTCTTGTGCGTAAACCAACATTGGACTAGCAAGAAAGATTGATGAGTACGTACCGCAAATCATACCTGCAGTCATCATCAAAGCAAAGACTTTGATTGTTTCAGGACCAAAAATTGATAAGGCAACCAAAACAATAATAACTGTAACTGAAGTATTTATTGAACGAGTGTAAACTTGGTTTAATGATTGACCAACAGTTTCGGGGAAAGTTGCAAACTTTTTATGTTTTATGTTCTCGCGAATACGGTCAAAAACAACGATTGTGTCAGACAGTGATAGTCCAATAACAGTTAGTAAGGCTACAACGAAAAGAGTGTCAACTTCAGCATGGTATACACGAGACAGTATTGCAAAAATACCGACTGGAATGATAATGTCATGCAGCAGTGTCATTACAGCAATAACACCGTATTTCCATGATTTGACTGGATATGATACACCACGAAAAGCATAAGAAATAAACAATATTATTATGATCGATACAACAATGATTGCCATGATCATTTTACTAGTTAGTTCTTTGCCCACCGATGGACCGATTGATGTGTAGTTATTTATTGTTACAGATCCTGTTTGACTTAGAACTGATACCAGCTCTTGTCTTTCAGATTCAGTAAGATTTTTAGTTCTAATCATTAAATTTTTATCACCCTCTGGTTGAACAAGTACCGTACCTAAACCTTGATGAGAAGTAAAAGATTGATTTATTATTTCAATATCAGGTCTAGCATCTGTATAGGTAACCTCAGTCAAAGCACCACCCTTGAAATCAATACCTATTGGCAGTTTGTAGACAAACAAAGACCCAAGAGAAAGTAACACAAGAAGAAGAGAAATAGAAACGAATATTTTTTTATATTTTATAACAAACATATATTTTAAGAATTATTTTGTACTATTATCTGGTAAAGCCTGAACCGAACATAAAGCGTACGACCTTGCTACTTTTTTTGAAACGTAGTGAATATAGCATTAGTCTAGAAATTGTCATAGAAGAAAACAGACTAGCCACCATACCAATAACCAATGTCACAGCAAAACCTTTTACGATTGGAATACCTGTGTAGATCAAAACACAGCCAACCAAAATACCGGCAATGTTGGCATCACGAATTGAAGTCCAAGCTCGACCGAAGCCGTCTTTGATCGCCTCAAAAATTTCTTTACCAGCTTTTAATTCTTCTTTCATTCTTTCGAATATCAGAATGTTTGCATCAACCGCTGTACCTATTGAAATAATAAACCCAGCAATACCAGCAGCAGTTAGTGTAACAGGTACTAGTTTGAAAATACTTAGAATAATTAGTGCGTATATTGCAAGAGAGATAATTGAAATCAAGCCAGGTAGTCTGTACCAAATTATTAGAAACAGAGCCACTAGCAAGAACCCAATAACAGCGGCACGCACACCGTCATTAACTGCACTTTGACCAAGAGAAGCTCCGATGGTTTGAGTTGAAGCCAGGCTAACACTTACTGGCAATGCACCAAAACTTAAACGCTTGGCCAAGTCTTTGGCAACCTTTGGTGTAAATTGACCATTGATAATGGCTTCGCCACCTGAAATCTTTTCATTAACAGTTGGTGCTGATATTTGTACGCCATCTAAATAAATAGCAATTGTTTTGCCAACGTTTTCACTTGTAATTTTTTCAAATAAATCGGCACCTTGTTTGTTAAATTTTAACGCAACATAAGGTTCAGTTGTTTGTTGGTTAAACTGCACACTGGCTGATTCTAAATAAGCACCAGTTAGTTCAGTTTTAATATACATGTCAGGCATTTCAAGCTTTAGTTCGCCATTCACAACCTTGCCAACTAAGTTTTTAGAATTTTCAGCATAGTTTGGATCTTCAATACGAAAATCAAGTGTTGGAGTTGCCCCAATTTGATCAGTCGCTTCTTTAACATCGGTAACACCTGGTAGGTCAACAATTAGTCGGTTTTCGGTAGTTTCGCCAACACGCACCTTTTGAGTTGTAATAATTGGTTCAGCAACACCAATATCGTTGATGCGCTTTTCAATAACCTCTCGTAATGCTGACATGGCAGGCTCGACTTGATCATTAGCCAAACTTGATGTATCGGCAACATAAACCAAGTGCGAACCACCCTTTAGGTCTAAACCTAGTTTAAATGGGTATTTTGCTAATTTAGTTTGAGAACCATTTTGATGAGCCACTTCAGATTTATAGACAAAATAGCCCAAACCTGCGCCCAAAATTAAAATTATTAATGCTATAATTCGGTATTTCATAAACCCTACTTTACACGCAATCGAACAAAAAATCAATGTATTTCTTGTATTTTTTGGCTAAAACACGAATAAAGTAATAGACTAAAACGCTAACTGACGCACCAAATATGAAACCCATAACTATGTCAAGAGGAAAATGGACACCCGCAATAACACGAGAAAGACCTATTAAAACCGCCCCCAAAGCAAAGACAGTACCCGCCTTTTTATGGTAGGCAAAAATCGAAACAGCTAATGCGCCATAAAAAGCCGCATGCCCAGACGGGAACGAATCTTCGCCTCCGTAAATAAACAAAGTGTTGATTTCTGGATACAAAATAAAAGGTCTAGGGTTAATAAAAAGTTTTTTAGTAATTACAACTAAAACCCAAGCCAAAAAGGTACTACCTAGCATAATTATTATTTCTTTGGTTTTTTGTCTAAATCTTTTTTTATCACTTGAATATTCCCTTCTAGTATCATAATGAAGTATTAAAAACAAAAAAGACAGCCCGATCAATAAGTAACCAAAATTATTAGACAAAAATAAAACAACATTATCAAAAAAACTTGATTTACCTAGTAAGCTATTTAGATAGTAAAATATTTTTTCATTCATACAGGTTAAACTACATACCACCAATTAATTCATTATTCGACATTTCCCTATGAGAAACTCGTGCGTATTTTTTAGTTGAAACCAGTAACCCCAAACCAAACATTTCAGCCAAAATATGTGACCCGCCGTAACTCATAAACGGTAGTGGTATACCCGTAACCGGCATAAGCCCGATATTCATACCAATATTAACCACCAGGTGACTCATTAAATAAATTGCAAAACCAACTGCATATAATGATTCGAAATTACTTGAACCAACTAGGGCTATTGATACTATTCGATAAAACAAAAAGACATACAGACCCAATAATAGCAAAGCCCCGATAAAACCCCATTCTTCTGAAAAAGCGGCAAATATAAAGTCAGTTTCGTGTTCAGGCAAATATTGTAAACGTGACTGAGTACCATAACCAATACCCTTGCCAATAACTTGCCCCGAACCAACCGCGACAATTGATTGAAATACATTATAGCCCGTACCTCTAATATCAGCCGACGGGTTAATAAAGTTTATAATACGCGCCTTTTGATAAGGCTTGAAAACAAACAACCAAAATGAAGCAAATAAAACTATACCAATAGACGTTAGTACCAGTATTTGTTTACGCCCCAAACCTGAAAACAAAACCATACCAAACCAAATAAAAAATATAACCATGGCTGAACCAAAATCGGGTTGTAATAAAATTAAAACAAACGGCACAAACATATACAGGGCCGATATCATAACATGACGCCATTCACCAATGGCTACATGGCGACGTGAAAAATATTTAGCCAACATTAAAATGAGTGCAACTTTTACGAAATCAGCCGGCTGAAACGAAAAACCCGCCAATTGAAACCAACTTTGAGACCCCTTAACGGTTGATCCAGCAAAAAATAGAACAACTAAAACCGCACAAAGAGCCAAGTAAATATTAACCAAAATTGTTGAGCGCTTGAAAAACCGAAAATCAACCTGCGAGGCTATGAAAAAAACAACTAGCGATAATAGTATCCAAATTATTTGCTTTTCAAAAAAATTATTCTCCCCCGTCAATGACCTCATTGATAAAAGCCCTGCTCCAAAAATCGGTAAAAGGGTTAAAATAATTGTCCAATCAATATGCGCAAATCTTTTTATCATTTTACTGCTTGGTTTTTATATCTTTATTTTGATATTGAGTTAGATCGACTTGATTATAAAGCTCGAAACGAAACGGCCCACCAGTAAACAATTTAGGCCACGAAAAGACGATTACCTGCTTGCTGGCTGGTGGCATTCTGTCCATTATAGTACTTGAAAAAGCCACGGCATTATTGTCTTTATCATAAACCAAAACAACTGAATTACCCCGCGGTATGTTGTCGTAACCAGAATTTTCAAGCGTATAGTTTAGCATTGGCTTGTCATTTAATGCACGATAATTTGGTTCACTAACGGTCAACGGTAGTACATATGAGCCCAGGTCAGTATATAACCATGTAATTGGCTTGGTAAATTCAACAACAACCCTGCTAACTTCGTGTTTACCTACATTAATACCACCCTCAAAAATAGCCTGTCTAGTATTAGGGTTAATATAGGTTGTGCCTTCGCGTGTTGCAACAGGTATATTGTATTCGTCATATAATTTAAACTTATAGCGAACCATTGGCGCAAAAGCGTCGGTGTTTTTGTTTTCAATTAGCGCCACCGCATTATATAACCCGTCAGCCACACGTTGGGGCCTAGCAAATATAACGACTACGTCTTTCTTTTGGTATGGACAATATAGTTGGCATTTACCACCACAATCGATACCCACCTCGTCACCATTTTTGCGACGATCAAAACAATCAGGGATTGGTTTAACTTTTGAATATATTAAATACGCCAAAGGTAAAAATACCAAAAATATAATTAGTAAATTAATTATTAACTTCCTTCGCCCACCCCATGTCATAATAGCTAAATTATAACATAAATATAAAAACTTTTTATAAAAATAAAAAAGCCCGGGGTAAAAACCACGGGCTTTATATTTTACAGTTGTTTATTTAACTAGAGCTCAAAAGAACGAACCCAGTTCATGTAGAAATCTTTCTTCCTAGCCTGTGTTTCAACAAGGTCACAATCGACTCCGTCTAAACGACCAGCCGCAACAGAATAATCTACGGCAATGAAATCCTTTATTTTAAAATCCCTACTTGGATTGTCTGCATTCATGGTACCTCTCATGCAAGTAACGGACTTTATTCTTTTACCTTGTTTCATGGCCTCAAACAGTGGCTTAAGGTTTTCTGAGTAGTTAAACGATTGGTTGTTTGGGTTAAATATATTCATTTTTTAAGATCTATTTTAGACTTTAACTATAGCATATTATATAGGAAAAGTCAATATATAAAAACCCTTATAAATAAGGTTATTTTTGAAATTCAAAAGCCCCTTGATGTAAACACCTTGGGGCTTTTGAATTGTATTCCCTACGCATTACGCGTACGGTTTATCGAATACTTTGTGCTGGCGACAACCTACTTTCCCCGCAAAGCGAGTATCATCGGCTCAATAAGGCTTAACTACTCTGTTCGGAATGGGAAGAGGTGTGACCCCTACGATGAATCACCAACACAAAGTATTCGATATTATTTAACTACCAAATAAAATAAATTATTTAGCAGTGTTGCATTAGAATCAGACTATTTAAATTAATTATATAACGTTTATGAAAATATTTCATTGTAATGATTTACACATTACCTAATAGGAATGGGACAATTAGTACATCTTGGCTGAACACCTTGCGGTGCTTACACCTAATGCCTATCAACCTAGTAATCTCCTAGGGTCCTCATACCGACTCCTCATCTTGAAGTTGGCTTCCCTCTTAGATGCTTTCAGAGGTTATCCATTCCCGACTTAGCTACCCAGCGATCCTTTTGGCAAAAGAGCTGGTACACCAGAGGTCAGTTCATCCCGGTCCTCTCGTACTAGGGACGAATCTTCTCAAGAGTCAACGCCTGCAGTAGATAGGAGACCAACCTGTCTCACGCATCTACGTTTTACTTCTATTATATGTTGCGTAAACACATAATCGAACCTTCATTACTGAAGGGATCGGACTATAAATTCATCTTTTTCAAGATGTTCAACGTTTAGTCTCTACGGGTTCCTTCGATTTCTCTCAGGATTCCCTCGGTGTTGCCCTGAGAGTTTTTAACTCGAAGGGTTTCACCGATATAAGTTGAATGTGCATACATATATTACTATATGTAGCCGCCGTGATTGATGTCTTTTTGATGATTCTCCTTAAAATCATCTCCTCGGATTCAAATGGGTTCAGGTCGTGATACACGATCTGTATGTAGAACAGAAAGTAAACTTTTTGTTCTACATACAGACCACATCATAAACTGAACGGTTTGAACCCAGCTCGCGTACCTTTTTAAATGGCGAACAGCCATACCCTTGGGAGCTTCTCCACCCCCAGGTTAAGGTGAGCCGACATCGAGGTGCCGAACTCCGCCGTCGCTATGGACGCTTAGGCGGAACTAGCCTGTTATCCCTAGAGTAGCTTTTATCCGTTGAGCTTCCACCGCGTCTAATGCGTATGGTCGGATCACTATGTTCTGGTTTCCCACCTGCTTGAGATGTACCTCTTACAGTCAAGCTAGCTTGTGCCATT
>CAZQAX010000021.1:0-9630 GCA_964591475.1 uncultured Candidatus Saccharibacteria bacterium
AAATCTTTTCAGCCTCTTCCAGTGCCTTCTTTCGAGAAACTCCAAAATAGCCCGCCTGCGCCACCACAATGTCGAGCACTTTTTCGAAGATGCTGAAATTGAATTCCTGAGGCACCATGCCGATGTCCCGCTTGATTTCGGTGCCGTGCGCATCCAGATTGCGCCCAAAAACCTTCACCGTGCCCGAAGTCTTATTCACCAGACCTGTTAAAATTCCGATCAAAGTTGTTTTACCCGCCCCATTCGCACCGAGCAGAGCAAAAAAATCACCCTCCTTCACTTCTAAATCCGCTCCCCGCAGAGCCTGCGTGCCACTGGCATAAGTCTTGCGAAGATCATGAATGGAAAGCGCGAGGGACATGCGGGAATCTTAGCTCAAGTGCCGCGCCCGAGCCATACTTTCTCTCAAAGCATCGGCGTGCAGATTCGCAATCACCTCTACTTTTACAGAGTCTACTTCAGAATCTGTGAGCGAAAAACTCCCATCACGAACTTCACCCGTCGCCAGCATATCACGAGGCCAATCCACCGCATTCACATCTCCAGGACGAGCTCGCATGTAAGAGCTGGTCATGTGCACACCAAAGCGAGTGAAGTAAACACCATCCTTATCAAAAGGTATTTCCAGAGCCGTCATAGGCGAGGCATTTGCCTTTCTAGACTCCAAAATTTGCGAAAAATAAAAAGTGTATGAAGATAAAAGCATCAGTAAAAAAAATTTGTGAGAAATGCAAAATGGTCAAAAGACGTGGCCATTTGTATATTATTTGCGATAATCCAAAGCATAAACAAAAACAATAATTATGCGTATTTTAGGTATCACCATTCCAAACGAGAAACACCTAGAGATCGGTTTAACCGCCCTTTATGGTATTGGCAGATCACGTGCTAAAAAGATCCTTGACCAGGTGGGACTTCCACATGACACAAAGGCATCTGAAATAAACATCGACCAAGAAAACGAGATTCGAAAAATCGTCGAGTCTTTCAAAGTTGAAGGTAATTTAAAGCGCGAGGTTGCGTCAAACATTAAAAGATTGAAAGACATTAAAGCTTACCGTGGAACTCGTCACGCTAAGGGTCTACCTGTTCGTGGCCAACGTACAAAATCAAATTCACGAACTGTTCGTGGTAACGTACGTAAAACTATGGCTAGCGGTCGTCGTAAGACTGAGAAAACATAAGATTAATACTTCACTAAATATTTATGGGTAAAAAAAGAATTGTTAAAAAAACAGGTGGTGGAGAAAGCGGTAACAAAAAATCAGCTTCACGACTACCAAAGAAAAAGCTTGCAGAAGGTACATTGTACATTCAAGCAACATTTAATAACACAAAAGGCTTGGTAACTGACAAGGCTGGAAATGCGGTGTTTACATCGTCATCTGGCGCACTAGGTTTTAGAGGAGCTAAAAAGGGTACACCTTTTGCTGCTACAAAAGTTGGTGAAGTTTTAGGTGAAAAAGCCAAAACTATCGGTGTTAAAAATGTTAACGTTATTATCAAAGGTGTTGGTTCTGGTCGTGAACCATTAGTTAGAGCTTTTATGGCTTACGATATTGAGATCACAAACATTCGTGATGTGACCCCAGTACCCCATAACGGTCCTAAAGCTAAAAAACCTCGAAGAGTCTAAAATTATTTATATAGCATGATAAGCAAACCAAAATACAAGATGTGTCGTCGATTGGGTGCTGGTATTTACGAAAAATGCCAAACTCAAAAATATGTTGCATCTGAAGCTAAAAAGAATAAGAAAGATAAGCGAAGAAAGGCTCCGTCTATTTACGGTAGTCAAATGCTTGAAAAGCAAAAGATTCGCTACTCATATGGTATCAACGAGCGCCAACTACAAAAATACGTTGGTTTAGCCCAACACCAAAAAGCTTCTCCTGTTTCTGATAAACTTTATCAGTTACTTGAAAGCCGACTTGATAACGTCGTTTACCGTCTAGGCTGGGCACCAACTCGTGCCTTGGCTCGACAAATGTGTTCACACGGTCACATTCTGGTTAATGGCAAACGGTTAAAAGTTCCATCGCACATTGTGTCACTTGGTGATACAATTACTCCCCGTGAGGGGAGCCGTGCTTCGGTACTCTTTACCGAGCTTCCAACTAGATTAAAAACTTATAATTTACCAAATTGGTTAAAAGCTGATGCTGGTGAATTAAAAGGAACCGTATCTGGAATTCCGAAAAATGTCGAGGGCTATCTCGACCTAAATACAGTGCTAGAATTTTATAGCCGTTAATAGCTTAGTTCATTAAATACGTAAGTATGCAAGAACATAAAATACATTTACCATCAAAGCCACGAGTTGTGGCCGAAGATACAACAAAAGGCGTGTACGAGATCGATGCTCTACACCCAGGTTACGGTTTTACCCTTGGTAACTCACTAAGGCGTATTATCCTATCATCGCTAACAGGTACAGCTATTACATCTGTCTCAATTTCAGGAATTTCTCACGAATTCAGCGTGATTGAAGGTGTCAAAGAAGACGTAGTAAATTTACTACTTAATCTTCGACAAGTTCGCTTTAAAACAGTGAGCGAAGAGCCTCAAACAGTCACACTATCAGTCAAAGGTCCAAAAGTTGTTACAGCTGGTGATATCAAAGTTTCAGGTGGCGTAGAGGTTATGAACCCCGACGCTTACATCTGCGAAATTACCGGTAAGATCGAACTAACAATCGATATTCGTGTTGAACACGGATTAGGTTTCGTACCCAAAGAAGCTCTTCAAAAAGCTCAAACAGAAATTGGTACAATATCAGTTGATGCTTATTTTACACCAATCAAACGTGTTTCATACGATGTTGAAAATATGCGCGTGGGTGATAATACAAACTTCAACCGCTTGCGCATAAACATCGAAACTGATGGCACTATTTCACCTCGCGAAGCTCTAACTCAATCAATTGTGTTAATGATCAAACAACTAGAAGCTGTTTTAGATTTCAAAGTTGTTATGGACAAACCAGTCGAAGAAGTATCTATCGATGAAGAATCAATCGATACTGACAGCGACGCAACTGACGAAGAGATCTCAGACATTTTGAAAACTCGTATCGACGCACTTGAATTAAGCGCTCGTACACTAAACGCACTGACAAATGCAAACATTAGAACCGTCGGTGGTATTGCTCGAAAAAGCCAAGCCGACCTACTTGAAATCGAAGGTATCGGTGAGAAGGGAATTAATGAAATTAAATCTACTCTTTCTGAACTTGGAATTACTCTAAAATAATATGCGACATCATAACAACGTAAGAAAATTCGGACGCAAGAAAAATCAGCGTGTAGCATTGATGCGAGGCCTAGCCCTTTCATTTTTTAGACATGGTCAAATTACAACTACCGAGCCAAAAGCTAAAGAGTTGCGACCATATGCTGAAAAAATGATAACCAAGGCTATGGAAGGCACACTTGCTTCTCGCCGTATGTTACTTGCTAAACTAATGAATAATGAAAAAGAGCTAAATATTTTAATAAATGAAATAGCTCCAAAATACACTGGTCGAACAGGAGGTTATACTAAAATTACCAAATTACCACCACGCAAAAGCGACGCCGCACCTATGGCCGTAATTGCCTTGGTTGACTAATATTCTGATTACTATGGAAAACGATACAAACAAAAGCCACCTTGTAATTGATGCATCAGGCCAAGCTATTGGTCGCGTTGCTAGTGTTGCTGCCAAAGAATTAATGGGCAAAAACACAACAGCTTACGAGAAAAACATTCTACCTGAAATCTCAGTTACAATTTCAAACGCAAGTAAAATGAAAATTTCTGACAAGAAATTGACTGAAAAACTTTACGAAAGATATTCAGGCTACCCAGGTGGTTTAAAATTTAAAAACCTAAAAGAAGTTATTGCTAAAAAAGGCTACGAAGAAGTTATTCGTCTTGCGGTATACGGTATGTTGCCAGCAAACAAACTTCGACCTCGTATTATGAAGTATTTAACTGTTAACGATTAATAATATGGAAAAGAAGAACACATACATATACGCGATTGGACGTCGCAAAAATGCAACGGCTTCAGTGAGAATTTTCCCTAACGGTAAAGGTAACTTTACAGTTAACGGCAAAGACATGAAGACTTACTTCATGACTCCAACACTTCAAGCAAAGCTTTTGCAACCTTTTACTGCCGGTGGTGTCGAACAACTTTACGACATTACAGCCCAAACTAGTGGCGGTGGTATAAACGGCCAAGCTGAATCAGTTCGCCATGCTATAACTCGTGCTCTTGTCAAAGAAGACGAAGAACGCCGAGTTGGTATGAAAAAACTAGGCCTATTAAAGCGCGATCCACGTGCCAAAGAACGCCGCAAGTTCGGTCTTAAAAAAGCCCGCAAAGCTCCAACCTGGTCAAAACGTTAATTTATTTAACAGACCTTACAAAAACCCCGAAAGGGGTTTTTGTTTTATTGACTTTTAAAATAAATTAATTTATAGTGCAGTCAGCATAAAAATAGCTGTTTACAAATGAGCAATAATAGATTAATCCCAAAATGTTGTCTTGGCGTAAAATGCCATGTACCTGGTTGTCTAAACCTTTCTTCACACAAAATAGGTGAGCTGAACATATACGACAACAGACCCGACACTGAAACAAACGACGAGCTCGAGGTTTATCAAACCCACCAGATAAGCCACCCGTTAACTGTATACCTATGTGATGAACACTTTAATTCAATCATGACTAGGGAAGAGAGAGTATTTGAAAAAGACGACCGTTTTGCTGGTCGAAAAGGTATTGATTAAGATTATGAAAGTCCAGATTCGTTCGGGGCTTTTTTATTTGACAGAAGCCTTTTTATGGTGTATAAATACAAAGGAAAATTACACTGATAGAAAATGGAAAAAGATAAGATTCTAGTTTTTGGATCGGGCCATTTGGCCACAAGAACCAAACACCTACTAAAAGAAAAAGGTTTTGAAATTATCGAAATATCAAACCTTAACACTACGTTAAAAAACGGTTCGCTGAAAAGTGTCAAGTCAAAACTTGAAGGTATAGATACGACCAACCTGAAACATGTTTTTATTGTCGAAAACGAAGATGACGAAAACCTCGAGTTTTTTATAGCCATAAATTCTATGGACATATCGTGCGCAGTAAGTATGTCTATTTTTAACAATAAAATTGCTTCGCACTTGAAAAAACTTAACCCTAGGTTAAAAGTCTTTAGCCCCGGTGAAATTTCAGCAAAAGCTTTTGTTAACGGTTTGGACGAAATCAACAATCATTCAATAAAATACGAGCCACCAGAAATAATAATTGATACTGAACAGCACCCTCTTGCAAAAGTAGTGTTAAAAATATCTTTCGCCTTTATGGTGATAGTATTATTAAGTTCCGCCTTTTTTCACTACCATAACAAGCTAAGCTGGATAGATTCGGTTTACTTTGTGATCGTGACAATGTCTACTACTGGTTATGGCGACATAAACCTGTTGAATGAAGATACTCTTAGTAAGGTAGTAGATATCACTTTAATGATAGTCTCAACCATATTTATTTGGTTTTCATTCTCGTTAATAATAGATGAAGTGCTGAAAAATAGAGAGCTTTCATTGTTAGGTATAAAAAAGTACAACCTCAAAGGACACATAATTTTATGTGGTCTGGGTAGGATCGGCTATTTCGTTGCCGAGAACTTAATTGAAAGAGGTGAGAAGGTGATAATCGTAGAACAAAACAAAGACCTATCTCAAATCAATCACTTTAAATCAAAAGGTATTGATATTTACATTGGCGACGCATCGTTACCTAAAACACTTACTGATGTCAATGTGGCTAATGCAAAAGCGTTGTATTCACTAATCAGTGATGATTCAAAGAACCTCGAGGTTGGGTTAAATGCTCGTTCAATTAAACCTGACCTTAGACTAATTCTAAGGATTTACGACAAGGAAATATCTGACGAAATTAAGGACGTGTTTGACATACAGCTGACCTATTCAGTATCAGACATTACCGCTAGGGAAATCACACAAAATATAGCTTAAAATTCAGCCCGGTGTATATCGGGCTTTTTTATTTGACAAGTATTAAATGTTGTGTATAATATGGGCAGCTAATAGAAGCTCTATGACAAAATTAAAAGACAAAAAAGACTTGTGGTTAGCCCTGCGTGGTTACCACTTTAATCACATGGTGCCAGAAAGTATCTGGGACAAAGTAACCGAAACATTCGGAGGTGAAAACGCTGCAACGAAAGCCTTTGCTGAAAAAATCGCAAAGAAGCTGAATTGGCGCAAAGACTTTGCATTACTTGCGATTCATGAATACAAAAAGTTTGTGTTCCTGGCGATTGTAAGCGATTTTTCAGTAACTCCATCAGAAATTATCGACAAAGTATGGCATGAACATATGTTGTTTACCAGAGCCTATCGTAAGTTCTGTGATGAGGTGATTAATTTCAAGCTCGACCATGAACCCGAATTGCTTAACTTCACCGAGCAGACCGGCACATTCAGTGCTCAGTATTTGGCAACGCTTGATTTATATAAAAAAGAATTCAACGCCGACCCGCCCGAAGCTGTTTGGAGTAAACCAAAGTTTGATCAAAATGAAGTTTCGGGAAATTACACCCCAAAGAAAAAGAAGAAGAAAAGCGAAAGCAGTGTTGACTCCGGTTATTTTACAGATGATTCGTACCTGCACACGCACTTCCCATCAGACACGGGAACCATTATTGAAACAAATCCGGGCCAATTTGGCGGAGGCGAAAGTAATGGCGGCGGTACCGGTGGTACATGGTCAGACCCCGAGATTAATAACCCCGGTGATAATACATATTCACACAGCACCGAATCCATTGACTCAACTGACTCTGGCTCGTTCTGCAGCTCAAGCTGTGGTGGGGATTAAGGAAGTTAAAAATAGTCTTTTTTTTAGACCAAAACCTCGACTTGTTCGGGGCTTTTTTGTTTGACAAAAATAGACATAAAGAGTAGTTTACATAATAGCACTTAATAAAGCACATATGAACAAAATAAAATACGAAACCCCAATGATTAGGGCCAGAATGAAGGTTGCCCAAAAAGCCCTAAATTCAGGTATTCAAAAAAGAGACGAGGGCAAAAAAGAAATTCTTGAAGCCAAAAAGATGATATTAGGTATTCAAAAAGATTGCCAACACCCAACTGATAAGTTAATAGACTTGGAAGGTCAAGATGCTAAAAAATGTAGTATCTGTTATAAAATCATTGACTAAGCTAAAGCCCTTCTTGAATTAAAAGAAGGACTTTTTTTTGACAAAAAGGTTTTTTTAGAGTAATCTTTTCAGGTAATAGTACAATTTATGCAGACAGAAGAAATTGATAAAATAAGACTAAAAGTTGAAAGTGTCTTTAAATCAATAGATGCAATCAATACAGAAAAAAGACGGTTGAATGACGCCATATCCTCTCACGAGCAAAAACTGCGAGAGATTCGTAATAAATGCCCGCACCCACAAGAATATGTCCAAGAAACACCAACTGCACATGTAAAGCAATGTAATATTTGCAAAGATTTATTCATTTACTAAAGCCCTTGTAAAATAATTTAAGGGCTTTTTTTATTTCAAATTTTCAGTATAATGTTGTGTATGAATGATGATGACAACAAAATTAAAAATAGTCATGTGCCCGATATTGATACGGCCGATTTAGACATGCCAAATGTTGCAAGTGGTGTGGGTGGTGCAGAGGGCGACACCGACTTTGAATTTGTCGATTCTGACGAAGAGGGTAATGTACTGCCTACCAAAGACGTAGCTAAAAAATTACGCGAAGAGGTTAAAAAATTACGCACCGAACGCGATGAGTACCTAGTTGGTTGGCAACGTGCCAAAGCCGACTATGTTAATTTGCAACGTGATAGTTTACAAAAAATCGCTAATGCTAAAAACATCGGCAAAGAAGACTTGCTTGAATCACTAATGCCCGCATTAGATAGTTTTGATATGGCAATAAGTAACAAAGAAAGTTGGGAGAAGGTAGACCCAAACTGGCGCGTTGGTATTGAATACATTTATAACAACATAACAAATGCATTACTAAACAGCGGTATTACAAAAATAGGCAACGTAGGCGAAGCTTTTGATCCAAACCTACATGAAGGTGTTGAAACACTACCGACTGATGATGAAAACCTAGACCACACGATAGCTATGGTTATACAATCAGGCTACAAAATAGGCGACCCTTCAAATACTTCAGGGCAAGTCAGGGTAATTCGCCCCGCTCGCGTAAAAGTCTATCAAAAATAAGCCCTTTTAAGTATCCACACCCCACTCGGTATAGCTATTGACATTTACATATTTTCCTGCTATAATATACAAGGAAATATGAAGTATTTTAATAAATTTGCAGGGGTTATCGCAATACTTTGCGCTATGGCCGCGAGCAATAATTCTTTTTCACAGTCAGGTTTCAGTTCGTGTGAAGATTTCAAAATGAGTATGACTTTCGACTCTTTGAAAAATACAGTGACTGTGTCGGCTAAATTTACCGATACAAACACCCACATACCAACTGACGCCCTACAGTGGCAACGCGTTCGCGTTACCTGGTTTGGTAGTATTGAGACCGATACAATACCCCCGAGGAGGCTTTTTAAAAAAGGTGACGTATATATGTCATGGCAGGAAAGTAAGGCCGGAGATAAGCACGCCAACATAAACGCCTACGCAACTGTGAAGCAGGCAAGGCGTGAAGGCAACATGTATATCTACACATTGCAACTAACACCCGAACAGGTGCAAGTACTAAAAAGCTTTGCCGGGCTACCTGGCTGTAAGGGATTTTCACCCGGAGTCTTACAAAAAAAGGCATAACGCCACAAAAAGACTTCAAAAAACCGTCCATCGAGTTTATACTCAGGACGGTTTTTTTATTTGCATATAACATTCTGGTATTCTGCAGAATGTTGGAATGTTTTTATTTCTATTTATTTAATTACCAAACCCAAAAGTTTTGAAAAATTCTTTTTGTGTTTCGGGGTCTAGATTATTAGTAACAAAAATCATAAATTCAGTTGTTAGATTTAGATCTTTTTTAATATTCATAAACAAATGCTCGTATGCATAGGGTGTAACCCAAACTGAATTTTTAATACATACAAAACCGGCTTTTTTTAATAGATAACGTAATGCCTCGCGTTCGCTTTTGCGCGCCTCGGGCAAATCAAGCATAACTATACGCCACAGGCCGTCCCACGCAGTTGGCACCAATACATTTTCGTTGTCCAATAGTAGTGAATAATTCTTTTGCTTGCCTTCCTTGGTCAGCCGAGCATAGTCAGCATTATCAGACTGTATAACCTCGATATAACCCGAACCTTCAAGGTTTTTAAATGCCCTAGAAACAGCGTATACAGCCTCTTTGCCCGCTTGATCAGAACCTTTATGCTGAGCATCGCGAAGTGCCCCCAAAAGCTCATTTTTAAGCCCTGAAACCGAATATGCCGGCTTGTCAGACAGCGTTTCAAGTATCTTTTTACTTATTTTAGGCTTTGGGCTAGATTTCTTCATATATAAATAAAATATAGCACTTTTCCACAATTTTACAAGACTTTAGCGGTCGCGAAATACTTGTCAAAAAATAAATATGGGTGTATATTTA
>CAZQAX010000021.1:9730-11600 GCA_964591475.1 uncultured Candidatus Saccharibacteria bacterium
CAAAAAGTTATTGCAACTTCTAGTTTCAAATCACAACAAGGCGCCGATGGTGGCGTAATGGTAACATTAGGCGACAAAGACTATCGCCCCGAAGAAGTTTCAGCCATGATCCTTTCAAAAATCAAAGCCGATGTTGAAGCCAAGCTTGGCGAAAAGGTGACCGAGGCTATAATTACTGTGCCCGCATATTTTAACGATGCTCAACGCAAAGCAACCAAAGACGCTGGTGCAATTGCCGGTCTTGATGTTAAACGTATTATTAACGAACCAACTGCGGCCGCACTTGCTTATGGATTTAATAAAAAGACTAATGAAAAAATCGTAGTTTACGACTTTGGTGGCGGTACTTTTGACGTGTCAGTTTTGGAGGTTTCAGAAGAAGTCATCGAAGTTAAATCAACCGACGGTGACAGCCACATGGGTGGTCGCGACATTGACCAAAAAATTATTGGTTTTATTGCCGACGAATTTAAAAAGACCGAAGGTATTGATATAACCAAAGACCCTCTAGCATTACAACGACTAGATGAAGCCGCTGAAAAAGCTAAAATCGAACTTTCAACTACAACTGAAACTGAAATAAATATTCCATTTATCTCATCAGGCGTTGATGGACCAAAACACTTGTTAATGAAAATGACTCGCGCACAATTAGAATCTATTGCTGATGAATATGTAAAACGCTCTATCGAAATTACTAAAAAAGCCATGGATGCATCACCATTTAAAATTGGTGACATTAACGAAGTTATTTTAGTTGGTGGCCAAACACGTATGCCAGCTATTATTGAAGCCGTTAAAGCCCTTTTCGGTCGTGAACCTAACCGTACAATTAACCCCGACGAAGTTGTGGCACTTGGTGCAGCCGTACAAGCCGGCGTACTACAAGGCGATGTCAAAGACGTTCTATTACTAGACGTTATACCACTATCATTAGGTATTGAAACACTAGGCGGTGTGGCTACAAAACTAGTTGAACGCAACACAACTATACCAACATCAAGATCACAAGTATTCTCAACTGCAGCTGACAACCAACCAAGTGTTGAAATTCATATTGTTCAAGGCGAACGCCAAATGGCCGCTGACAACAAATCATTAGGCCGATTTATATTAGACGGTATTCCACCAGCACCACGCGGTATGCCACAAGTTGAAGTTACATTTGATGTTGACGCCAACGGTATATTGCAAGTTAAAGCTAAAGAAAAAACTACAGGCAAAGAGCAATCAATTCGTATCGAGGCTTCTAGTGGTTTAACCGATGCAGACATCAAACGCATGCAAGACGATGCCGAAATTCACGCCGAAGAAGATGCTAAAAAGAAGGCACTAGTTGATGAAAAAAATAGCGCCGAAATGCTAACATTTTCAGCCGAAAAATCATTGAAAGAATTTGGTGATAAAATCAGCGCCGAATTAAAAACAAGTGTTGAAGAAAAAATCACAGCCGTGCGTGCATTGAAGGAATCTACTGATATTGATGCAATCAAAAAAGCGGTTGAAGACCTTTCATCAGAAATGTCAAAAATCGGCGAAGCTATGGCTGCCCAATCATCTCCAAACCCTGAATCTGAACAAGCTAACCAAACCCCTGAACCTCAAAATGAAGAGATTCGTGATGCAGAAGTAAACGACAATCCTGAGCAAAAATAAATAATGTTATACTAAATATATGGATTTGGATGGTGTTGGAATGATAATTATTGCACTACTTGCACTTTTAGGTAAGGCATTCTTATACGTTAAAGAAGTTCTTATTCATCTTATTAAATTTATAACAATATTTATAAATGGGTTTCTCTAAATAATTACAATGTCAAAAGACTATTACGAAAAATTAGGAATATCGAAAGGCGCTTCTAAAGAT
>CAZQAX010000022.1:0-11163 GCA_964591475.1 uncultured Candidatus Saccharibacteria bacterium
TGTAAATTCTGACTTACTTTTTCTTTTATCTTTATTGCACACACTTATTTAATTTAACTATTTGAAACAATGACAATTTTATACATAGGTCTTGCGCTAATTGCTGGGGCCGTAATTGGTTATGTAATTTTTTATACAACCACAAAACGTTTTATTGGTGGCGCTCAAAAACACGCCGACAAAATATTAGACACTGCACACACTCATGCGCAAAATCTAAAAATTGAAACTGAAAAAATCACAAATGAAAAACTAGCCGAAGTGCGCAAACTTGAAGAGCGTATTTTTAAACGTGAAGAAAGGCTTGATGACAAAGAAAAGAATTTAGAGACTGAGGCTGAAAAGTTACATGCTCAGGCCGAAGAAATTCGCGCTATTAAAACTCGCGCCGAAGAATTGGTTAACGAACGTCAGCGAGCAATTGAAAAAGTAGCAAACCTTAGCCAAGATGAAGCTGTTAACCACATTGTTTCAATCGCTGAAAAAAATCATAGCGAAGACATACTAGCCAAATTGCACAAACTTGAAAATGAAGGTGCGCAAAGATTCGAACATCGCGCCAAAGATATTTTGGCAACAGTTATAAATCGCCTTGCCCAAAATGCTATACCTGAACACCTAACAACAACATTACCAATTGATGACGAAGTCAAAGGTAAAATTATCGGTAAAGAAGGCCGCAACATTAAAGCCTTTGAGCGCGCAACCGGTGTTGAGTTATTGATTGATGAAACACCAGGCAGCGTTATCATATCGTCGTTTGACCCAACCCGTCGCGAAATTGCACGTCGTTCATTATTAAACCTAATTGCCGACGGTCGCATACAACCCGCTAAAATTGAAGAAGAAGTTAAAAAAGTAGAGAAAGAAATTGGTGCGGTAATGAAGCAAAATGCCGAACGCGCAATTTATGAAACAGGTGCATACAATTTACCAACTGGTGTTAGCGAACTATTAGGTCGCCTATCGTTTCGTACTAGTTACGGTCAAAATGTTTTAGAGCATTCAATTGAAACAGCCCACATTGCTGGCATGCTGGCGGGCGAAATGGGCGCCGATGTTAAAATCGCCAAAGCCGCTGCGTTGGTGCATGACATTGGTAAAGCACTTGATCATGAAATTGAAGGCACGCATGTAAAAATTGGAATGAAAATTTTAGAGCGCCTAGGCACTGATAAAAAAATTATTGATGCCATGAAAAGTCACCACGACGAATTCCCCCACGAATCTGTTGAAGCAGTCATTGTACAAGTTGCCGATCAAATTAGTGGAGGCAGACCAGGTGCACGCAGGGACAGTCTAGAGAACTATTTAAAACGATTAGAGGCGCTAGAGAAAATTTCAAACTCGCACGCAGGTGTTGTACAAAGTTATGCACTATCAGCCGGGCGTGAGATTCGTGTATTTGTTTCACCAACCCAAGTTACCGATATTGAAGCTAAAAAGATGGCTCGCGACATTGCCAACAGTATTGAAAACGAGGTTCGCTACCCAGGCGAAATTCGTGTAACTGTTATACGCGAGAACCGTGTAACAGAGTTTGCCCGGTAGCAGAACCTTGCATAGTTATGTTCTACGTATACTGTTTACAAAGTAATAAAGACACAGACCAATTATATTTTGGTTACACTAACGATCTTAAACGAAGGCTTATAGAACATAACACTGGGCAGAATATATCAACCAAACGATATATGCCATGGAAAGTAATTTATTACGAAGCTTGTATAAGTGAAACTGATGCCAAAAGACGTGAAACGTACCTAAAAACAACAATGGGCAGAAGAATGTTTAAAAGACGTATTAAAGATTATTTAAATTCTGCCCAGTAATACAAGGTCTCGCTACCGGGTTTGCCCGATAACTATTTTGCCCGCGTACCACGATTTGATGTTACACGCCCCCAATTAACATGCTAAACATACAAAAAGCCCCGACATTACGTCGGGGCTAGGGTCTACTTTTTCTTTTTAGTTTCGGCATCGTACACAATGTAGCCTTGTTGGTCATATACTTTCAGGATTTTATCGCTTCCATTATCAATTGGAATTATGCTGTCGCCAAATGGCTTTAACGCAAGGACTACATTATCAGGCTCATTAACCTGTTCTAGTTTGCCATACTCGCTACTACGAAAATTACCGTGCCTTTCTGAAACAACAAAAACTTTTTTACCAATATTTGCTTTGAGTTTTTTTAAATCTATTTCCATTTTTATTTATTTTTTTAAATGTGCGTTTCACTATCAACCTACAAATTATTTGTAAGCTGAACGATGAGGGCAATTTTACAATTAGGCTTGCCCGTTATCCTTTTTTGTTAGTTTTTATTTTTACTGTTGTCCCTTCTTAGCCCCGTTGTTTTATAAAAATTACGCCCGGCTTCAATTTTGTAAAGCATTTTGTCGGTATGTAAATTAATACTAAACCTTAGGGCATCCTTAAAAAACTTTCTATGTTTCTCGTCATTTTTAACAAGATCCATATTTAAATGTTTTCTAAGTATGCACCTAACCTTTTCTTCAAAAGAATACGGAACACCGGGGGTATCATCGGTCGGTTCTTTTACTTCAGACATTATGTCTTCGTAAATTACAGGCCAAAGATTTTTAGTATTTTTATCAGGAAATTCGGTTATTTGATTTTTAAGGTCCATTATTTTTTATTTAATTTTTGCGAAAGATCTTTTTACTATTTCGTCATTTCTGACTCATCAGGCAAAATACACATTTTGCGATAGTGCGGGTTTTAAACCGCAAAAAATATTTTATCAATTTACCTGTCTAACGACGGTTTTGAGTTTCAAGGAGGCTTGATTTCCACCTAACCAGCGATACTACTTACTGTGCTTCAGTGTATCTTGTTTGGATTTTTCCCCTTCTGCTATTAAACTTGCAAAGTGTTCGCTTTGGCGAATATCAACAGAAACAGTGTCACCTCTTTGAAACCTATGGGTCATTTCTTGCCCCACAACTTGAGCTTCAATATCGGTTACACCATCGCCCGTTGTATCAACCTCTACAGTTACACCGGCCATGCTCCTTGTTTCAATAACAACAACACCATTTGCATATGATGTGTGTTTATTAAGCAAGTAGTCACAACCAGCAAGTACAAAAAGCAGAATACAAAAACTAAAACGTGCCATTTATAAAATACTTAAGAACTTTATTTTACTATCAATCTACAAAATATTTGCAGGCTGAATTGTAAGGGCGAATTTTTTGTTAGGCTCGCCCGGCTCTTTTTTAAGGAGCCACCATTTATTTAGGCAGATTTAACTGCTCACGCAAGAACGTATCGATTTCACTGTCGGTTAATTTTTCGTCAACCATCACTCCAACCCACAATGTCTTGGCATCAGCAGGATATCTGTCATGAAGATAAGCGTAATTCACATCAAGCTTATTCTCGGCAACAGCATTCTCTATATTACGAATCCTTCCCTGACATATTCCACAATGACCCTGCTCTGCTACCTCAAAATATGCTCTACCATCTGTCATTATGCGAACTTCACGTTGCTTAGACCATCCTAAGTTCATCCAAAAAGATTTTATCAATTTTCTATCCATTTTTTATTCAATTTTTTAAATGTGCGTTTTTGTTTTCACTATCAAATCACAAAGAATATTTATGATTTGAATAATGATGCCGAACTCCTAATTCGGCAATGTGAACAATTTTATATAGGGTGTTCGTGAACCTGTTAATTTTAAAAAGAGTAAATCAACAAACTTATATGTAGGCGCAAAATATATATTTTGCCTTAGCGCATTTGGTTACCCATTGGCGTTTTAATAATCCTTCGCTCAAAGAACATTTGAGAGTTAGATTTTAAACGACGTGGCGTACCGTCAGCACAGAAACCTTGCTTGCCTAAAAGCTTTGACGCGATAGTTTCTAGTTCGCGTTGGGTTGAATAGTTAACCACCATTTTTCAGAATTTAAATTTTGAATTTTTTAATTTAAAAAACTCACGAATCAACTTCTCTACAAAATCTCAAAACAAATTTAAGATTTTGATAAAGAGGAGAACTAGCACCAAACTCCTGCAGCCAAAAACCTGATGGTTTATGGTTAGCTTCGGTTTGATGCCGTTCTCCAAAAAGACTATTCTCACTTCGTCGTACCTCGAGCCGTACAACTTATAGAGAGGGCAATGCGTCCCACCGCAAAGGTCTTGTTCCCGCCATTTTTTCGGTCAGCATCTTTACGCGCCATTCCTTGCAAAAAAATTACAAAGACCTTAACGCCATAAGACAAGCTGAATCTTTGGGGGGGTAAGTGATGTTGCAGTAACATCACAACCCCAAAGCTATCAATCATATTTGTCATAAGGGTCCGAACATTGATTGTCGAGACCCCATCCTTTCCTTGGCTTATAAATCAAACCAAGGATTCTCATATGCACTGGGTGTGCGAAACGAGTAGGAAAACGAATAGATCTTACCTGCTGCCGGATGGTCTCCGGCTGATGTTCCTCGCTTTTTTCAAAAGGAGGTTATCAGAAATAGTCTAAAAAATAATTATTGCTTACTTCCGATAATCTCCTTTCGATTTTTTTGGGTTTTAATGAACTCCTATTTTGAAATCGCAAATAAATATTGTAATCTCAAAAAGGGAGGGGGTCTAAATGCGACCCCCATGTTTTTCACTTTGTCGTCCCGGGTTATTGGGGACTAAGCTGTTGCCAGCCGGCTACAAGGTCATGATACAAAATCATGTGTATGTAGTGTGAAACCGGCCCGAAACTCGAACCGTGCAAACCTTCAGGTTTTCTCAGTTTTACAGTTCTATTTTACGAATCGTATCAATTTGGCCAAAGCCGTATGTCAACGTCGTAGAAATATATTGCAAAACCTTATCACTCCATCCGTAAATGAAATGAACACCTTCCTCGTCAGAGGGTGCAGACGCACAACGACCCGGGTCAATGGTTACGACAAATGCAATAGCGTTTGGGTTAACTTCTTTTCTGTAGCTGCGCCACATAGTTAGAAAGTCTCCACGCGTATTCCATGAGTCACCATGAGCCCAATCTTCGTTGTCGGTTATACCAATAAAAACATCTGTTTTGATCCGTGAATCAAGCAGGTGTTGTATTGGCGAACCAAGCGCTGTACCATTATCTGCTAAACGAGCAATTCTTTCGGCTGTAACGAGTACATCGTCACGACTTGAAAATTGCTGATTCAACAAAACATCTTCTTGGAAAGGTAAAACCAGGTTCTTCGGTGCATGCTTTAACAGCGCGCCTGCGAAAATGCCAGCAATATCAACGTAACGCGTCTGCCCCTTTGCAGAGACAGGGTTATCCATTGAACCACTAACATCAACACCAAGCGTTATGTGACGATCATTGCCAAACGAGGGCAAATTCTGAAACGATAACTCAAGCGCTGCGCGTAAGGCATCGGCAATACGAGTGTCACCACTATATACCGATGTATACGCTTTCCATGCATCAAAGAAACGAAAAGGTAGTACACGACTGCGCATAACCGCAGTTGGGTCAGTTAACCTAGTTACAGCGTACGCCACATTAGCCTCTGTATCAAAAACACCATTCTCGCGAAAGGTATTCAAGCTACGTAGTAGGTTCATGTAAGGCGCATTATGTAACAGCTCAGTCCACAATAAAGTTGTCATTTTCGGCACCGCAGGCACAACGACTTCAAATGGCAGTTTACCGGCTTTCACCAAGGCAACCTGTTCACTTTCAGTCTTTGCACGCTTTAGTTTCTCAAATGCAACTAATTGTGGGTTTAACAACGCATCACTGCGCAGCGAACCTTTCAGTAAATAACCAAACCGTTCATTAACAACATCAGAGCTAGGTTTTGGATGAACCATACGAATGATATCTCTAAGGGTTACCCCATCAGAGTTCACCGAACCGTATTTCAAGGCATGGTATTCAGAGATGTCTCCGATCCAGGCTGAAACAAGGTCTCGTACAATACCACCCAAACCTACGCGACCAGGGATCGCGTCTGCTTTAATGTAGTTAACAAACTTGCGGAGATCGTCCGGTGTCAGGATAGTTTTTTTGAAAGCGTTTTCAAACAAAGTTTTAGACACACCTCTCTTTCCAGAAAGTAGCGCTAAACCAAGTATTGGAACATCTTTCATTAAACCGTCACGACGGGCCCAAACAATAGCTTGAGCCAAGAACCGAGGATCTTTTTCACGAGCCCTCATTAATACTTCTACAGTTTCCAAAGCGAGTTGCTCTTTCTTGATGTAAAAAGTATTACTGAGGGTATTCGTGGAAAGCACCTGAACGACTTGTTCGTTCAGCGAGCGACGATATGCAATACCGCCCTCATGATTAAAGATTTGTCCGTCTTTGATCATTTTTCCTATCTTAGCTATTGTTTGTGTTTCCATTTTTATATCTTTAAGTTTTTTAGTGGAAGCAAGCTTCGAAATAAATTAATTACTCAAAACCTCTTTCCACCAAAAACACTGTAAAAATATTCAACGATAATTTAACAAAGTAAAAATATTATAAAAGTGCGATTCTCTACAGAAGCTCCAGCATAAGATTCTGATAAAGAAGGAGGAATAAGAACTCCTCCAGCTTGTTGGGTTTTCCAACGTTCGAGATAGCAAGCAACTGCGTGATGTAGGAAGAGGAATCACATCACGCGCATTACTTACATTGTCTGGGCCAAGTGGGTCATGAATGGTGTACACATGCCTGCATGTGTACTAGTATCCAATGCACTTTGGCCAAGATGTAAAACAATTTGTTTTTCAGATTTGAAGTAACCTAAACCGGCAGCCCTCATTAGTCGAAACGTGTCCTCGCACGTTCGAAAATGTCATAGGGTAAAAATGGCCAAGGAAGCCCGCACCTTTCTCGAAAAAGGGCGGTTAATAGGAATAAATCATTACTCCCAGTAACCGCCCCTCTTGCAAGGGGTGCTGCCGGTTCATTAAAACCAACTTAAAACGTTAGGCTATCTCCAATGTTTTTATTTTGAGTGCGTAACAGTTTTTTGTTTGTGTCAATTTCAATGTCCTGCGTGTAGTATATACTAAACGATTTAATTTGTCAAGCGTTTTTATCATAATTTAGCGAAATTAGTAAAAAATCCTTATTTTATATAGCCTTTTTTGTTTATAATTATAAACTTTTTAGGCCTTTTTTTGACGACTTTTAAAAAGTGTTGACTTTTTCTGACAAACTTGATATACTCTCAGAGGTATACAAATATGTATGTTCGATCAATAACAAAAAGAGGCTCGCCGCACAAGTAGCAAAAAACATTTGTTTTATCTGTTTCAGGAAGTTTAAATTTAAACAAAACAAAAAAACCTTATCGTGATTACGAAAAGGCTAAGAAAGAATGAAGTGTAAAAATCGACCACAATGTAGAAAATCATTGCATGGTCAACCAAATCCAACTTATTCTAATTTGAAAAAATCTTCATCTTGATGAATTTCAAAAAAGTTTAAGTAAATTTACTTTTAGTAAATGTTTCTCCTGAAACGAAACATTATGGTATGCGCTCCTATGTACGACAACTAGGCTCTAATGGGGATTTACAAGGCGAAAGCCGTTAGGTCTTACCGATAGGTAAGCGCCCCGCCGAAGAATTTAGGCTCCGACTCAAAACCGGCGCCTTTTTTATTTGTTTTAAACTACTCCTTACCCTCTTGATCCTTTAAGTACAAAAAAGCTAACTCATGCAGAACTTTTAAGGTGTGAGCTATTTCGCTTGAGCGTACAATAATACCAAATAAGTCTTTTTCACCTGAATAAAATCGTACTGCGTCATCATTAAAGGCAATATCACCAAAGATTTTATATTTTTCAGGCAACATAACCCGGGTACTAGCCTGACCAGGAGACTTTTCACCTTTTGAGTATGAATATATTGTTTTAACTGAAAGATTTCTCTTAACCCGTAGAGATGTGGCGGTTTTCATTTCAGTTGGGGTGAACATTTTTTCAACAAAGTCTTGAGAGTAAATTATATTGATCTGCGAATTTGTTGGAACAATTTCAAGATAGTCATGAATTGAATCAAGCACACCCTGCCTGCCAGTATAATACTTAACCACTGGTTCGCTATTACTATCACGATGCTCTAGACCACGTAGTTGCGGTATTACGTCATCAAGTAGACGTTCTTGTTCTTCAAATTTAGCCATTTTCTCTTGAAAATAGGTTTTTAGGCGCTCGGGTGATTCGGCCATGTATTTACCCTTTTTTGAACCTTCAACTTCGCGCACTAAACGTTTTTGCATCAATTGTTCAAGTATTGGGTATACAGTCGTACGGTTAATGCCAGTTTTGCGCGAAATCTCAGTTGGCGACAAAAAATCATACTTTAAAAGCTCTAAATATAGGTCAGTTTCTTTATCTGAAAGCCCTATTGAGTGTAAAAAATCTTGTATCATTTAAAAATTATATCACAGATATTAAAATAACTACCAAAAACCAATAAAAATCAAGCAATATTTTAAACGCATTGTCCATTGCGCTATAAAAGCCTTTATTTGTATAATATATATGCTAACTGCCGTTAGCAATTCGATATGGTCGCTCAATATTAATAGTAGTTTGCAAACAAAAAATGAACAAAACTTCTCTAGTAGAAATGATCCACTCAAAAATCGGTGGAACAAAAGTTCAAGCCGAGGAAGTAATGGAATCAATCATCGAATCAATAGTGTCTACACTAAAGAAAGGTGGCGAAGTTTCTATTGCAGGTCTTGGTATCTTCTCAGCCAAGGATCGTCCAGCTCGTATGGCACGTAATCCAAAAACTGGTGAAGCAGTGCACGTACCAGCTACCCGTGTTCCAAAGTTTCGCCCAGCGAAAGCTTTGAAAGACGGTGTTAAATAATATTTAACAAAAGTATTTCTCTTCGTGACCTGATAATTGCGAAAAGAAATTCGGCATAAAACAAAAAATTCCCCTATTGGGGAATTTTTTGTTTATTTTAAATTCTATTATGCTATACTTTTTAAAATTCTTTAAAATAAAAACATGGAAGCAACACTGCCCACCTCAAATAAACTCATGACCGAGTTCCTTGCCCGCATAGCACCATTTGTCTCACTTAGGGATGATGACGCTAGACGCTTTGGCGAAAAAGATTTGTACACGCAAACCATTATCGAATTATTGATGCTGGTTATTCTATGGTGGGCAATGTATTTTATTGACCTACCTTTTTGGCTACGCTTTTTTGTGTTAGCCCCTCTTCTAGGTATCGTTATGGCGGGCCTTGGTTTCATTATGCACGAAGGCGCTCATGGCACCTTTAGTTCAAATGAAAAACACAACAAACTAGTTGCCCAATTATTAAATCTATTAGGTGGTAATGCCGAGATTTGGGACCAGCAACACCACAAAGGCCACCACACAAGTGTAAACATTAAAGGCCGTGACGGCGACATTGACGTTGGTAAAATGGGGCGCTTTAGCCCTTATCAACCACACTATTGGTGGCACAAGTATCAGCATATTTACATGCCGTTCATTTTGTACGACCTGTCGTATATTGGGTGGAAGTATTATACTGATTTTGCCAAGGCAAAAAAATTTGGTTGGAGTCGACAAGAAATAGTTAAAATGTTTTTTAAAAAACTTTTTTTAAATTATATACCGTTTCTAATTATTCCGTTGTGCTTAAATCTATCTTGGCAAACATTTTTTGTTATTATTTTTGCTGACGTTATTTGCGGGAAAATAACAACCTACGTTTTTCAACCCGCACACGTAGTTATGGGTACCGAAATGTATTCAGCTAAAACTGAGGCAAAATTTGATTTTTTACGACAGCTTAAATCGACATCGAACTTTGCAACCAATAACGAGTTGTTAACAAGGTATGTAGTTGGATTAAACTTTCAAGTTGAACATCATTTATGTTCGGGTAGAATTTCATACCGACACTACCGCCAAATGCGCAAAGAATTAAAACAACTTTTGCGCGAATACGGGGCCGAACATTTGTATCACGAAATTGAAACTTTCTGGCTAGCTACATTATCAAGCTGGCAAAGATTAAAACAATTAGGCGCTGGCGAAATGCCAATTGCAGCCTAAAACAAAAGCGCGAAAATTCATATGAATTTTCGCGCTTTATTATTTTTACAAGTTATTTTTATTTACAAACTACCCTTGAACTAATTTACGAGCCACCTCTTGCATATCGGCATCGGTATCGTTTTCATCCATAATTTCGCGGCCTATAACCTCTTCTAAAATATCCTCTAATGTTACAATACCCGAAAACCCTCCAAACTCATCATGCACAATAGCGATGTGTTGGTGCGATTGTAGTAGTGTGTTTTTTAATTCATCCAATTTAAGCGTTTCCCCTACTGAAATAACTGGTCTAACAAAATCAGACACAACCCCATAATACACACCCAGCAAGTCTTTGATATTAACAATGCCTTCGATATGGTCAATATTTTGGCCACACACTGGTATGCGTGAATAGCCTTCACTTTTAATTAAATTGATTAATTTTTCATCAATCAAAGTATTTTTTTGTAAACAAAATACAACCGTGCGAGGAGTCATAATGTCGTGAGTTGTCTTGTCTGAAAATCTCAATGCCCCTATTATAATTCTCTCTTCGTCAGCATCAATTGAACTATTTGGCATGTCTTCGTGTTCAGCAATAATTTCAACCAATTCTTGCTTTGAATAAATTGTGCGCAATTCATGGCCAAAGGCTTTATCTAGTAGAATACTAAAAGGTTTTGTAATTGGATAAGTTATAAACAACAACACCTTAACAACTGGTGCCATTTTGGCTCCAAACCTAATAGCATGACGAGAAATAGAAGCCTGTGGTACAACCTCACCAAAAACAAATATAAAAACCGTTGCCAGTATACCAGCCACAATACCAGTGGTTAAAGATGTTAAAAAGATCGACAAAGCACTATTAACCGCCGCATTACCTAATAGCAATGCAGTTAATAATTCGTTGCCCTTTTTGCGTATTGGGTAAACTTTTTGAGCATAGGGGTTGCCTAGTTTAGCCTTGCGCTCTAGTTCATAAGGATCAAGCGACATTAAACCTAGCGTTAAAGCTGAAAAAAGCCCCGATAAAATAATAAGTATAACTGCCGGTAAAATTGTTACTAAAAATGTCATGAAATAAATACTACCATAAATTTTA
>CAZQAX010000023.1:0-10789 GCA_964591475.1 uncultured Candidatus Saccharibacteria bacterium
TAAAGGACACTTATCCACAACATAGGCATTGTGTCTTTTATAAATGTCCGTTATAGTTAAGTTAGGAATTGTTCATTACATTGGTTACTTAAATACAAAGTTGTGCCTCCTCATAACTTATTTTATAGTGGCAAACAAAATGAACAGCGCCAATTGATCAATGACCCGATAAAAATCTCGTCTTGGTAAAATACAATATTAAAAGCTGTTTTAAATCAAAATTATTTAAATCTTTTTATTAAACAATTTTGCACAATAATTCTGCCGGGAATTATTCGATAGCCTATGCACGTGGATACATACACGTACATTTCAGCCACTTCTTAAAACTAAATAAAAGTTCTTTATTATATATTTAAGTCCCACATGATGGGGCTTTTCTTTTTGTCATAAAAAGACAGTGGGGAGGTGTTGCATTTTATTTTTACACGTTCTATACTTTACAAAGTTTAACCCTAATACATATAAAGATATGGATAGAGTAGTACGTGGCAAGGCCCGGTCATTAGCAAATTTTTTATAATCAACAAAAGCCTCAGTTCGTGAATTCAGTTAAACATCTAACTTCACAGCCTGAGGCTTTTTCTATTCTATAAAAACTCTTATTTTAAAGGGTTTTTTATTATAAACAGAGTATTTATGACAAATAATGCTTGACAAATATATTATATATGCTATACTATAAAAGTAAATTAGTAATTTATGCCGGAAAACAAAAAGAAAAGGCCCCGTATAAGGAGCCCAGAATAGATATATAACGTGGTACGCCGATTCCCTTTAGACAGGAGATACGCTACCACGTTTTTTTATTTATTTTTTCTACCGTGAAACTTTTTATGTATCTCCCTTAAACCGGCATCGGTGTGGTGCGTATATATTTGCGTGGTGGCAATGTTGGCATGGCCCAGCATCATTTGCACACTGCGCATGTCAGCCCCGTTTGATAATAGGTCGGTGGCAAAACTGTGGCGAATAACGTGCGGGGTTACTTTTTTTGAAATACCAGCTTTGATAGCGTAGTGTTTAACAATACGTTCAATCGAGCGGGGAGTTAGGCGGTTTTCTTTCTTGCTATCTTTTGATTGTTTACTATTGCGCGAAATGTTTACAAACATGGCGCCCTCCATGTCTTTACGATATTTTAAATAGTTTTTTATGCAGTCTTTGGCTTCATCTGATAGAAACACCACACGCACCTTTTCACCCTTACCGCGAATTGAAAATTCGTCTCGTGACAAATCTAAATCACGATCTAATGACGCCAGCTCTGAAACACGCAAGCCAGTTGAGAAAAATAGTTCTAATAGAGCCTTGTCGCGCAAGCCTTGCTCAGTTTTAACATCGGGCGCATTTAGTAATCTGTCTAGCTCTGCCGAGGTCATCAAATCTAATTCACGCCCCTTGGTTTTGGCTAATTCGATTTTGTCTGAAGCTAATGCCGTAACGCCACGTTTAGTTAAGTATTTTAAAAACACACGCAAGGCTATCATGTGGTAATTTTGCGTATTACGCTTTAACGTACTAGCACTTTGACCGCGTAATTTCATGCCTGGTTGGCGATTCAAGTATATACGAAACTCCCTGATAGAGTCTTCATTAATATCGCCAACTTCTTTAATATTCATTTCTTTAAAGTAACGGCGCAAATAGCGGTCATAGTTTTCAACCGTCTTTAGGCTTTGCCCGCGCTCGATTTCACAGTATTCAAGAAAATCTTTTTTCAAGCTGTCTATATTTTTTGCCACACTAGTATTCATATAGTAATAATATCACAAAAACTCCCCAAACGTCGCAAAATAAAAGCCCTGTAGGTCGTAATCGGGGCAAATGCGGCCTTTTGAGTACTAAAAGCCCTATGCTTGCAATTTTTATTGAATGTGCTACAATTTGAAGACTATGTTAGCAACAAAGAAGAAAACTAAAGTAATCGCAGCCAGCCAAAAACACGACAAAGACACGGGTTCTTCGGTTGTGCAAATTAACCTTTTATCAGCTCGTATTGACGAATTAGCAAACCACCTTAAAAAGCACAAGAAAGACAACCATTCTCGTCGCGGTTTGATAAAAATGGTTTCTGATCGTCGTGCTCACCTTAAGTATCTTGAAAAGACTGACAAAAAGTCTCACGAGGTTGAACTTAAAAAGATCAAAGCCTAAATTAATTTTTACAAAAATCACTCATTAATTTAATGAGTGATTTTTGTTTGTATTTTCTGCTATACTATATCTGTTAACATTATTTAAACACGGTTAACATTTTTTAATATTAAGTACACACAATAATTTTTATATATGACAGTTATTAAACAAAAAGAACAGCGCGTAGGTATATTCATCGATGCGCAAAATTTATACCATAGTGCTAAAAATTTATACAAACGCAAAGTCAACTTCGGCGCCGTTGTCAAAGAAGCATTGGGTAATCGCAAATTAATTCGCGCAGTTGCATACGTTATAACCTCAGAGGGAGGGGACGAAAAACAATTCTTTGAAGCACTTACAAAGATTGGCATTGAAACAAAAACCAAAGATTTACAAATATTTTTCGGTGGTGCCAAAAAAGGCGACTGGGATGTAGGCCTAGCAGTTGATGCAATTAAAATGGCTGACAAATTAGATGTAGTTATTATTGTTTCAGGCGATGGCGACTTTGTACCGTTGGTTGAATATTTGAAAACCAAGACTCAAGTTGAAATTATTTCATTCAGCAAATCATCATCAGGTAAATTGATCGAGGCAGCTGATGACTTTTTAGACCTAGGGGCGACTCCTCGCAAATACCTAATTGGCTATACAAAGTAAAGACAAAATAAACAATAACTAAAACCAAGTAGTACTTTAATGAAGAATAAAAAATGGAAAAAGAAAAGACAAATAAAAATGAAGATATTTTAATAGATCAAGGCGGTCAAAAGGCTAGTATTCATACCGTCAATCAAGATATTTCAAAAGCCCTATCAGGTAGTTCAGCCCGTCTAGTTAAAAAAGCAATTGACGTAGCCAAAGAACAAGAAGAGATTGAAACTGAAAGAACCCTTGATTCAAACTTAAACAAATTTTTATTTAGTTTAGCTATTTTGTTTTTAATCTCTTCGGTGGGGTTTTTGATTTGGAGCTTTCAAAAAAAAGATCACAGCGTAACTATCGACCCAATAATAATGTATCAGGGTTTAATAACCTATGAACAAACTAAAGTTATTGGTGATTTTGAAGCGAAACCTTCACTTATGAACCAAAAATTCAAAGATGCCGAAACAGCTGTAACAGCTCAAGGTATAACAAGGTTTAGGTTTAAAAATATCGACCCAGTTAGCACAGCAAACCTAATTCAAGCTTTTGGCTGGAAGCCGGGTGATAAGTTTACAGGTGGGCTAGAGAACACTTTTGATTTTGGTATATACACCAAAGGCGAGAAAAAATCTCCATTTATATTATTTAAAACAAATGGTAGTGACCAGGCATTTTCAGGCTTTTCGTTTTGGGAAGACGGCATCTTGTTTGACCTAGGGCAAATGTTTACCATCAATGCCCAAACAGCTTTTGACCCAATTTACCAAAAAAAGTTTGAAAGTATTACCATTGAAAGTCACGACGGGCGCGTACTATATGACGCTGACAATAACCCGCTTTTAATTATGATTTTTGTTGATGACACACACGCATTAGTTACCAATTCAAAAGAGGCCGTTGTTGAAATTTTAAACCGAGTTATTTTAAAAAAATAACCATTAAACGCTTTAAAATAAGGCTAGAATAATGCACCTTTTTTGCTTGCTTAGTCAGCCAAAAATGCTATCATTTTAAGAATATGAAAAAAGCCGACCTAACAAAATATGAAGCTCGATTACAAGAAGAGCAAGCTAAATTAACTCAAGACTTGGGCAATATTGGTACTTTTAATACAGAAACAAGTCAGTGGGAAGCTATGCCCTCACAGCAAGACGGTCCCGAATCTGATGTGGTCGACCTGGCTGATCGTATTGAAGACTATGAGAGTCGTTCAGAAATGGTTAAAACATTATCAAAAAGATTGACCGACATACAAGACGCTATTGTAAAAATCAGTAATGGTAAATATGGTGTTTGCGAAGTTTCAGGCGAACCAATCGAAGAAGCCCGCCTTGATGCAAACCCAGCCGCTCGTACTTGTAAGCATCACATTAACAACTAAGTAATTTATTTTTTAAGATATGTCGTTTGCTAGAGTTTATAGCGCACAAACGAATATGTTAGCAGGAGAAATAATAGGCGTTGAGATCGACACAGCTCGTGGTCTCAACGCTTTTTCTGTTGTTGGGTTGCCTGACAAAGCCGTTGAAGAATCGCGCGACAGAGTAGGGTCGGCACTCAAAAATTCAGGTTTTGATTCGCCAAAACACAGCCAAGTTAAAACAATTGTTTCACTAACGCCAGCTGAGACTAAAAAAGAGGGCGCATTTTTTGACCTGGCTATTGCTATAGGTTTTTTGCTAGCTACCGAGCAGGTTAAATTTGAAAGCGACAACAAAATTTTCATTGGCGAATTGTCATTAGCTGGCGAATTGAAAAAGATTAGAGGCGCATTACCAATCACACAAAAGGCTAGGCACGAAAATTTCACCGAAATTTTCGTGCCTGAACACAACGCCGTCGAGGCAGCTTTGGTACAGGGTATAATAGTTTACCCAGTTAAAAACATTAACCAGTTAGTTTTGCATTTGAATGGTACTCAATTAATTGAACCCCAAGCACAAACTATTTTTGAAAATATTATAAAAACAAGTACTTTTGATTTATCAGACATTCGCGGGCAAGAATCGGCCAAACGCGGGCTTGAAATTGCGGCAGCCGGTGGGCACAATATTTGCATGTACGGCCCACCAGGTACGGGCAAAACAATGTTGGCCCGTGCCTTTGCATCATTGTTACCTCAATTGAATTTAGATGAAGCGTTAGAGGTTACAGGCATTCATTCAATCATTGGCTCAAACGAAATCGTTGAAAACTTTTTAATTTCACGGCCACCGTTTCGCAGCCCACATCACACCGCTAGCTATGTGGCACTAATTGGTGGTGGGGCAAATGTTAAACCAGGCGAAGCAACCCTTGCACACCGCGGAGTTTTGTTTTTAGATGAATTCCCTGAATTTGACCGCAAAGTTATTGAAGCCCTACGCCAACCACTAGAAGACAATTATGTCTCCATCAGTCGCGCAAAAGGCAGTGCGCAATTCCCCTCAAATTTTATATTAGTTGCCGCTATGAACCCGTGCCCATGTGGTAACAAAGGTAGCAAGAAAAAACAATGTCGTTGTAGCGGTGTAGACATTGCCCGCTATGAGAAAAAGATTTCAGGCCCCATAATGGACCGTATTGATTTATGGGTATCGGTGGCCGAGATTGATTATGCATCATTAGGCAAATCACGCACAGGCGAAAACTCAAATACAATTAGCGAGCGTATTATAAATGCCCGCAACATTGCCCGTGCGCGTTTTAATGATAATAAAAAGAACGCCGACATGAACGTACGCGACCTTGAAAAATACGCGTACATTAAACCTGAAATTAGAAGGGTGCTAGACTCTTCGGCCGAAAGGTTGCAACTATCGCCCCGAGCCTACCATCGTGTCATAAAACTTGCCCGCACCATCGCCGATCTAGAAAACGAACAAGACATCAAAGAGAATCATATTTTGGAGGCTTTGCAGTATAGACCGAAAGTTGTTTACTAAAAAACCCTAGAACTTCTAGGATTTTTTATTTTAAAAATTTATTTAATTTATTAGAAAGGATTTTTGGCTCCGCGAACTTCGAAGTGCAAGTGGTTACCGGTTGAACGGCCAGTTGACCCAACCAATGCAATCGTTTCACCTTGTTTAACATTGTCACCAACTGAAACTAGAACTTTTGATGCGTGGGCGTAAAGTGTTTGTGTACCATTGTCGTGTTTTATAACTACGTATTGACCATAGCCACCATTGTAACCTGAACCTTTGGCCAAAATAACTTGCCCGCTTGCAGCAGCTAATATTGGTGTGCCTTTTGGTGCACCAAAGTCTAGACCATTAAAGCCGTGAATGTGCTGAGTTTTTTTAGAGCCTGGTAGCGGGTGAGTAAAGTAACCGACAGCCTCGGGTTCATTATAACCCCAAGTCTTTTCGCCTTTATTAGACAAAACAACCTTACCACTTGAGCTACTTGAACTTGAATCATTGTTTGTATTACTAATCGCTGATGTAATTTGATTAACTAAACCAGAGATTGTTTTTGGCTTAGTTGCAACTTTTTCTTTTTCAGCTTTTGGCTTTTCAGCAACCATTACGACTTCACCATCAGGCACAATGATTGAAACTCCTGCCTTTAAATCTGAACTATCAATATCGTTATAGTCGGCAATATCGCCCGCGTCGGCTGACAATTTTTTAGCAATACTTTGCAAAGTGTCTCCTTTTTTAATTGTATATTTAACACCCGTAATTGGCAAAATAGTTAAGCTTGAGCCAACCTTTAGGTCTTGGCCTTTTTTCAAATTGTTTGCCCACATAATAGTATTGGTCGAAACACCAGAGTCTTTGGCAATGCTTGCAATCGTGTCACCCTTTTTAACAACGTAAACCGAGATTGTGTCAGTGTCAGGGATGTATTCGCCATCAATGTCTAATACTGTACCTTCTGGGCCTACAAAAGTCGTCAAAGCCTCGCCGTCAGACACATTAACTACGTCGTCGTAAGCATTTTTAGTAAGGTTGGCATCATAGGCCAGGGCTGACATAACCGGTAGGCGAGACGAAGTAATTTCGGCACCCTTGTTTTCAGCCTCGGCGCGCTTGCTAAATAAATCAAAAAACCCAGCATGAACAGTTTGGGCATATAATAGGTAAAAAACCGCCAAAGCCAATATTTGGGCTGACCAAAAAGGATCCTTTTGATTTTTTAAGTTTTTACCTGATTTACCCGTTAAATCAGGTGTTTGTTGTGGTGTTTCCATAAGAATAACCGATTTGGGCTTGTAAAATAAGGCTTGATGGCTGTTTTACATACCGAAACTGATTAATACTATAATCGTACCAAATTGATTATTTTAAACAATAGACAAGTGTTTATATGTCATTGTATATTAAAAAACCCCAAAATAGGCTTATTTTAAAGGGTTTTATACCCTTGACATTTACACTTAACGGTGCTATAATATAGATGTAAAACATACAGTACATGAAAAAACAGATAGTAATTTTAGCCGTTATTTTCGCCACCATGTTGGCAAGTTGTGTCCCAAACCAAAACAGTTACTCTGATGTCACAGTGTTTCAAAAACACAAAAACACAGGGTTTGATAAGTTTGACGATGCAATGATTGGAAAAACTCTTCGTTATGATGCGATTGCATCATCAGGAGACACAATTGTTGTTCACGTAGATGACGCAATCGTCGTAGCAAAAGCCTTGCCTTATAAAGCTCGAATGAGAAAGCACTCAACGCTCGATCATGGCTTTATTGAGGTTGATGGGCAAGCCGGTGACTTCTTGAAAAAACCGTAAAAAATCCTGCACACAGGTGGGCACGAATTTGTTTAAAACAAATTCGTGCTTTTTTTATTTACTAACGTCTATTCAAGACATCTTTATAGACATTGTTTTCATTAACTGTATAATTATTATATTAACAGATATTAATAAATACTTTTTAATTATTATGGAAAGAACAAACTTGGGTGTAGAAGAAATCTTACGGCCAACAACAAACGTAGCCTCAGGCGAACCTTTTTTCAAAGCCGAAAACGGTAACGAAGCGCCCGATGATACAATGGAAGCAAGCGCAGCAAAACCTGAAAGCTTTCAAGTTGGCAGAGAGAGAATGAAAGCTATCGGTGGATTTTTTAGCAAAATGAAAGAAGGGCTAAAAAGCGCGGCAGGTAAAACTAGTGATAAAATTTCAAATCTATGGAATAGAACAAAAAATGTTACAGCCAAAAGTCTTGGCACAGCCACAGCGGCGACTCTAATGGCACCCGAAGCTGTTGTCTTTGGATTAAAAAAAACAACCGAAGGTATGGACTACATGTTAGACAAAGGTTCGCAATTTGAAACATGGATTGGCGACAAAGCCGTAGAGGGATATGATTTAGCAGGGGACAAAATAAAACGCGCAGCAAGCTTTACCAAAGCTGTTCACTCAAGCAACATGGAGGACATCAAAGAGGCTGGTCAAGACATAGCTCGTGGATTTAATAATGCTGTTGAATTTGGCAAAAACAAAATAGAAGCAGGTAAACACAAGGTTGCGCAAGTTAAAGAGGGCTGGAGAACAGCTATAAACAAATTTTACGTTCGCAGGCTAGAATCTGAAATACAAAAAAATAAAGAAAAGGAAGCAAAGTATGCTGAGATAAAATTAAAATTACAAGAAAAATTAGCGACCCTTAGCGCCGTAGACAACTTAGAGATGGCGTTTATTTAAAAAATATGAACATACAAGATTTTATAGAAAAAATACAAGAAGGTTCGTTGCCAGACGCAGCTAAATCTGAAATTGTAGCTATTTTGAAAGAGCACGGCGCGACATTTGAAAGCAAAGAATTAATTAAAGACATTATTCAAGCCTCAATTGACGAAGACATGGCTGACATACTAACAGACGAAGACAGGCTAGCTATTGGCAGCGAAGAAATTGCAGCTGATGAGCAAATAGCCCAAGTTCAAGCTGACGTACAGAAAGACATGGAATTTGTTGAAACAGAACTTAGTGAACTACAAAACATGGTCTCGGATCTAGACAAAGTAGTAGACGCCGTTGAGATTGAAAACATAAAAAATAACATTTAGTAAATAAGTTATTTTTACAAAAAATACCCCATTTAATAAGTAAGGGGTATTTTTATTTTCATATATGTTAAGATAGTTTAATGATTGATATTTCAGGGTTAAACGAAGCGCAACAAGAAGCTGTCAAAACTATTGATGGTGCTTTGCTAATTATTGCCGGCGCAGGCGCAGGTAAAACAAAAACTATTACGTATCGTATTGCCCACATAATTGACGAGGGTATGCGCGCAAGTAGTGGTATAAATGTTGAACCTAAAAATATTTTAGCCATTACTTTTACCAACAAAGCCGCGGCCGAAATGCGCCACCGGGCAATGGATTTATTGCCTGCAAATATTAATAGTGTGCCAATGATTGCAACGTTTCACTCGTTTTGCGTAAAAATATTGCGCGAATATGCGCCACTAGTTGGGCGATCTAAAACTTTTACCATAATGGACGAAGACGACGCCAAAGGATTATTGAAAGAAATTATTGAAGGCTTTGGACTAGAAGCCAAACAATGGGAGCCGCGCAAAATCAAATCAATAATTTCGCGCGAGAAAAACGATAATCGTAACTGGCAAGACTTGCGCGGCAATGTTAGCAGTGCCTTTGAAAACCAATTGGTAAACATTTGGGAGCGTTATGAAAAATTATGTATTGAACGAAATACCTTTGATTTTGATGATTTGTTAATTGAAACAGTGCGCATGTTTCGCGAGAATAAAAATGTGCTAGAAAAATTTCAAAATCTATACACCTACATTCACGTAGACGAATACCAAGACACAAACAAAATTCAATATTCATTGATCGACATGCTGGCCGACAAACATAAAAATTTGTGTGTAGTGGGCGATAGCGATCAAACAATTTACACATGGCGCGGTGCAAGAATTGAAAACATTTTACGATTTGAAGAAGACTACCCAAATGCGCGCGTTATACGATTAGAGCAAAACTATCGATCAACGAAAAATATTATTGATGCCGCCAACGCAGTTATTGAAAATAATAAACTACGCCAAGACAAAACCTTGCGCACAACAAACGAAGGCGGGGACAGCATAAAAGTTGCCACATTAACCGATGAAAAACGCGAGGCTGAATTTTGCGTTATGGAATGCATTGCATTAATGGACAAAGGCGTGAAACCCGATGACATCGCCATACTGTATCGTGCCAACTTTCAATCACGATCGTTTGAAGAAATGTTTTTACGTTACCACGTGCCTTATAAAATATTGGGTACTAAATTCTATGACCGACGCGAGGTGAAGGACGTTTTGTCATACATGCGTGCGGCCTTTTCGCCCGAGTCACTACACGAAGTCAAGCGTGTTATTAATGTTCCGGCGCGCGGTATTGGCAAGGTAACAATTGTTAAACTGTTTTCAGGGGCACGCGAAGAACTGCCAGCCAAAATGCAAATCAAAATTAATCAGTTTTATGAAACGCTGGGGTTAATCAAAGAATTTGCCGAACACAACCACCCAAACGAAACCATAAACTTTATTTTAAAAACTACCGGGCTTGAAGAAGAATTGAAAACCGAAGGCGAAGAGGGTCTAGAAAGACTGCAAAACATTCGCGAATTGGCCAGCGTTTCAACCGCATACAACCACCTTGATTTCGCCGAGGCCCACCAAGCATTACTTGAAGACGCGGCATTATTGGGCGACCAAGACGATTTAAAAGACACTGACAATGGCGTGAGATTGATGACTATACATGCATCAAAAGGGCTTGAATTCCCGTACGTATTTATTGTTGGCCTTGAACATGGAATCTTTCCATCAGAGCGTGATGGTAAAAGCAGTAAAGATGAAAAAGAGGAGGAGCGCAGATTGTTTTATGTAGCATTAACTCGTGCCAAAAAACGCGTCTTTCTAACCACAACCGAAGTGCGCATGTTATACGGCGAACGCCGTGTTAGCGTACCGTCAGAATTCATTTACGAAATACCCGAAAAACTAATTGAATACTTCAACCAACGCCACGA
>CAZQAX010000024.1:0-10763 GCA_964591475.1 uncultured Candidatus Saccharibacteria bacterium
CGCCGTGATACTGAATTAGAAGAAAAACTTAAACAAGCCCTGGAAATAATTACTAAAAACAATCCACAAGATATTTCAGATCTGGTTAATGAAATGACTTATCACGATCAATTATTAATGGCTGATAAAATCGCTAAAGCTTAGACAATAATAAAATCCCCTTATAAATAATTGAAGGGGATTTTATTATTGTCCGCCCGGTTGGATTCGAACCAACGACCCTCCGCTTAAGAGGCGGGTGCTCTACCAACTGAGCTACGGGCGGTTTTGTTGTACCACCAAAATCGTTGGCGGTTTGTGCCCCGGGCGAGACTCGAACTCGCACGGCCTACGGCCTGGGGATTTTAAGTCCCCTATGTCTACCATTCCATCACCAGGGCATATATAATTTAAACCGCCAATGCGGTCATGAGGTCTAGGGCGGAATCGGACCGCCGTATAAAGGTTTTGCAGACCTTTGCCTTACCACTTGGCGACTAGACCGCTAACTATACTAAAAGACCTTTTACGATCTATGTGCCCAGGAAAGGACTTGAACCTTCACGGATTACTCCACTAGTTCCTAAGACTAGCGCGGCTACCAATTACGCCACCTGGGCTTATTTATTTTTTAACCTACAAATAGCATTCTACACGAAAAAAATATTTTTTCAATAGTCTTTTGCGACTATTTATCAGCGTCGCGAAGTAGGCCGTTTATGTGGCGAAAGTTCTTTTCACCATCATCAATCATAACATCAAGGTAGGGAATGGTGTGGGTTTTAATACGCGACTGACAAAATTCACGAATACCTGACAGGCTTCTTTTTAAAAATCCAAAAGCAGCGTTTTCTTTGTCTTCGGGGATGCAAGTATAAAAAATCATAGCCTTGCGACCTTTTTCATCCAACTGTACGCGGGTAATAGTTATCATTGATGTTGTACCACCTTCGCGTGCAACATATAAACCTGCGGCTTCGCGAATGGCTTCTTCTATTCGGTTATGTTTTATATTGTTCATATTTTTATCTATAAAAAATTAATTAAATAGCTATTTACTAACTATCTTAAATGCTTCTAGGTGGTCACCGTGTTCAATTTCAACTTTTGATTCAACTGTTAGGCCGCATTCATTGCCTTCGTTTAGTTCTTTGACTTTAATTTTTTGACTTTGAATTTCAATAATTGTACCTGTACCTAGTTCCTCACCAGCGCGTATAATTGCAACTTGATTGTGTACATTGATATGTCCAGTATCAATACGGGCACCGACGACTTGTTTGTCTTTCATGCTACTAAAGAATTTTAAAACTTTCATTGTGCCTAATGTTTCGCGAATTTCTTGGCGAGGGCGTAGGTTTTCAATGTATTCTTCTAGCCATTCAGTTAGTTTGTAAATAATATCAAATATTTCAACACGTACACCTGCTTGTTCGTTAATATCACGGGCTATGTTATCAATTTTTACATTAAAACCAATAATGACTGCGTCTTTGTCGCCACTGGCTAATTTTATATCACCCTCGCTAATATTACCCACGCCGGCTGAGATAATTTTATAACTAATGCACTCCTTTTTAATTTTACCGATTTCGCGCAAAATTGCCTCGTTTGTACCGGCAACATCGGTTTTAATAATTATTGGTATTATTTTGTCACCTTCTGCACATACGTTGTCTTCTAGTATGCTTTTGCTTTGTGTGTATTCTGCGCATAGTGCCTCGGCTTCTTTTTTGGTTTTAACTGTTTCAAATATTTCACCAACCTTTGGTACTATGTTAAAGCCAGTCAAGGTTATTGGTTGTGAAGGGCCTGCTGTATCAATGCTTTTTCCAAAATAATTTTCAAGCATGCGAGTTCCCACAAAGCTTTGGCCGGCTACGATGAATTCGCCTTTTTTAACAACGCCATCCAATATTACAAGGGTAGCTTTTGAGCCAGTTTTTGAATCAATGTGTGACTCTATAACTAAGCCTGTGGCCCCATTTTTATAATCACCCTTTAATTCATTCATATCGGCAACAAGCAGTACAGTTTCTAGTAGGTCATCAATACCTGTACCTTTGGTTGCTGAAATTGGCACAAATGGAATATCGCCACCTAGGCCTTCTAGGTAAACCTCGTATTCAAGTAGTTCGTATTTAACTTTTTCAATATTTGCATTTGGTTTGTCGATTTTATTAATCGCTACAACATAAGGCATGTTGGTTTTTTTGATCAATTCAATAACTTCTTTGGTCTGAGCTTTAATACCATCTTCGGCTGAAATAACCAATATAGCAATGTCGGCAACAGTTGCACCGCGCGAACGCATGCCAGTAAAAGCCTCGTGGCCTGGTGTGTCTAGAAACGTAATGCGACGCATGTTTTTTTCACGGTCTGTATGTTCAACCTCGTATGCTGATAAATGTTGGGTTATACCACCAGCTTCGCGGTCAACGATATTTGTCTTGCGAATATAATCAAGCAGGGTAGATTTGCCGTGGTCAACGTGGCCCATGACAACAACAATTGGTGGGCGTGAGGCAACATTACTCTCTTTATTAGAAATGGTGTTTTTAGCGTTCATTGAGTAATTCTTTTTCTTCGTCTGATAATTCTTGTTCGGCTGACCAGTTTTTTATTGGTTTAGCAAAAATTGATGTTTTGTCACGAGCGTAAAGTGTTGACATAATAACACCATTGCCTTCTTCGTCAGTTATTTTTGTTGTAAAACTTTGTGCGCCTGACATGTCGCCCCACGCATTGAATCTAATCGTTTTAGGTGTTGTTGCTGATTTTTTAATACGGTCTTCGTGGTTATTGATAACTTCTTGTGTTTTATCTAGGCTTTCATAAATGTCTTCGATGGCGACACGATAAGCAACCAGTATGTCGTCAATATTTTGAGACTTACCACTCTTGAAAAGCTTCTTTAGGCGAACGTATAAGATCAAATGCAGGACCAGGGTAAAAACCGATACTATGCCAATAGCTATGATTGCAATAATTTCAGCTTTAAGTGCGCCGCCTAACATAAATCGCAGTTTACCACAAAATCATTGTTTTTTCAATGGTTTTTTGCTTAAATCAATACATGTGGAATATTCTTAAAAATAAGCTGAATTTTAAAGCCTTGAGGGGGTTCTATGGTGGGTCTATTTACCTAGACACAGCTTCGGCAACTGAAACTGATAAATCGGTTATTTTGGCTATGCATGAATCTTTAAAGCTTTTTGCTAACCCTTCAAGTTTGCACAAATTGGGCGTTTTGGCCCGTAATCGTATCGAATCTAGCAGGGGTATTGTTGCCAAGTTTATAAATGCCCACACCGATGAGGTTGTTTTTACAAGTAGCGGTACCGAGGGTGACAACTTGGCAATTTTGGGTGCTATTAATTTTGCTAAACTGCATGGTATTAAAACACCACATGTCATAGTTTCAGGTATTGAACATTCAGCAGTCATTGGGCTGGTTGAAAAATTAGAATCACAAAACGAAATTAGTGCTAGTTATTTACCAGTTGACGAAAATGGTGTAGTTAATTTAAAAGTTTTACCTGAACTGATTAATGAAAATACAGTTTTAGTTTCAATCCATTTAGTTAACAACGAACTAGGTACAATCGAGCCAGTTAAGGAAGTTGTAAAAATTGTAAATAATTATAAAAAGCAAAATCAATCAAAATACCCACTAGTCCATACTGATGCTTGCCAAGCAAGTGCTTATATTAAAATTAATGTAAATCAGTTAGGTGTTGATTTACTAACCATAAATGGTCAAAAAATGTATGGGCCAAAAGGTGTAGGTGCATTATTTGTTAAACGAGGTACACCGATTGAGCCAGTCTTTACTGGTGGCGATCAAGAGTTTGGTTTGCGCCCCGGCACTGAATCGTTACCGCAAATTGTGGGGCTTGCTTGTGCTTGCGAGATTACATCAAAACGTCAAGAAGATGATTTTATAATGCTTACTAATTTGCGAAATTATTTTATTGATGAGCTTGAAAGAGTCCCTAAAACAATCATTAATGCCAAAAATGTACCTGTCAGCCCGCACATTATAAATGCTGAGTTTAAAGATATTTCTAGCGAAACACTACTTCTGTACTTGGACGCGCGAGGTATTTACGCTAGTAGCAAAAGCGCCTGCAAGATGGATGACCCAGATGAATCATATGTGCTAAAGGCTATAAAATATGCTAAAATGGGTGAACAAGATGAGGAAACAGATGATTTTGGCAGCATTCGTTTTTCACTAGGTCGAGATACTAATAAAAATGACATTGACTATGTTATTAAAAATCTTAAAGAAATTCTAGATATTTTAAAAATTTAAAGTTATAAAATTAAAAATTTCATTTAAAATATGATTCCATCATTTAATCAATTTACAACCAAAGCCAAAGAGGCTATTAAACGAGCTCATGAATTTGCGATTGAACGTGGTCAAAATCACGTCAACTCTTTGCATTTACTAGCAGCACTTATATTCCAAGAAGACGGTATTGTTTTTTCAATGCTTGAGTCTATGAATATTGATGTGTTATTGCTGTCTGATAATGTTGTTGACTCACTCGAAGAGCCAACTAATCAAAGCGTACTATCACAATCGTATCAAATGTACTTGGCTCAAGACCTAGCATCGATTTTAGAAATCTCACCAAATATAGCTAAATCAACTAGTGACGAATTTGTTTCAACTGAACATTTGTTTTTAACTATGCTTGAAGTTGAATCGCCAGCATTAGAATTGTTAAAAAAGTTTGAAGTCGACCCAAATGCTGTGCGCAAATTTATAACTGAGAATAAAAATAACAAAAACCCAAGCGTTAGTGCCGATAAAAAAAATCGCAACCTTTCAAAATATACTCGCAACTTAACTGATCTGGCGCGCGCCGACAAGCTTGATCCAGTTATAGGCCGTGATAATGAAATCATGCGAGTTATGCAAATACTTTCGCGTCGCACAAAAAATAACCCAATTTTAATTGGCGAACCTGGTACTGGTAAAACTGCGATTGTTGAAGGCTTGGCTGTTAGAATTTCAAAAGGCGATGTGCCCGAATCTTTAAAAGACAAAGAAGTCGTGTCACTAGACATTGGTTTATTGCTTGCTGGTACAAAATACCGCGGAGAATTCGAGGATCGACTACGCAACATAATCAAAGAAGTTGAAAAATCTGACGGTAAAATCGTTTTATTTATAGATGAAATTCATAGTATTGTAGGTGCTGGTAATAGCGAAGGTGGTGTTGATATGGCTAATATGTTAAAACCCGCTCTTGCACGTGGCGAATTAAAAGCCGTCGGTGCAACGACATTAAAAGAATACCAAAAATACATTGAACGTGACCCGGCATTGGCTCGACGTTTTCAACCTGTTTACATTGATGAACCAAGCGCCGAAGACGCCATTGCTATATTGCGAGGCCTAAAAGACAAATACGAACTATTTCATGGTGTGCGCATAACTGACGATGCGATCGTTTCAGCGGTTGAATTGTCATCACGCTATATTACAAGTCGCTTTTTGCCCGACAAAGCTGTTGATTTGATCGACGAAGCTTCATCGACTTTGAAAATGTCACTTGAAAATAAGCCGGTAGTCTTAGAAGAAGCCGAGCGTAAAATCATGCGTCTTGAAATTGAACGTCAAGCCTTAAACAATGAACTGTCGCTTGAAAGTTTAAATGCAAAACAAATTAAAGATATAAAAAGCCGTATCAAAGAAATTGAAATTAATATTGCCGATATTAGCGAAAAAACTAATGAGATTTCAGTTCGTTGGAAGAACGAAAAAAGTACTTTGGTTGATATGCGTGCTATGAAAAAAGAACTTGAACAGTTACGAGTCGAAGCCGAAAATGCCGAAATGCAAAGTGACTTAGCTTTGGCTGCCGAGATTCGCTATGGCAAAATTCCAAATATTCAAAAAAATATTGATCAAAAACTTGAAAAATTACGCAAACTACAAAAATCTCGCCGTATTTTGAAAGAAGAAATTAATGCCGAAGACATTGCTGGTGTCGTTTCAAAATGGACCGGTATACCACTCTCAAGAATGCTCGAAGAAGAGCGCGCAAAATTAATGCGTATGGAAGAAGAGCTTGCAAAGCGTGTCAAAGGTCAAAACGAAGCTATTGAAAAAATCGCCAGCGTCATTCGTCGCAATCGTGCCGGTATTTCAGACCCTAACAAACCAATTGGCTCATTTATATTTTTGGGCCCAACTGGTGTGGGTAAAACTGAACTAACTAAAACTTTGGCTGAATTTTTATTTGATGATGAAAAAGCTTTAATTCGCGTAGACATGAGCGAATACATGGACAGACACAGTACTTCAAAATTAGTTGGTTCACCACCTGGTTATGTTGGTTATGATGAGGCAGGGCAATTGACCGAAGCTGTACGCCACCGCCCATATTCAGTCGTATTATTTGACGAGGTTGAAAAAGCCCACCCAGAGGTTTTCAATATGCTACTGCAAGTACTAGACGAAGGTATGCTGACCGATTCAAAGGGGCGCAAGGTTAACTTTAAAAATACCGTTATTGTGTTGACCTCAAACATTGGCTCGCAACATATTCAAAAAATGGAAAGCTTAGGTTTTACAACTGGCGACGAGTCGCGCGAATATAATTTAACCAAGGAAAAAGTCATGGAGTCATTAAAAGACCATTTTAGACCTGAATTTTTGAACCGTATTGATGAAACAATTGTGTTTGATATCTTAACACCTGAAATTGTGCGCGAAATTGTTGACGTTCGTATTGCCGAAATTCGCGAACGCTTGGGTGCCAAAGGTATTAATTTAATTGTTAGCGGTAACGCTATAGATTTGATGGCTAAAATTGGTTATGACCCAGCTTATGGTGCACGACCATTAAACCGTTTAATTCAAACTAAAATCTTAAACCCAGTTGCAAATCATATAATCAAAGACGGTGTAACTGCAGGTGAAAGTGTGTTAGTTGATACATTAAATGATGAATTAGTAGTTGAGACTAAAAAGAAAACTAAAAAAACTGTTTCAAATATTATGAACGAAACTGGTGTTAAAAAACCTAAAAATTCAAAAAGTAAGAAGTAGAAAATAGGTAAATAAAAAGAAAACCGCAAACTTTACAAATAAAGTTTGCGATTTTTTTAGTTAAGCTTGCCGTATACGTCTAGTAGGTTTTCTATCTGCTCTGTCATTTTGTCGGTCATTTCGTCACCTAAAATTTTACGATTATTTGCGATCAGTTCTATGGCATTTTTTTGTTCAGACCTACCTGATTGTTCAAGTATTTTTTTAAACAAAAAAGCTTGCTGGTATGCTTCTAGGGCTTTGCTTTCGTTTAGGCTTTTGATTATGTCAGTAATTAATTCGGTCAGTGTTTTTTCTAGTTTTTCCATGGTTCTTTATTTTGTCTGTATGTAGAATATGCTCTTTAGGTGTTTATGTCAAATAATAAAAACCGACAAGGGTTGTCGGTTTTTATTATTTGTGCGCCGAGCAGGATTCGCCTCTCGCTTTGCTCGAAACTCATATTTTAAAATATGCGCCTACGGTTCGAACCTCTCTGCCACAAAAAAATAAAAACCTTAGGTTGTTGCCTTAGGTTTTTATTATTTGTGCGCCGAGCAGGATTCGAACCTGCGTAGACATAAGTCGTTTGATTTACAGTCAAATGCGATTGACCACTCCGCCATCGACGCATATTAATATGTCGATTTTGATTATATCACAATGGTGGGTGATTTTCAAGATATATTTTAAAATTAAAAAGGTGGGGGATACCCACCTTTTAGTGTTGTTTTTATTGTTTCTTTGGGGTAAATTCTTTTATAAGAAAAAAATTTAACCTATTCTTTTTACCTGTTTGGACACATGGGTTGGTTGGTTTAGTGTTGTCATAAATTGGGGCGTCGTTTGTGCCAGCTGGACCACTGCACCAAAATGCCCCCTGCGTAACACCTAAATTTTTACCGCTATCTTTTTGTAAGATAAAAATATTTTTTATGTCGGTACATGATGGTAACATCCAATTGTCATTTAATTCGCCATTCAATTTTTTAATTTTTGCGCTGACTGTGTCCCAAAGATTTGATTGAAAATCATTTCTTAATACAAAAATATGTCCATCAGCTGTTGTTTTGAATACATAGTAACCCATGTATTTCTCACCGGTTTTAATTGTGGTGGCAGGCTCGGTAGGTGTCGGGATCTCTGTCTGTGGCGAGCAACTGAATAATATCAGCGCAAAGGCCAAAATTAATATCGTTTTCATAAAACTGCTATTTACTTAACTGTACTCCTAGTACATTTTTTGTCAAAGGTTTGTTTTAAATAAGTAAAGATTATTTGTGTTTGAAAATAATGTGTGCACAAAATAAAAAAATGCCTCCTTATGCGGAGGCATTTAGATGATTGTAAATGTTTACTTCTTTTCGTTTAGTTGAACTTGAAATCCTTCATGGTCAGGGGAGGCATTCATTATTCGGTCTTTAAAATCATGTGGGTTTTTTATGCCCCTGATTGACCACGATTGCTCTTCTGATTCTGAGTTAACAAACGTTACAAAATTGACATCTATGCTGCCAGTATTAAGTAATTTGTCTATGATTGACGACTCCACTGAAACTGAGGTTATACGATTACACGGTAAAATATGGGTACTTTCTTTATAAATGAAACCAATATCATATGCCTCAAATTTTTTAATATAACCGTTTTCGTTCAAATGAAAAATCATTTTTTCTTGAGAATCATAAAACAATTCTACTATTAGCGAAAATACTGCTATACATAAAATAATCCAGGCAACTATCCTAATAATTCCTGCAGACATTAGTAAGGTGTTACCCTCAGTCCAGTTTCTTAAATTATCAGCTAATAATTCTGACGAAATAGTAGAACTAGTAAGGTAAATAGTGGTGTAAGATAGTATAAGCCAAATAACTGAATTTATGATATTAGGGATCATACCTGTAAGCGACGATTCAATTTTTATTTTTTCCATTTTTAGAGCTGTTGTTTTTCAGACTATATTATAGCATACCTTTATATGATTTGTCAATGTGCTTATAATACACTGTTTTTATCTCAAAAAAAGCTTATTTTATAAAGCTTTTGACATTTTTGGCTAAATACTGTAAGGTTTTAAAAAGTTCAGAAAATGAAAAAAATGATAATTTCAGCCGCCACGCAGTATGATATTCCATGGATTATTGATACTCAAATTACAAACCACGGATCTTATTTAACGGCACAAGAAAAAGAAGAATCTGGTTTTGTAAGTGTACTAACCCCGTCGTTATTTTTAAATAAAATTAATCATAACAAAAAAATTCTAATTGCCAGATTGGCCGAGGGTGAATATCAAGGAAAACCTATTGGTTACCTTATTACCTGCAATGAAAATGATGCACAAGATCACCCATTTTTTAAAAAAGTTTTTTCAGATTTTATTAAAAAAGACTTTGATGCGCACAGGTGTTTATTTATTGTTCAAATTGCCAAAATCACAGAATTAAGAAGCAGAACAAAGGGAGTTGGAACAGCTCTTTATGAACACTTGTTTGAAAGCGTTATACCATTTACTGCGCACCGATATGTTTTTACTGAAGTCTCTCCAAAAAATCCAGTGTCAGTCAAACTCCATGAAAGATTAGGGTTTGAAGAAGTAAAAAGGTATAAAGATGTTTTTGATAATCAAATGATTCTTCTTATGAAAGAGGTCAACAAAAAAGCTTAAATTAAAGCCCTGATATTTCAGGGCTTTTTTATTATCTTTTTATAAAAACATTTAGGCGTACCTCGCCCCATAATTTGTATTTATTTTTGTTTAAAAATATTTCTAGTTTGTGCAGATTTTTTTTGGGCACCATCACATCGGTAAAATCAATTAATGATTCAAACTTCCATTCTGTTTCGCCCCAAAATTCGCTAATCATTTTCATTTTTGATTCATTCATTATTGTTTCATATGCCTTGGCTTTTTGTTTGGTTTCGTCGCCGTCAAAACAATCAAAGTTTATTTCGGCTTCATATAAGGTGCCATTATTACCTGGCTCAATTACCACAATTGTGCCTTTATTTTTTAAAACTCGACATGCTTCTGTAAGTGCCTTTTTACCGCTACTAATGTGATGCATCGATAATGTAAAAATAACAATGTCAAAAGTTTTTTCACTAAACGGCAAAATTTCAGCCTGGGCGACGGTATAGTTTATGTCATCGTCGTAATTATTCTCTTTTGCGTACGCAATACTTTGCTCGTCGGGGTCAATGGCCTCGATTTTAACACCGCGAATGTGCCCAAATTGCTGAGTTCTAAATCCATTGCCACAGCCAATTTCAAGCACGTATTGGCCTTTTAGGTCAACTTTTTTAAATAGGTTTTTCATGAAGTGGTCTTTGACAATCATTTGGCTAGTTTAGCATAAACTTGTTTATTTTACGATTTATGCTAGAATCAAATAACTATGGCAATGTATAAAGACAAGCTTGTAAAGCTAATGAACAAAGACACTAAAGAGGTGATTTTTACGCGTAAAAACAAAAAGCAAGTTCAACGCAAATTAGAGATGAAAAAGTTCTCAAAGAAATTGCAAAAACGTGTTGTTTTCAAAGAGGCTAAAAAATAAAATCTCACAAAAAACAAAAAAACTTCAAATTATTTGAGGTTTTTTTGTTTTAAAATAGCTTAACTTTTATTAAAAAATCTGCTAGAATGCATGGGCACGGGTCTATAGTTCAGTGGTAGAATTCTCGTCTCCAAAACGAGCGACCGAAGTTCGAATCTTCGTGGGCCCGC
>CAZQAX010000025.1:0-10620 GCA_964591475.1 uncultured Candidatus Saccharibacteria bacterium
GATACAAAAACTGTTACTATAACTGTGTTTGTTAAAACTGGTTCTGATTATGAGCGCGACAATGAAATGGGGCTTTCGCACTTTCTAGAACATATGTGTTTCAAGGGTACGACTAAACGGCCTACAACTTATGATATCTCAAAAGAGTTTGATATTTTGGGTGCAAAAAACAATGCCTTTACTTCAAACGATATGACGGCTTATTGGGTCAAAGGTCAATCAAAAGATGTTGAAAAATTAGTTGACCTGGTCGCCGATATATATTTAAACCCAACTTTTCCAGAAGCTGAAATCGAGAAGGAAAAAGGTGTAGTCTTGGAGGAAATAAATATGTACAATGATCAACCGCAATACGTTGTTTATGATAAGTTTTTAAATTTAATGTATGGCAATCAACCAGTCGGGCGTATGATTTCAGGCACGCCTCAATCGGTCAAATCTTTAACTCGTGATGATTTGGTTAAATATCATAAATTGCAATACGTACCAAACAGTACAATTATTTCAATTGCGGGTGATATTGATAATAAAAAAATACTAGAACTAATTAAAAAATATTTTCAAATTGATATTGGTAGTGCTGGTAGGGAAAAGACAAAAATTAAAAAGCACGTATCAAAAAACCGCACAATTCATACACATCGCGCAACTGATCAAACTCATTTAATAATGGGCTTCCCGGGTGTTTCGGTATTTAGCGGCGATGCGCATGTTTACCACATGCTTGCGCGTGTTTTAACTGGAGGTTTCAGTTCAAGATTGTTTAGGTTGTTGCGCGAAGAGTTGGGCGTGGCATATTATGTGCAAGCTGGGTCAGAGAATAGTTTAAATCACGGTACGTTTATGATATCAGCGGGTGTTACGACTGATAAAACAGCTTTTGTTATACAAAAAATTAATGAAGTTTTGGTTGATATTGCAAAAAATGGTGTACCCGAAGAAGAGTTGAATTTAGCCAAGAACTCATTAATTGGCGGTATTTATTTAGGGCTTGAAACTAGTGATGCTTATTCGGTTTATTTTGGTGAAGGCGAACTGATGAAGGGGGTAATAGAAAAACCTAAAGACTATGAATCTAAAATTCGTTCAGTTAGCGGCGAACAAATCAAAAAAGTTGCTAAACTGCTAACCAAAAAGGGTATAGCCAGACTTTCAACCATCGGGCCCCAGAAAAAGCCTGATGAATTTGAAAAAGTCTTGACCTAGATTTGCCTAGCTTTTTGACCAAAAAAGCGTAAAATTATAAATATGAGTGAATCAAAAAATATATCTATATCAACGGGTACTATTATTAGGGTTGCCCTTATTGGTATTGGCTTTTACGCTTTGTTTTATTTAAAGAGCGTGTTATTACCAGTATTGGTTTCAATTGTTATTGCTTCTTTTGTTAGTGTTATCGCTATAGACCTAAGAGATAAATACAAAATCCCTCGCAAACTATCTGTGGCGCTTATTTTCTTTATGGGTTTGATACTGCTAGGTTTGTTTATATATTTTATTGTACCGATGGTGGTAAATGAATTTTCACAATTGGCTGGCCAATTGTCAAAAGTATTGCCCAAGGCTCAATTTTTAAAACCTTTCACTGATCAGGGTCTAGCAACTGGTGCGCAAAAAATATTTGATTCAGTTACCGATGGTGGTACAGCTAATCAGGTTTTCATTGGTGCAAAACAAATAGCTAGCAGTGTTTCAGCTGGAGTGTTTGGGTCTTTGGCTCAAATTTTTGGTGGCTTGATGAACCTTGTTTTGGTTTTAGTGATGTCATTTTATTTGGCAATGCAAGACCGCGGGGTAGAGACTTTTTTGCGTATAGTTACTCCATCTAAAAATGAAGAAATGGTTGTGGCGTTGTGGTCACGCGTTGAACGCAAAATTGCTAAGTGGCTAAAGGGGCAAATCATGCTTGGGTTTATAATATTCTTGTTGTCATATACTGTTTTAGCAATTGCTGGGGTTAAATATGCTTTGGTGCTAGCTATTTTGTGCGGCGTATTAGAAATGATCCCTTACGGTATTACATTTGGTATTATACCTAGCGTTTTGGTTACATTGATTGACGTTGGACCTACAACTGCATTATGGGTATTGGTTGCTATGGTTTTGATTCAGCAAGCTGAAAACTATATTTTAGTACCAACTCTGTTTCGTAAAATTATTGGTGTACCGCCACTGATTGTTATAATCGCGTTACTTGTGGGCTTTAAATTAGCCGGCTTTTTGGGCATGATTTTGGCTATGCCAATGGCAGTTTTGATGCTAGAAATACTTGATGACGTTCAAGCCTCTAAAATACACAGGTTAGGCAAAGACTTTAAAGAAGTTGTCGCTGACTTGAAAAAAGACTAAAAATCTATAAACTATACAAATGCAAAATAAAACCTTTTACCTAACTACAACATTACCTTATGTTAATGCGCCGCTTCATATGGGGCATGCTTTGGAATTTGTCAGGGCCGACGCAATTGCACGTTATAAAAAGTTAGTTGGGTTTGATGTTTATTTTAATACCGGTACTGATGAGCATGGTATAAAAATTTATCAAAAGGCGACCGAAGCCGGTATGACCGCGCAGGCATTTGTTGACGCAGGGTTTGAAACATTTAAAAAACAACTTGAAATGTTTGGTGTTACAAACGACATTCACTTTATTCGCACAACAGATCGTGTGCATGAAAAGCTTGCTCAAATGTTTTGGAACAGGGTAAATGAGAATGGTTTTATTTATAAAAAAAATTACGAGGCTAAATACTGCGTAGGTTGTGAAAGTGAAAAAACCGAGTCTGAGCTAGTCGATGGTTTTTGTCCTGACCACAATGGCATACCACTACAAATAATTAACGAAGAAAATTACTTTTTCAAGTATTCAGATTTTGGCGAAAAGCTTTTAAAATTTTACGAACAAAATTCAAAATTTATTACGCCCGAATTTCGTATGAATGAAATGAAAAGTTTTATTAACGGTGGATTGCAAGACTTTTCAATTTCGCGAATTGAATCAAAAATGCCATGGGGTATACCCGTGCCGGGTGATAATGAACAGGTTATGTATGTTTGGTTTGACGCACTGACAAACTACATTTCGACTTTCTTAAAATCATCGGGCTTAAGTGCTGAAGATGTAAATAGCTTAGACGATTTATTAAATAACGAGCAATTCATAAAATACTGGGTAAACGGCACACCAACGCAGTATTGTGGTAAAGACAATACTCGTTTTCAGTCTGCTATGTGGCAAGCCATGCTAATGGCGGCCAATGTGCCAAACTCGCACCAAATCGTTGTAAATGGCTTTATAACCGCCGACGGTGGGGTAAAGATGTCAAAGACGCTGGGTAATGGTGTTGACCCACACGATATAGTAAACGAATACGGCACTGATGCATTGCGTTACTTTTTGCTACGCGAAGTGTCTAGTTTTGAAGATTCGCCATTTACTATGGAGCGTTTTAAAAACGCGTATAATTCGGGGCTGGCTAATGGGTTAGGGAATTTGTCTTCACGACTACTGACTCTTTCAGAGAAGTATTTAGATGCGTGCCCCGAAATACCTGAAAACTCTATACCACAAGAATTTTTTGATCATTTAGAAATTTTTGATATTAAAAAAGCAACAGATTATATTTGGGATAAAGTTCAGGATCTTGATAAAAAAATTCAAAACACAGAACCGTTCAAGGTTGTAAAGGTAGATTTAGAAAAAGGTAAAGAGTTAATTTCAGAAATGATTTTAGATTTGTATACAATAGCCCGCATGTTAAACCCAATAATGCCCGAGACAAATGCAAAACTAAAAGCCTTGATAAAAGAAAACAAAAAACCCGAAACACCTTTGTTTTTGAGGAAAGATTAAAAATAATTTATAGACATATGAATAAAACAAAAATTATAATTAGTTCCTTGTTGATTGGTTTAATTTCAGGATACGTTTCAGTTTATTATTTTACGGGATTTTTTGGAGGTCTTCCATTTGGTGTTGCTATAATGATATGTCTAGGACTATTTTTAAAGAAAAAAACTAGTCTTGGTCAGTTTTTTGTTTTTGTTTTTTTGTCTACAATCGCTTGTTTTGTTGCGGTAGAAATTTATATTAATTTACAAGATCAAGGTAAAGAAATCATGGGCTCATTGTCATCTGCTTTTACTGGTTCCCTTATTTTAATTCTGTCATATAGATATATTTTAAAAATCAAATCAACGTTTGTTTATGAAATTCTTTTAATAATACTGGGAACTTTTTTAGGATTGACGGGGTTACCTAAAGTCTTTTATTTAGGTGTTTTTATTTCATGGCAATCAATTATGCTAGCGGCAATAATGTATACAACAATGCAAATTGAAGAAAACAAAAAACCAGAAACCCCATTATTCTTGCGAAAAGATTAAACTAAAAAGCCCCCTGGGGGGCTTTTTTTAAAAAACAAAATTTTTAGTACCGTTTAGGAATAGCTCCTTTGCGATATTTTCGTTTTTGAATCTAGGATCTGTGGTAACGTCTTTCAAGATAAAGGGCTTAAGGAAGTCAGGTAAAATTACAGTGTCCTGAATTTTTGTTAGCTCAATTTCAAGCATATACATAAACGGTATACCGTCCCATAGGAATTCATCAAGTTCAAAATACTGATTTTTCCATAAGAAACAATACCTATTTTTATATATTGGTGCATGCACCGGACTTAATTGATCAAAGAACCCAACATAATCATTCACGCCCAGCGTTTGTCCTAGCTCAACATTCTCATTGTTTGGTAGTCGCTTCTTGAATGTGTGGTAATAGCTTTCATGTCCAAATACTTTGCGTTTACGAATCCGGCACCCATCTTGCTTTAAATAGCGTTGCTGAATTTCAACAATCTGATAATGTAAAATAACGGGCAACATATTTGGTAAAAAGTTTTTTAACAAATACTTACGCTCAGCTTCTATTGGCTCAGGTATACCTAGCATATTGTACAGTTTGGCAAGAGCCCGCGCCTTCTTTCCCTCAAAGTCTGTAGAATTGTCGATCGCGCTAATGTGTTCATGGCCAACCCAAATCTTTTTTTGAATTTCATTAAAGACTTTTGCTTTTTCAATCAGTTGTTCAATGGGTATACCCTCATCGCGTGCAGCATTATTTGCAACCGTAAATGCTTCAGGTTTATCAACAGCAACACTGTCCATAAAAATTAGGCCACTGTAACGGCTTAGTAATTCACCGTAACTTTTAAACCCATACTTTTTAATGAGTGCGTCAAACACTTCATAACTGCTAGCGTAGGCTCGACCACTAGGTATAGCCCTGTCGCACAACAGTACTGGCTTGGGTAGTTTTTTTAACCGTGCATATTCTAATGCTAGGTTTTCGTGGTGTAAACCTTCTTTGATAAGTAGGTCTTGAAATAGGGGGTCGTAGCGGTCAAGGCCCATATTGATTAAAATAGTGGCTGACTCGGGGACTATAAGGGGGTTAAAACCTTTGTCTGATAGTTCCTCTGAGGCATCGGCCATAAGTGAGCTTTTGCCTGCACATATACCGCCATCAATGGGTACAATAGGGATGTCTGTTTCGTTGTCAATTTCTATGTCTTTCATATTAAATACTTTTCTAATCTCATTAAATACTAAAAAGCTGATAAATACAAATTTGTGCTATATTATAAAAATGAAACTAAACTACTTCGACATTCATTCACACCTAAACTTAAAACCTTTACTTGATGATCAAGAAGGGGTAATTGGGCGCATGAACGAGGCTGGGGTAGGGACTATTAGTGTTGGGGTTGATTATGATACCTCAAAATTAGCGATTGATCTGGCTACAAAGTATGAAAATTTGTATGCATGTGTAGGTTTGCACCCGGCCGATAATGCAACTGAAATTTTTGACTATGAAAAATATTTAGAGCTAGCTAGAAATGAAAAAGTTGTCGCAGTGGGTGAAACAGGTCTGGACTATTTTAGACTAGCTGGTACTGAAACCGAAATTGAAGATCAAAAAAACAAACAAAAAGAAATTTTTATAAAACATATACAACTAGCACTCGAGGTAAACAAACCCCTAATGATTCACGCGCGCCCTGCAAAAAATTCGATGGATGCATATAGTGATGCACTAGATATTCTAGAAAGTTATAAATTAAAGCCCGAGGGTAATAACCTAGTGGCTAATTTTCATTTTTTTGTTGGTGATATAAATATTGCAAAACGAATTGTAAAAAATGGCTGGACCATGTCATTCGACGGGCCAATAACGTTTGTTAGTGATTATGACGAAGTCATTAAATCAATACCAATTGAAAACATTATGGCTGAAACTGATGCGCCTTTTGCGGCACCCGCACCATACCGTGGCAAAACTTGCGAACCATACATGGTTACCGAAATTTATAAAAAAATCGCTGAAATAAAGGGGCTTGATGCCGAAACTTGCCAAAATTTGATAAATCAAAATGTTGCAAGGGTTTTTGGTATAGGTTTTTAGGCTTAATATTAAAGCCTAGACGGGGAGGGGGTTTTGTGCTAATATCTACATAACTTCTATTCAAGGCCTTTCGGGGCCTTGCGACGTCCGAAATAGAAGGCTTATTTTAAGAATATAAATAAATAATAATGGATACAGAAAATGACAAGGAATTGAGAGTTTATGAATTCTCATACCTACTTGTACCAGGTTTAGCCGAAGAAGACGTAACTGCCAAGGTAGACAGTCTTAAAAAGCTTTTTACCGATAATGGTGCAACAATCATTGCCGACGAAGCGCCTGAATATATTGGCCTAGCGTACACAATGATTCACAAGGTTAACAACAAAAACGAGCGTGTAAATTCAGCTTATTTTGGCTGGTTTAAATTTAGCGCCGAGACTGACATACTAGAAAAAGTTAAAGTTGCGATCGATCGCGATGTACAACTAGTACGTTACCTATTAATCAAGACTGTGGCTGAAAATACAATGATGCCTAAAAAGCTTGGTCAAAAGCGTGATATGCGCAAGCATACACCTGATGCTGAAATCGCGTCAGATATCGAAGTTGCCGAAATTCCAGAATCAGAACCAATATTGGCTGATGATGACGTGACTGGTGACGAGCTAGTTACAGAGGACCTGGTTGAATTAGGTGAAGATTCACACGAAGATGTAGCAGAATCTGAGACAAAATAGTAAAATAGTTACAAGGCAAGAATTGCTTTAAAAGTAAGAAAGAAAATAAATTATGTATATAAACAAAGTAACAATTCTAGGTAACTTGACTCGTGACCCTGAGATGAAATCGTTACCAACTGGTTTAAAAGTTGTAACTTTTTCACTAGCAACAAATCGTTCATGGAAAGATCAACAAGGTATGAAAAAAGACTCTGTCGAATACCACAATGTTGTAGCTTTTGGTAAGCCGGCTGAAATTATAAATCAATACTCAAAAAAGGGTAGCAGTTTATATGTTGAAGGCCGCCTACAAACTCGCAGTTGGGACGACGCCTCTGGTGTTAAAAAATACCGAACCGAAATCGTTCTTGAAAACTTCCAATTTGGGCCAAAAGCTCAGGGTACAGGTAGTTACCAAGAGGGTTCACAGTCAACACCTGCTAATCAATCAACACCTGAATCAAAAAATGATTTTGATCAAAGCGGTTCAAGCAACCAAATGGATCAAATCGACACAATCGAATACCCAACCGAGGATTTCGAAAACATTAATATAGAAGACATTCCATTCTAGTGTCTAATTTTCCAACCCGTAATGGCGGGCAATCGAATTATAGAACACAAAACAATAACAATAAATTTATTATGAAACAAGATTTTTTTGCAACAAACAATATAAAACATATTGACTACAAAGATATTGAAATTTTAAAAAAGTTTCTAGCCCCAAATGCTCGTATGCTTGCTCGCAAGCGCACAGGCTTGTCGGCCGGTAATCAACGTACTGTATCGATGGCTATAAAACGTGCTCGATTCATGGGCTTGCTACCATTCGTAGCTAAATAGGTCTTATAAAACACACCAAAACCCCTCAGAAATGAGGGGTTTTGGTGTGTTGACTTATACAGTAAAAAATGTTATTATAATATTAGAAAATTAAAAAAAAGAAAATGAAAACTACCTTAAACTGTATCGTACGGATTGCGATAATAGTCCTCTTGATTTATCAAGTAGGAGTATTTAAATTTTTAGGTAGTCTTCCAAACGAAGAGAGGCTACCTATAGAACGAGAAAGATTCCTAATCGATTCACTGCGTGAGGTTGCAAAACCAATCGTTGCCAGAGCTGACAGCTTAGCCAACAAAAATCAGTATACTGTGTACATGTATTTTGACGACATGACAAACCTCAGGCTTATTGAAAACAAAGTCGGCTTTAAGGCATATTCTGTAGTACTTGCTTTGGGTACAATTAATCACTTGCTTAATCTGTCTTACAAGACGAATTATTCGCGAGAAGAGCTTAAAAAAGCGCAAGATGCATTTTTACCTAGAATTGACCCTGATTACGGCAAACCTGTACCACCCATTAACTGGCCAAATGTTTTTATGACAATTTTGTTTTGGTTAATTACTTGGTATTTAAAGTTTTTGCCTTATGCGCTAACTTGGTACGGTACGCAATTGGTTGCCGACAAAGATCGAATTCTGTATTTGCGAAAACACCCTTTACGGGTATTGGCCATGTTGCTAATTTACCCGTACACATTATTGTGGGGTATACTTCGCAGGGCGGGCGATACTTATGCTCAAACAGTTGTTATGGCCGAACTTGGTCGTCGTGGTATCAAGGCTAGTCGTAAAGACGTTAAGTACTTTTTATCGATTTATCAAAGTAGTGGTTTAAAATCGCTACGAGAATTTTTCGATGATAGAGGTATTGTTGCGCAGAGGAGTTTGTTAGTTGGTTTGTGTGTTACTATTTTTAGTAATATCTGCCTACCAAAAAACTTTAATAGCTTTTCCATCGAGCGCAAGTTTGATAGATCTGTTATTGAAAATACAAAAGGGCCTCCGGTGGTATATTCTTTTACCGAAAGTGGTGATAGTCACTCTGTTGTATTTTTTGCCGAAACCGTTTGTGATGAAATTGTCATTTATTTGACTGGCTGCATAACTTTGGTTAGACGGGGATTGTTTAAATTATTATATGGTTTTCCTAATAAAATAGGGCATGTGCCTTTGTGTAATGTATTTTTTTCGAAGAATGCATTTTTAAAAACACAAACACATGAAAAAAATAAAAACAATAATAACAATAATAATTTCCTGTGCAACCTTTTCGGTTTACGCACAGAAGGATTCTATTACTTGGAGCAAGTCTTTAAGTCTAGAGTCGCGCCCTTATGCGCCACTTAGTGGTAACACTCTTAGTAAAAACATTGGAGCTAATTTTTCAATGTTTGGGCAATACAAACACACAAGTCTGTTGGTTTTAAAGGGGGTTGACCTTGTTGACGAGAAAAGCAGTGCAAACTATCTGTTTGTAGAATACGCTTATAAAAAAGCCTATAAACATGCAAAGTTGCGCTATAGTTTGTTAACATCGATAAACCACCCGGCATTTATATTTGACCCAAAAGGTTCAATGTCGGGCGCTAGTTTTGGGCTCTCTTGTGGTAAATACCCAAGGTTTGAAGTAAGTGGTTTTTACATAGTGCCATGGCATTATGATCCAAACTATATACTTAGACCAAGACTTGTTTGGGAGAAGTCTAATGAAGAAAGTTTTTCAATTTGTGGTTGGTACAATTCTGGAATGTTTGGCAAAAAAATTGGTCTTTCGACCGGTGTCGAATATGCTTCTAAGAAAATTGTATTGAATAATGATATGCACGCAAAAATTTCGATAGTGTATAACTACGATATTGCTGGCAACATACTGCATATTGAAAATCAATCATCAAAAGACGTTTTCTCAATTAGAACCTTTTTAAACTTTTAATAAAAACCCCTCAGAAATGAGGGGTTTTATATATTACGAAACTCGTTCGACGTACTCGCTAGTTTCAGTGTTAACCATGATTCGGTCACCTTGGTTTAAAAATAGGGGAACGTTTACTGAAGTACCGTTTTCAAGTAATGCTGGCTTGTTACCACCACTGGCAGTGCTACCTTTTATGTTTGGTGCACACTCTTTGATTGTAAATTCCATTTTAACTGGCAATTTAATACCAATAATTTTCTCTTCGCCATCGTATTCAAATACTAGTGCACTAACGATTGAATTGTCTTTTAAAAACTTTGGTGCATTACCTAATAGTTCAGCTGACAGGGTATAGCGTTCGGCTGGCTTGTCAGGGTTACAAAACCAATATTCGCCTTTGTTCGTGTACAAATACTTTACGTCTTGTTTTGAAATTTCAGCTTCTTGTATTGAATCAGTTACATGAAATGTTTCATTAACTGCACGGCCATTTATTAGACTGCGCATTTTAACTTGGTTTTGAGGTTTGCGTTGTTGAGTTCGGGCTACGTGGTTATCAAGTACCTCGTACGGTTCGTCTTTGTAGATTATGTATTTACCGGTTTTAACCTCGTTATAGTCAAGTAGTGCCATATGTATTTAGTAATTAATTATAATATATATGCAATTTAATGCTTTTATTGTTGTAATACTGCGATTTTAGCAGAAAAAGCCCTATTTTCCAAGCCG
>CAZQAX010000026.1:0-10366 GCA_964591475.1 uncultured Candidatus Saccharibacteria bacterium
TGTAACTTGGAAGTCGTATGTTTTACCAAGTGTTAGTTTTTCGCGAAGTCTTTGTTCGCCACCGATTGATGAATTGTGTATCAAACCAGCAACACCTTCTTTGATCGAAACTAATGCACCGTGTTTGTTGTATTTAATAACTACACCTTGTACGATGTCACCCTTTTTCAAAGAGTTTTCAAAGTCTTTCCATGGGTTTTCACGTAGGGCTTTGATAGAAAGTGAGACTTTACCATCTTTGATTTCAATAATCTTGGCTTTAACTTTGTCACCAATTTTGAATCGTGAACGAGTATCGTCAACTAGACCCCAGTCAATTTCTGAAATGTGAACTAGACCTTCTAGGCGGTCTTCAAGCTTTAGAAATACTCCAAAGTCTACGATACCGGCAACTGTTGTTTCAACTTCGTCACCAACATTGTATTTGATTAGCATTTCGCCACGGCCTGTGTCTTCACCTGTTTTTTCAGAGAAGATTAGTTTGCCTTCTTTTGGTAGGGCTGAAATCATAGTTAGGTTTAGCTTTTGGCCAACCAATTTTTTCAATTCAGTATGAATTTTGTCTTTGTCTGAATCAGCAACGCGAGGGTAATTTTCAGCTGACAATTGTGACGCTGGTAGAAAGCCCATAATACCTTGCCATTCAATGATCAAACCACCCTTGTTAGCGTCTTTGACGGTAACCTCAATAGGGGTTTTAGCCTTGATAAGTTTATCAGCTTCGCTCCAAATTAGGGCTTGCTTGGCTTCTTTTAGAGACAGCTCAACATAACCGTCTTCGTTTTCAATATCAACAACCTTTGCTTTGATTGAATCACCAACAGCAACTTTTTTGATAATGTCACGAGCCACCATAAATTCACGACCGTAAATGATACCTGTGCTACTTGGGCCTAGGTTAACATAAACGGCGTTTTTAGTAATCGAAATAACTGGTCCTTCAACCAATGCTTCAATTAACGGCTTGTCAGTTGTTTTGTCTAATAGTGTTGTTTTTGTATCTGTCATATATAAATATAAAATCCGCATTAATGCGGAGACCCAAAGTGTTCCTGCTCATCCAAAGTCTTGTGGTGGACGAACAGGGGTTACATCTAAGGGTATATGTTTAGGGTATGCCCCAAACCTCCTAATAATATTTAACCCCTGCATATTACTATAAAAACCCCTTTTTTGCAAGCATGGGCACTATGTACTAGACCTTGTCTAAAGCAGGTCATTTTGGGTATTTTAGTAAAATAAATAATATGCTATAATGTACGCATATGATAATTTCTTATTTAGGCAAGGAGTGTTTTAAGATTTCTCAGGGTGATTTTACATTAGTAGTTAACCCCCCAAACAAAGACTCGAAATGGTCAAAAGGTATGTCGCGTTTTGGTTCAAATGTGGCTATTTCAACTACGCTAGAAGACGATTTTTCAGGGACTGATTTATTTTCATATGGCGAAACTGTGCCGTTTGAAATTCGCGGGGCAGGACGATATGAAATGAAGGGTATTGATGTAACTGGCGCTTCTTTTTATATTGAACGACCCGATGGCAAATCAACCAAGAAAATTTTAAACACAGTTTACAATATTACAATCGACGACATAGATATTGCATTTTTAGGCCCAATCAATACGACTGAAATAACCGGCGAGGCTCGTGAGGTTTTAGGTAGCCCGCATATATTGTTTGTACCAATCGGGGGATCAGATGTTATCGACCCTAAACAAGCAGCTAAAATCGCACTTATGTTAAATGCTCACATAACTATACCGATGGACTATGGTGACGACCAAAAGCCCGATGTGCTAAAAACTTTCTTGAAAGAAATGGGTGCCGAAGGTGTTAAAGCCGAAGACAAATTAACCCTAAAACGTCGAGATATTGAATCAAAAGAAGGCGAGGTTATGGTACTGTCATGTTAGTTGTTTAATTCTATAAAAAATGGACGAAAGCAAAAATATTATTGATAAAAAGATGGAAAAAAAAGTTATTGATGCCAAAAATAACATCAAGGCTGGCTTTTATACTTTAATAATTTTTGCTATAGTTGTCGCTATATGGGTTTATACGAATCCTTTTTTTAATAAGCCACAAACTGTGATTGATAGTTTACAGGTTCAGCCCGAAACTGTTGAGAGGGTAGATTCTATCGGTCAAAGTTTTAAAACAATGTGGTCGAACGTTACAGCGGGGCTTTCAAATCTAAAAAGATAAAATAATTTAAATCAAAAAAAATGCCAAAATCAAAAAAAGAAGTTAATAACGATGCTCACGAATTTGACCCATCAAAAAACAACGGTGGTGTTAATAATACTGGCATAAATGTAGCCGGCTTTAAAAGCATTCTACCTGTTTCAATTGTTGATGAAATGAAAAGCTCGTATCTGGACTATGCCATGAGCGTTATTACGTCTCGTGCTTTGCCTGATGTTCGTGACGGTTTGAAACCGGTTCACCGCCGAATACTATTTTCAATGTATGAAAATGGCTTAACTGCTAGTGCTAAGTTTAAAAAGTCAGCCTTTATTGTGGGTGATGTGTTGGGTAAATACCACCCGCACGGAGATGCTTCAGTTTATGATGCCATGGTTAACTTGGCACAACCTTTTTCAACCAGGTACCCTTTGGTATTTGGTCAAGGTAACTTTGGTTCAATCGATGGTGATTCTCAGGCGGCGATGCGTTATACCGAGGCTCGCATGTCAAAAATTGCCATGGAAATGATGCGTGACATTAACAAAGAAACTGTTAATTTTACCCCAAACTATGACGGCACTCGCAAAGAACCTACTGTTATGCCAACTGTGGTACCACAACTACTATTAAACGGTACTTTGGGTATTGCTGTGGGTATGGCAACGAATATGGCGCCACACAATTTGCGCGAAGTTGTAGACGCAACCGTGCACATGATCGACAATCCCGACGCTACAACCGAAGACTTGATGGATTATGTTCAAGGGCCTGACTTTCCAATTGGTGGTATTGCTTATAACAAGGCCGACATTTTACGTGCCTATTCAACTGGCCGAGGTGGTGTTGTAACACGAGGCGAGGCTGAAATTGTTGAAACAAAAAGTGGCCAATTTAATATTGTAATCACCTCAATACCGTACCGTGTTGTTAAGCAAAACATGGTTACAGCCATTGCCGAATTGGTGCACGAGAAAAAGCTTGATGGTATCAAAGACATGCGCGACGAATCAACCGATGAAATTCGCGTTGTTATTGAGCTTAAAAATGGCGTAGCTCCTGAGCGCGTACTAAACTATTTATATAAACATACACAACTAGAACAAACTTTTCACTTTAACATGGTGGCGCTGGTTGATGGTGTACCGCAAACATTGTCATTATCATCATTAATTAGTAATTTTATATTACACCGCGAGACGGTTGTACGATTACGTACTGAATACGATTTGCGCAAGGCCCGCGAGCGTGAACATATATTGCTAGGCTTGAAAAAAGCCCTTGATCACATCGATCGCGTTATTACTATAATTCGCGAATCTAAAGACGCAGCGTTGGCAAAGGTAAACTTGATGAAAGAATTCAAGTTTTCTGACCTGCAAACAACCGCAATTCTTGAAATGCGTTTGCAGAAATTGGCAGGTTTGGAACGCAAAGCTGTTGAGCTAGAACTAAAAGACATTCAAGACTTTATCAAAGAATGTGAATCTATTTTGGCATCACGTCCAAAGATGCTTAAAATCATCAAAGACGAACTTCATGAAATCAAAGAAAAATATGGTGATGATCGCCGTACAAAAATTGTCAAAGGCGGCTTGAAATCAGTTAGTGATGAAGACTTAATACCTAACAAAGAAAACGTTTTGGTTTACACCAAAGGTGGTTATGTTAAACGCACTGACCCATCTGAATATCGCGCGCAAAAGCGTGGCGGCGTAGGTGTTATCGATATTGAAACCAAAGACGAAGACTTTGTGACAATGTTAGTTTCAGCTAATACACATGCTGATTTACTATTTTTCACAAACTTGGGTAAAGCTTACCAAATTAAAATGTATGACATACCCGAAGGCAAAAAGGCCACAAAGGGTAAATCAATCATGAACTTTTTATCAATTACCCAAAATGAATCAATCACTTCAATTTTGCCAATCTCAAAAGAAAACAAAGACAGCGTAAAAGCCTTGGTTTTAGTTACCAAACTTGGAGATGCTAAAAAAGTTTCGGCTACAAGTTTCAAAGACGTACGTCGTAGTGGTATTATTTCAATCAAATTAGCCCCTGGCGATGAATTAGTTTCAGTATTGCCTGTAACTGACACTGACGAGGTTGTGATTGTTTCGACCGAAGGTCAATCAATCAGATTCAAAGAATCAGACATCCGCGAAATGGGCCGTAGTGCCGGTGGTGTTCGTGCCATGAAGCTAGACAAAACTGACTTTGTTGTAGGCGTTGATGTTATTAAAAAAGGCCAAGACAAAGGTGCAGGTAAATTGTTAACCATGAGCGCAAATGGTTTAGGTAAACAAACTGAACTGTCTGAATACAAAGTTCAAAAGCGTGGCGGTAGCGGTATTAAAACTGCCAAGGTCACGCAAAAAACTGGCAACATTATAATTGCCAAAGTCATAACTGAACAAGAAGAGTTGATTGCCGTATCACAAAAAGGCCAAATCATTCGCACTAGTATTGAATCAGTGCCAACCCTAGGCCGCGACACCCAAGGCGTTACTGTAATGAAACTCCGCGCAGGGGACACAATTGCTTCGTTTACTTGCCTGTAAGACTCTAGATATAAAACCCATAAAAAGCCTTATTTATAAGGCTTTTTATGATTGACAGATGGGGTGTAAAGGTGCTATAGTTACAGAGGTAAACAATGGAAAAGAAAAATATATGGATTGGCGCAATCAGCGCAATGTTCGCTGTACACCTAATTGGTTGCACAGGTTTGATGAATGTACATGTTGCGATTTTAGCAGTATTACATGGTGTTCTGGGTTTAGTTTTTGGCTTTTTGGCTAATTTTTATTACGCAGAAGAAAAGAACTTTTGGGTTCTGGTTAATAGTTTTTTATTAATTATTATAACTGTGGTCGGTTTTAATAAAGACTCGCCATTGGTTATTGATTTAGGTGGCTATTCTCACCTAGCTGGAGTTCTTGTATTATCACTGTTTTATATAGTAGGTCACTATATAGACAAAAAAAAGTTACTTAGGGCTTAAATCAGGCCCTTCAAAATTTAGACACCTTTCGAGGTGTTTTTCTTTTATATAATCCATAATGTTTGTTATACTATATGTATGATCGATGCACCGCATAAAATATTGGCACAATTGGTTATTCACGATGGTTCGTGCATAATTGATTTTGGTGCAGGTTTTGGGACTTATTCATTAATGTTGTCAGATTTGGTTGGGCAAAAGGGTAGTGTTTTTGCAGTTGACGTACAAAGACATTTGATAGATAAAATAAAATACGAAGCTAACGAAACAGGTAAAAAAAATGTATACCCAATGTATGCCGATGTTGAACAGTTAGGTGGTGTGCCACTGCAGTCAGGTGTGGCTGACTATATTTTCATTGTAAATGTTTTGAACGAAGTAAATGACAAACGTATTGTGTTTGAAGAAGCCAAAAGGCTTTTGAAATTAGGAGGTCGTTTAATTGTGGTTGACCACGAAGACACACCATTGCCTGGTGTAAAACAATTTAAAATGATTGATTGCGAATCAATGGCCAAAAATGCTGGCTTTAATAAAATTGAAAAAATTGATGCAGGTGAATTTGCATATGGTATAATATATCAGTCATAAAATTAAAACTATATGGATGAAGGAAAAGGTAAAAACAGGTTTGGCGTAATATTAGCTTTTGTAGGAGCTGGCTTTTTAATATTAGGTGTTTTGTTTTTCTCGGGTAAATTGGGTGGTAATAAATCAGTTAGTCAGACCGTACCCGAAGGTATTGTTGTAATTTGGGGTACATTGCCACAAGTTGAATTTAATAATGCATTGCAAATAGTTATGGCCAAACAAAGTAAAATTGGCATATCGTATAGTCAGGTCGCCCCAAGCGAATTGAGACCTAAATTAATCGAAGCTATCGCTGCCGATGCCGCACCTGACATGGTTGTAACCGATATATCAAACTTTTATTCAGTTAAATTTTATACCCAAGAAACCCCTTATACTATTTACCCCGAAGCTGGCTTTAGACAGGCTTTTTCAGGTGCGACCTATGATTTACTAACCCCAACAGGTGTTTCGGCTATACCAGTCGGTATTGACCCAGTCATGATGTTTTTTAATCGCGAGATCTTGGCTCAATCAGGTTATTCAACACCGCCTATGACATGGAATGATATTTACCTAATGGCACCCGACATTATAAAAATTGAAAAAGGTCAATTAATTCGCCAAGAGCTATTACCATTTGGCCAGTACAAAAATGTTAACAATGCCTGGGCGATTATTTCAACTCTGTTTATGCAGTCACGTGTGCCAATTGCTAGGGCTGATCAAACATTGAAAAAGGTTGTTAATTTGGCTAATTCAGATATTGCCGGTATTGATGGGGCAGGGCAAAAAGTGGTTGAATTTTACACTCAATTTTCTGACCCAAAAAGCCAATTTTATACCTGGAACAGGTCAATGTTAGACTCTAAAAAAGAATTCTTAGAGGGTCGTTTGGCATTTTTACCAAGCTTTGCGTCTGAAACCAAAGACATTCGCGACCGCAACCCAAACCTTAACTTTGCTGTTGCGCAAATACCTCAACTAAACACCGATGCAAAATATCAGGCAACATTTGGTAATGTTTATGTGGCAAGTATGTTAAAAAAATCAATGAACCCAACTGCCGCCAATGTTGTGTTGTTTGAGATGGCTGGGCCCGACTTTCAAAAATCATTCTCACAAAACCTTATGATGGCACCAGCATTAAACGCATTATTAATGCTGCCGCCCGAAACTACTTATTTGCCAGTTGTTTATCGCAGTGCCTTAATTGCTAAAACTTGGTACAATGATGATATGGTAAAAACCGATCAAGCATTTAGCCAAATGGTTGAATCGGTTATTTCGGGCAAACAAAATGTGCAACAAGCAATTTATCAGGCTGAAAGGATTTTAAACAATACAAACTTTTAGAAAAATTTTTATACTAATTTATAACCTAATTAAAAGATGATCAAGCAAAAAATGATAAAACTTTATAAAAATATAAATAATAAAATATTATTTTTTGTAGCATTGTCGATGATTGGCTTTGTTCAACCAGTTCGTGCAGCTGGGTTGGTGCCGTGCGAGGGAATAGATGATTGTAATTTTGATACTCTTGTTAAACTGTTAAACAATATAGCTAGTTTTATAATGTTTCGATTGCCAGTAATACTGTTGGTGATTGTTTTTGCCTGGAACGGGGTAATGCTAATTTATAAAAGTGACCGAGCTGGTGCCCTAAAAGACATTAAAAAGAATATGCTAAATGTTTTATGGGGTTATTTGTTAATAGTGGGCGCATATATACTTGTCAAAACTTTTATTACCTTGCTTGCTGGTCAAGATTTATCATTTAAGGTATTCTTTAATTAAGATGAAAAAAATATTTAACAAACAAATTTTTATAAAAACTTTAAAAACTACTTTGGGCTTGGCTTTCATGCTTGGCTTTTTTGTTGCAAATTACGCAAATGCCGAAATTGTTACGGTTGGTGTGTTAAGTAATGGCGCAACTGGTAAAATTGAAATACAAGACAATTCAAAAATCGAAACTAATTTTGCCAAAGTAAATGTTTCGATTGATTTTGATCCTGACACAAACTCTGCGACACAATTTAAACTACCAGATGGTGTCAGTACTATATATGTGAACCTAAAAAGCCCTACTGGCGCAATGCTTTCTAGTCAAAAGATTGTTTTTGTTTCAAGCAACAAACCAACCAGTGCACCTATATTTACTTATGATTTTAAGCTAGACGATTTTTTCATTGCAAATCCTGACCCGGCATCTAATGGAAATAAGGCTGCTTTAATTATTACAGATCAAAACAGCAAAGTTTACTATCAATCAGATAGTTTTCAGGTTTTTTCATATACTAAACAACAAGCAGCTGCGTATGGCTCGGGTTCTACAGGTACTGGTACAGGGTCAGGTACAAATACTGGTAATGCTGGCTCTGGTGCCCAACAATCTGGTGGTGCAGTCGGTAATGCTACTGGGGCCGGTGGTGCTGTAGGTACAGCAACAAATACCGCTAATGGTACTGCGGGTGGTAACCCAGCATCGGGTACTACTGGTACTGAAACTCCAAAAAGCGGTTTGCAAATTACATTGACAAACCCGCTAAAATCAAACACTCTAGAGGAATTTGTACAAATTGTTTTGGGTGTAATTTTAAAATTTTTAATACCGATTTTGGCCATACTGTTTATGTATACAGGTTTTAAATTGGTTACCGCCAGAGGCGATGTCAAAGCTTTGACTGCCGCAAAACAAGACTTTTTAAACCTAGTTATTGGCGCGGTATTAATATTGGGTGCGTGGACATTTGGCAGTATTATTATGAATACCTTAAAGGAGGTTGGTATCTTGAATTAAACGCTTACAAAGTATGAAAAAAATAACAAATAAAATTTTAATAAGTATTGTCAGTATATTTTTTCCACTGTCAGTTTTTGCTCAAACGGCAACTAGTGGTTCATTGTGCGGGCCGATAAAATATTCACAATCATTACAAAGTTACTTGTGCGAGGCGTACACCTTGGTTGGCCGTTACTTAATACCACTATTAACATTGGCGGCATCAGGCTGGTTTATGTGGAATGTGGTGATGTTTATTAAAAATGCGACTAATGAAAAACTTCGTGGCGAATATAAAACTGCCATGATCTGGGGCTTGCTAGCACTGTTTGTAATGGTTTCGGTATGGGGCATTATTGCAATTATGGGTGGTATTGTGGGCACCAACACTTCGGTTATTCCACAAATTCGGTACAAATAGTTGACTTTTTAATTTAAATATATGGTACAATATATGTATAAAAGGTTTTAATTTTTTATTAGTAATTTATTGTTTATGAAAAAAGTATTATTGATTTTAGTTTCAGTTCTAACTCCGGTTTTTGCATTTGCTCAAATAACTATAGGTGGTTCACCTAACTTTGGTTATGTGCAAAGTGGTGTTAGTCAACTGTTTACTATTGCAACAACGTACGTTATACCTACGTTAACATTATTAGCCTCAGCCTTCTTTATTTGGGGCGTTATTAAATATATTCGTGCCGAAACTGGTGACAAGAAAAAAGAAGCTCGTCACGCTTTGATACAAGGTATTATCGCACTTGCAGTTATTGTGTCAGCTTGGGGTATTGTTAAATTGCTACAAAACGTAGCGGGCGTTACACCTTCAACTACAACAAACACAACTTGTCCTCCTGGTTACCGACCACAAGGTGCATATTGTTTGCCTCTATAAAAATATGTTTACAATTGCCTATGCAGCCGAAACGGGTGAAATAGTTAATGCAGTTTTTACAAAAATTGTTGATCCTGTTGTTATTTTTGGTTTCGTTGTTGCCTTTTTCTACTTTATGTGGGGGATTGTGGCATTTATTCGTAGCGCCGACAACCCAGCAAAACGTGATATTGGTAAAAAACACATAGGTTGGGGTTTGGTAGGGTTATTGGTAATGTTTAGTTGCTACACTATATTGCAGCTAATCGTGAACACCCTAGATCTAAAGTCGCCCCCTAATGGGCCTGATTATCGAACAATTAATCAGCGTCAATAAATAAATTAGTAAAAACTAATATAGAAAAGCCTTAGACATTATCTTGGGGCTTTTTTATTTGCAATAAAAAAGCCCCAACTAATTCTAAAACTAGAATAGTCGGGGCCAAGGTTTTGATAACCTTTGTTATTTTTTGGGTTCTGTGTGAACAATTGGCACATCGTCGCCATAAATATGCGAGAATGTCATTGGTTGCCCAGAGGCGTACACGCAATCACTTTCTAGTAGGTCTGGAACGTGTTTTATCTCTAGGTTACCTTCTGAATCGGTTGTGTAGATTGTTTCAAGGTGCTCTCCTTTTGAAGTCATACCCTCAACGGTTATTTTGGTATTTTTGCCGATGTTTCTAACCTCCCAGTAAGTCTCTTTTTCAAGAGTTATTGTAATAGAACGATGAAAGCCTGTTGCGGTATCTACTATTTTAGGTTGCACGGGTTGGGTTAAAACAGGTTTTTCTTTGCTAACCTCAGGGTCTTTTGGCTGTATCGGGTTTTTGTAAAAATACAAAAGTACACATATCAAAGGCAGGATCCAGACCGTTAAGTGGTAGAAGAATCCATTTAATACGCCGATGAAATTTAGAAACATGCATATTACAAGACT
>CAZQAX010000027.1:0-9956 GCA_964591475.1 uncultured Candidatus Saccharibacteria bacterium
CGCACGACACCGACGTTTTCGTCTTCGTCATTCGTTATACCACCTTTTGATAATGTCCAGTAACCGAACACATCATGCACAAATGCAAGGCGAATTATATTGTCTTTGTTTGAATAAATCACGGCTCCGGCCTTTTTCTCGACAGGCAATTTTGATTCATCGATTACCAAATTCTTCTTCTTAGAGATTTGGTCTTTGTCAGGCTCGCCCAGTTCTTTGTAAACCGCACCTAATACACCGTTAACAAAACGGCCAGTGTTGTCGCCTCCAAATTTCTTGGCTAATTCAATAGCCTCGTTGATAGCAACTTTGGGTGGAACTTCGTCGCGATTACCAAAGAGTAGTTCGTAAAGACCGATACGTAAAACATTTCTGTCAGGTAAGCCAATTTTCTCAACTGGCCATTCTGGCGCAGCTTTACCTATGATTTGATCAATTACCGGTTGCTTGCGAACGACCCCTTCAATAAGTCTTTCGGCAAAATCTTCTTTAATAATGTCTGGGGCAAATTCAGCAGTGTTACGCTTTAAAATATCAACATAAGCCCCTGGTGTCATGCCACCAAAGTCCCATTCAAAAAGTGACTGGAGTACTATTGTGCGAGCTAAGTGCCTATTTGCCATATATTTATTAGACTAAATTATTAAAGATTTTTAAGGACTATTATTTACTAGCTTTTAACTTCTTTTCAGCTTTTTTAACAACATCTATTACCTTCTTTCCACGGTACAAGCCAGTTGTTGTAGATGCTCGGTGGCGCAAATGTGTTGCCCCTGAATCAGCATCAATTGTGATTGCTTGCTTTTTAAGGGCGTGGTGTGAACGACGATTAGCCGTATGCGCCCGTGTATGTCTCATTCGAACTGTCATATAAGATCATTTATACCTTATTTTCGTTTTTTTTGCAATCTTATTTATATATAAACGACTATTTATAATAAAAAGATTCAGGCTTGACTATATGTATAAATATGATATAATTATATAAATACCACATCACATGGAAGGAGTACATTTACAAACACTAAACGAATTTAAACTATACCCCGTTTCACCCGAAAACCAGGCAAACCCAGCAATTGAAATAGAGAAAATTGATGAAAAATTAGCCCCTTACAAAGAAAGGTTGGCGCAAGCATTTTGTGGTAAGTTCTCTTTTGTTGAACATTTTCACGACTTGCACCTAAACGCATTCGTAAATTTCTCTTTTGATGATATTTGCAAAATGCACCATTCAAGCTTTGTTCAAATGCATCGCACTGTGCGCGATCTTTTTGAGAACGAAACTCATTATGAAGTTGTTCGAAAAATACAAAGCTCAATGTGGCGTTGGGGTGTTGGTTCAGATGTTTGGAATGAGGTTGTTGAAGCCTATAAAAACATATGCAATTTTTCACTAGGCTTGGACTCTGATTTTGACATAACCCTTGACCATAGCAGCTACTATAATGAGTGCGGTTATTCAAAATATAGCCGAACATATTTAGATGGCGCTTTGGCATACCTAGTCCACTACAAAGGTGAACACGTTATGACTATCGGGTTTTCAATTACCAAAGGTAAGAAAATTTTAATTCAACAAATTCAGCTAAAAAAACAAAAAGGTAATCGTTGGCTGTATAAGCTACCAAAAAACAGACTTGAATTTATTATTAATCTTTTTCAAAAAAACTTTCCTGGTTATACCCTATTCGTTATTGGCGGTGAAAGCCTTGTCAATAAAACCCTCAAAGCATATAAATCGAAACACGAGCAAGTGCAAGAATGGATTACCGATTGCAAACGAAATCACGATTATTACATTCTAAATGGAAGAACAGTGGTTGACCTGGTGCGAAGATTAAGAGACTACGAGGATGAGTTACAGGAGTATGGTAAAAGAATTGAACACGTAGAATTTCATTCGAAACGTTTAATAGACCTGTACACAAATTGTGGCACATTCTCAATCGCTAAAAAGCCTTTAATTATAAACAGATTATATCACTATCGGGTATTAAATAAAGCTAACTACAAAAGTAGTTAGCTTTTTATTTTGAAATACGAAAAACAAACTACAAAAAAAAGGGCTTGCGGGTTTAAAACCTACAAGCCCTCAAGGAGTCTGACCAATGGTGGGTAGTATGTGTACAGCAATTTTGCATACATATCATACCTAATTTTTAAATCGTTTCTTATGAAGTTAAAAATCTTTAAATAATCTTGGGCCTCAAGCGAACTTACATTGCGCGAATGCTTGTCATAAAAAACCTTGTTGTTTTTGGGTACAGGCACTGTTTGAAATGACTTTGCAATATAAAATAAACGGTAGACTTTATACCTTTTGTCAGATTCGTTTGGCCCAACATCTAAGTAAAAAGGTGTTTCGTCAAAATCAATTAACAATCCAGTCTTTTCAAGCACGCCCAGTATTAAAGCCTTTTTAAAGAAAAACAAATACTCGCTTTTCAAAAAAATATCGTCCACCGAAAGGGTTGTAAGATCTTTTTCTTTGTAGAAATTCAGCATTTTTTTATACTGATATTCTTCGAAGCGAAAGTTTTCAAGCTCACGTTCGACAGATTTGGTAAGAAAACCTGATTCTAAAAATTCTAGATCAAACCCTGTACCCGGGAACTTCTTTGAAGCTCTTTTGAATTTTTCTTTGTTTTTATACAAAAAAATTGGGTCAACCCCGACTTGGCCATTACAGATAATTGCCGAAAGGTGCACATGGTCGTGACCAAAGGAGTAATTATTTACGAACTCCTCTAAGTTTGTTTCTCTTTTTTCCATTTTTAACTACTCTCCTCGCAAACAATACCACAATTTTGTAAAAAAACAATACGATATAAAAAACTGTAAAAAATAAGGTTTTTGTGTTAAAATGTTTGGATTATGAATGAAAATGAAAACAAGCAAATACAATTAGCCCACATTAGGCACTCATTAGCCCACCTACTAGGCGCGGCGATTTTAGAGTTATATCCTACGGCGAAATTGACGCTTGGACCCGCTATTGATAACGGCTTTTACTATGACGCTGACATTGCCGAAACAGTTAACGAAAAAGACATTGTAAAAATCGAACAAAAAATGCGCCAAATCGCCAAAACTTGGGCAGGTTTTGAGAAAGAGGTTGTAACGGCCGATGTCGCCAAAAACAAATTCAGTAACAACGAATACAAACACGAATTAATTGATGGCGTATTAGAAAAAGGCGAAGAAATATCTTTGTACACATCAGGCCAATTTACCGACCTATGTCGTGGTGGTCACGTTGAAAGTTTTAAAGATATCGACATGGCCGGCTGGAAGCTAGACAAAATCGCCGGCGCATATTGGCGCGGAGACGAGAAAAACAAAATGCTAACACGTGTGTACGGTTTGGCTTTTGAGAATAAAGAAGCATTAACCGCCTACGAAACAATGATGGAGGAAGGCGCAAAACGCGACCACCGCAAATTAGGCGAAGAGCTTGACCTATTTCACTTTGAAGAATCTATTGGTAAAGGCCTACCTATTTGGCTACCAAAAGGTAACATCATAAAAGAAGAGCTTGAAAACTGGGCCAAAGAAACTGAGCAAAAATGGGGCTATGACCGAGTTACAACACCAATCATAACCAAAGAAAACCTGTTTTATACATCAGGGCATTTACCGTTATATAAAGATTCTATGTATGCCCCAATTGTCATTGAGGACGAAAACTATTACATAAAACCAATGAACTGCCCGTTTCACCACAAAACATTTGCGGCCCGACCTAAAAGCTACCGCGACCTACCTGTACGTTTTGCTGAATATGGTTGGTGTCACCGCTACGAAGACTCAGGAAGTTTGTTTGGCATGATGCGTGTGCGTGGTATGCAAATGAACGATGCCCACATTTATGTACAAAAAGAAAAAGCTGTTGAAGAATTTGTAAACGTAATCAAACTTCATGAATACTATTACAAAGTGCTTGGTATTGAAAATTACCAAATGGAACTAGCGTTGCGTGACCCAAACAACATGGCTAAATACCATGGTGACGAAGAAGACTGGAAAGAGGCTGAAAAAATGACCATAGAGGCTATGGAAAAATCAGGTGTGCCTTATACAATAGTACATGAGGGCGCGGCTTTTTATGGCCCAAAAATGGACTTTCAAATATTCTCGTCAATCGGCCGAAGCTTTACAGCATCGACTAATCAACTTGACCTATACATGGGTAAAGCTTTTGGTTTAGAGTATACAGACAGCGATGGTACTAAAAAAATCCCCGCAATTATTCACCGTGCACCACTAGGTACACATGAAAGGTTTATTGGATTTTTGATTGAACATTTTGCAGGAGCCTTCCCTGTATGGCTATCGCCTGTGCAAGTTGCCGTATTACCAGTTTCAAACGAGCACCATGGAGAATATGCTAAAAAAGTTTTTGAAGATTTGCGTAATGCTGGTATTCGCGCACAACTAGTAGCTGACGATTCACTGGGTAAAAGAATTCGCAATACCAAAATGCAAAAAATCCCCTACCAAATAATTATTGGTGACAAAGAAAAAGACTCAAACACTTTGACTATCGAGGGTCGCCATGATGAAAAAGTTGAGGGCGCGACAATAGAACAATTCATGCAACGCATTCAAAATGAAATCAAAGACAGAACTAACAACTAAAAAAATTACTGGCACCTATTCAGTCGAGCAACTGCACCATTTTAATTGTGGCGTATGTAAAAAATGGTGGTCTATTGCCGACATTCCTAAATCAAAAACCAAAACACTCTTTTGCCCATGGTGTGGCATAAAACAAAGTATGGTAAAATAGTTGTATATGAAAGACAATAATTTATACAACATGATGCACCAATTGACCCAAGAACAAAAGTCACTTTGGCGCCTAGAAAACCAATACGTAAAAGACGCTAAAACAAACCCTACCCTTAAAAAGTATTGGGCAACACTAGCAAAAGAGAAAAAAACCCACATCACCGACCTAAAAGCGATGATTAAAAAGGAGTTAAAATAAATAGTAAAATAAAAATGTCTGGGTTCGACCCAGACATTTTTATTTGCTCAAAATTCATTTTACTGATAAGGTAATTTAAATTGTAAACAAGATGACAGTAAAAACAGTATTCATAGCCCATCAAATCTCAGGAGATGTTGAGGCTAACATTAAAGAGGTTATAGAGATTTGCAAATCTATTCACACAGATCGAGTTCTGCCGATATTCCCTAGTTTTACTTGGCGACAGTATCTATCTGAAGAGGTTCGAGCAAAACACCTTGCCGATTTAGTAAACGAAGAATACTTTAAGCGAGGCATGGTAGACGAAGTTTGGTTGTATGGCCCCAAAATCAGTGCCGGTATGATAAAAGAAATTGATTTAGCAATTTCGTATAACATACCCGTTATTGCAAAAGATACCAGACTAAAACACGCACTTGAACTAATTTTAAACCCAAAGATTTAATTTAAATTTAAAAACCTTACCAGTTCGGTAAGGTTTTTTTGTTTTAACTTAAATTATATATCAATATTAGCCTCTTTGGCGTATGATTGAATGAATGATTTGCGAGGGGCGACATCTGAGCCCATCAACATATCAAATACATGATTGGCTTCTTCGGCGTCATGAATACTTACTTGTTTCAAAACACGCTTTGTAGCATCCATTGTAGTTTCCTTCAACTCATCGGCGTTCATTTCGCCCAAACCTTTGTAACGTTGTATATGCCATTTGGCTGGTTTTTTAGATGTAGTTTTTGTTGTGGCTTCTTCTTCGCCCTCTTCGGTAACTTCTTCATCGGCGCCTTCTGAATCATTACTTTCTACCAGGTCTTCATCGCCAACAATTGCCACTTTTTCTTCATCCGTAAAAGCATAGTGCAGTTCTTTGCCACGTTTTATTTTATAAAGTGGTGGTTGAGCAATATAAACATAACCAGCATCAATAATTTGTGGGAAGTAGCGATAGAATAACGTTAGTATAAGTGTACGAATGTGCGCACCGTCAACGTCGGCATCAGTTGCAATGATGATTTTGTGGTAGCGAATTTTTTCAGCATCAAAAGTTTCACCAATCGATGTACCCAATGCAATAACCAAGTTTTTAACTTGTTCAGACTGTAGTAATTTGTCCAACCTTGCGCGTTCAACGTTTAGAATTTTACCTCTAAGCGGTAGTATAGCCTGAGTTTTACGATCACGACCCGCTTTGGCAGTACCACCCGCAGAGTCTCCCTCTACAATAAATAATTCAGATTCAGCAGCTGATTTGCTTTGACAGTCGGCCAATTTACCTGGCAATGTCATACCTTCTAGAGCGCTTTTACGTAGTATTGAATCTTTGGCGGCTTTGGCAGCTTTGCGAGCGCGTAGAGCGACCATGGCTTTGTTAATGATTGATTTAGCAGTGTCAGGGTTTTCTTCAAAGAATGTTGATAGTGCATCACCAAAGACTTTGGCAACGGCACTTTGGGCTTCAGTTGAACCAAGCTTCATTTTAGTTTGACCTTCAAATTGAATTTCACGAAGTTTAACTGAAATAACGGCAACTAGACCTTCTAGAACGTCGTCCCCCGTAAAGCCACCTTCGGCTTCTTTGATTAGGTTGTTCTTTTTAGCATATGCATTAATAACACGAGTTAGTGCAGTTTTAAAACCAACCACATGTGTACCACCTTCAGGTGTATTAATGTTGTTTGCAAAAGGCACGATTTTTGTACCGATGTCATCGATATAATCAAAAGCGATTTCGGTACCGACGTCGTCAATTTCTTTGGATACATAAAAAGTTGTGTCGGTTACCCGTTTGTGTAGTTTTGTATATTGGCGAACAAGCGAAACAATACCACCCTCAAAATAATAAGTTACGTTCGGGCTATTTAAATTTAAGTCTTCGATCCAATAAGTGTCAGTGTCGTCAATTTTACCTTCGTAATCACGGGCATCAATAATATGAATACGCAAATTGTTAACCAAATAAGCCTGTTGTTCTAGGCGGTGCTTGATTAAGTTAAAATCAAATTTTATTTCTTTGAAGATTTCAGGGTCAGCCTGGAAGGTTATGATTGTGCCGTGGTCGTCAGATTTGCCGATTTTTTTAACAGCAGCTTTGACTTTACCTTGTGAATATTCTTGTACGTAGCGACCACCATCGCGGTGAACTTCGGCACGAGTATAAGTAGACAAAGCGTTAACAACCGATGCACCAACACCATGCAAACCACCCGAAACTTTATAGCCCGATTCGTCGCCTCCGAATTTACCTCCGGCATGCAATACGGTCATAACTGTTTCAAGCGCTGAAACTTTGGTTTTTGAATGCACGTCAACTGGTATACCACGACCGTTATCAACTACACGAATACGATTATTAGGTAACAATGCAACCTCGATATGGTCGCAATATCCACCCATCGCTTCATCGCGAGAGTTGTCAAAAATCTCCCATATTAGGTGGTGCAGACCTTCAAGACCAGTACCGCCAATGTACATACCAGGGCGGCGTCTTACCGGTTCTAGGCCCTCTAGGACGCTAATTTCATCAGCACCGTACTTTGCTTTTTTAGTTTCTTCCTTTGCCATATATCAGTTTATTATACCAAAAATAGCCCTATCTACCAAGCATTTTATCGGTATACTTATTTGTTTTATGTTGTATAAATAGCCCTAAGAATAAGGTTTTTATTAGCGAATTGTTGCGCCGAAAATATCAGTTGTTTTTGTTTCAAGCTCTTTGTGCATTGTATTAACTTCGTCATCAGTTAGAGTCTTATCAAGCGAACGATAAGTTACGCGGTAAGCATAGCTTTTTTTATCAGCGCCGAATTTGGCGTCATTTTCGTATTCGTCCATTAGCGCCACCTCTTCGGCCATATCGCCCAATACATCACGAACTAGATCAAAATAATCATTTGGTGAAAATGTTTTTGAAACAACGAATGAAATATCGCGAATTACGGCTGGATAACGGCTGACCTCTTTGTAGATATTACCCAAAACCAATTGTTTTTTAACACGCTCATCGTTTGACCATAATAATCGAATATCAGGCAATTGCATACTAATAATTGCCAACCTTTCTAGGCCCAGGCCAAAAGCCCAACCGGTCCATTTTGTTGAATCAATACCTAATTTGTCTAGCACGCTTGCACGTACAACGCCTGCACCGTTAACCTCAACCCATTTGCCATCAACCTCGATCTCCATTTCAAGAGAAGGGTCAGTGTATGGGAAAGTATCGGGGTTAAAACGATATTTTACATCGTTACCGAAAATAGCCAAAACAGTTTCAGCCAAAACTCGCTCTAAATCAGTGCGGGTAATTGTTCCCTTTTCTTTGGGTATTAAATACCAACCATCAAGTTGATGAAAAATATTCATGTGTCTGCGATCAATTTCGTCTTTGCGATAAACTTTACCATGTGCAAAACAACCAACTGGCTCGTTGTTTGCCATTTTGTTTTTTATGTTTTCATTATTTAAATAGTAGTACCACATTACGGTCATTTGAGTACGTAATATATGAGATTCATCAACATAGTATGTGTCACTTTTACTACGAGCCGGGTGATCTATTGGGAAATCAAACAAATCAAAACCAATTTCAGTATTAACAACTTCGGGCACTTCGATTACGTCAAAGTTTTTAAACTCATCTAGTGCCTTGATCCTGTTTACCATTTCGCACAATGGGCTACCTGGGGTTCTAGATAGGTCAGCCATGGCTAAATAGCGTTGCATGCGCAGGCTTTCAGCATCGTTTCGAGCCAAAAGACCAGCCAAAATTTGATCTTGTTCGGTTGTGTCTACTTTAATTTCCATATGTTACAATATTAGCATATGCATGGCCCAAAAAAAACCACCTTATTTATAACCATTTTAGCACTATTATTGTGCGGTTTTTTATTGGGTTATTTTGATAATGGGCCAAATCACAAGGCTCCAAAAACTTTTTTAACTAAATACAAAGGCTTTAATTAAAAAATAAATAAAAAGCCCTAACAAACAAAGACACACCTACTAATATAATCAAATAACCAATGTATGGGTATATTTTGTTAACTTTGTCAGTATAACCTTCTTTTAATTTAACGATTAGTAGTGGCACAACGATAGCCCAAACAAATGAACCAAAAAAAGCTCCTAGTGAAAAAGTTCTGATTAGAAATTTGCTGTAGTAATGAATATTTAAAGATGTTAAGAATATCGAATACGCAATAAATTGATATGGGTTTAGTATTGTTACAAAAAAACCTGACAAGAAATTGCTTGTTTCTTCCTCGATTTCGTCACCTCCGACTTTTTTATTCTTGGCGTCGTTTTTGTTTTTATTTTTTATGACAGAAACACCAATTAAAATAGTTACAACACTGGCAACTAGCGATAATACCAACCGAACATCGGGGTTTTTGGTGAACGAAAAAGAAAGACCAGAGAGAATTATAAAAAAGGCTAAAAGATCGGCAAAACTTGAACCTAGTAGTGTGAAAAAGCCTTCTTTATAGCCCCCACGCAAGGTTCGTGCAATAGCAATTGCCGAAACCACCCCAATTGGAAATGTGGCAATTATCGAAATTAAAAAGCCTTGAGAAAAAGTTTGTATCATTTTACAAAGTAAATTATAGCACAAAAACACACTACCCGCTTTTCAATAAAGCTTTTTTATGCTATAAAAACATAGTTAACTTCATGTCGGGGTAGCTCAGTCGGTTAGAGCGTAGCACTCATAAAGCTAAGGTCGAGAGTTCGATTCTCTCCCTCGACACAATATAAAAATGCTTGGATTTATTGCATTTTTATGTTAAAAATATATTGCGTACAAAATACGCAGTCGTAGCTCAACTCAAGGTATTCAAGAGCGAGCACCCGCCTAGGCGACTATAAATAATTTGGGGCAGTAATTTAAAATACTAAATATATGCAGTCGTAGCTCAACTGGTTAGAGCACCCGCCTGTCACGCGGGAGGTTGCGGGTTCAAAT
>CAZQAX010000028.1:0-8429 GCA_964591475.1 uncultured Candidatus Saccharibacteria bacterium
TAGTTGTACCCTTGCAAAAATTCGCATATGGATTTATCGGTGCGGGTTTAGTTGGCATAATTATTTTTGCCGCCATAGAAGAGCTGGCCAAATATTTAATTATTAACACAGTTGCATTAAAAAGTAGCTTTGCCGACCGAGCCATCGACTTCCCTATGTTTTTAATTTGCGGAGCATTGGGTTTTGCTGCACTTGAAAATGTATTTTTTATAATCGGGCCAATCTCAAATGGTTTATTACTATCAGGTTTTATTACAGGTAACATTCGATTTTTAGGCGCAACATTATTGCACGCAATGGCTAGTGGTTTGTTTGGTGTATTTATTGGCTTGTCGTTTTATCGTAACTGGGAAAATAAACAGTTATATGTTTTAGGAGGTTTTACACTGGCTGTGTTATTGCATAGTACGTTTAATTTTTTTATAATTAGTGGTAATGGTAAAAACACACTACAAACTTTAGCTTTTTTGTGGGTTGTCGCCATACTAAACATTCTATTGTTCGAAAAACTAAAACGTATGAACAAAACAAGTGTTACTACACAATAGGTTTGCAAAATATTTAAAAGAATTTAATTAAAAACAAAATATGTCTAAAAAAAGATCTTTCTTTGAGCGATTAACAGGTGGTATGACGCTGTCAGATAAAGACGAAAAAATTGAAGAAGCTGAGGAGGTTGAAATGGAAAGTAAAAAAACCACTAAAAAATCTTCTGTGGCCAAACTAACACCACTAAACAAAGAATCTTCTAGTCGCACAAAACGCAAAGAATCTGACGAAGATGAAGAAGTTGAAGAAGACGAAGAAGCTCCAGCCGAAGACGACATAGCAAATCTATCAGTCGATGTTTTTGAAAGTCACACCGAAGTGGTTGTAAATGCCTTTGTTGCAGGCGTTCACCCTGACAATATACATGTAACAATTACCCGCAACTCAATATCAATTCGTGGTCACCGCGATGATGAAAATCGTAAACATTTTGAACAAATTGAAAATGAACTATTTTGGGGTAAATTCGAACGTGACGTTGTGTTAACAATCGACCTTGAACCTGACCGTGCTGAAGCAAGTCAAAAACAAGGCCTATTAACTATAACTGTGCCGAAAATCGACAAAGACCGCCGATCAACACCAAAAGTTAAATCGGTATAGAACCCATGAGTAAAGAAGAGAAAAACAACAGTATTCTTAGTCCAAAAACATGGCGTTTTTTAGTAAACGTATGGACGGTTTTTTTATACGTAGCAATTGTCATTGACTACCTAAAATCAAATAGTTTAGAAAAATTTCTAGGCCCTATTTGTGCTATATACGTGGCTCTTCTTGCAATATATACAGCTGAAAAAGAATTTGAGCGCTGGCATGACTATAACGTAGGCCGACACCCAGGTGAAGTTTATATAATTATATGGACCGTTATTATTATAACAATGTTTTTACTAGGAGTTTTTCATCCAAATAAATATCAATTACCTAGCGAAGTCTTTTCAACCTACATTGTGGTTATGGGTATTTTGGCAATCACCAGAAAGTCAAAAACTGATTATTTATGTAAAGACAATAATATATAAAAATAAAAAGCTTATCATAAAAAATAAATGATAAGCTTTTTTGTTATACAGCAAAATCTTGGTCTTCAGGTTCTTGGGCTTTTAAAATCCATTTTTCAGTAACCTTGAAATAAGCCTCTGATCTTAATCCAAAATAAACTACACAAAACCCAGTAATGACAAAAGGTATTAGTAAATAGTGTATCGGTACATAGTCAAGGCCTTCATGTACAACCCCTCTAATTATGGCAAGTAATGTTTGACTAATTACCATAACACCAATAGCAATTACCACATAAACCCTAATGGGGTGTGGTATCTTTCTATACCCTTTTTCGTTACTAGCAATTTCAAACCAGCGATCTAAAAATTCAACTACATCTCTTACAAGGTATGACATCATGGACACAAGCGTAAAGAAACCTACAATTATGACCGTCAGGCCTTCTGAGGGTTTTGTAAAAAAAATTGACAACAATGCAATTGCGCCAATAAACCAAGGTAGTGTCTGAACAAGTAGCTCAGATACTTTTCTAAGACTTTGAGTGTTTTTAGTTTCCATATATAAAGAATTTATTAAAAATACAATACCATACAACATTGACTTTTGCAATACATAATTTTGTAAACAAAAACACCTACAATTTGTAGGTGTTTTTGTTTTTGTGCTTGGACCCAGGCTCGAACTGGGGACCCTTCCCTCTTCAGGGGAATGCTCTACCAACTGAGCTATCCAAGCATATTATTTTTGGTTTAAATATTTTAGCAGATTTTATTGGTCATGTATATCTACCAAAACAGCTATCCAAACATGCGATTTTTTATGTTGGTTGTTTTTACTTAAAAATATTTTTCAAAAAATTAGTCTTGCAGTGTTGAAACCCCGTCTAAGATTTGCAAAATATCAGCGTTTCCAGAATACAGACTTTTTACTGAATTAAAAAACGGACTTATAAAATACGCTGCGCCCAAACTTATCATTATAAAAATACCCCAATAAGCATAGCGTGTGTATAGGCCAATTTTTTGTGCTTTATAAACCTTGGCAACAATCTCGCTTTGTTGGTCAATTTTAGCCTCTAGGTTTTGTAATTTTTGAAAGATATCTGTGTTATCCATCGAATTTAATATTATCACATTCTATGTTTATTTTCAAGATTTATTGTGGTATTCTAAGCTTACAACTAAATGCCCTTGTAGTTAAATGGATATAACAACTCCGTCCTAAGGAGTGGTTCTGGGTTCGATTCCTGGTAAGGGCACATTGACAAAAGCTGTTTAAAATGCTATTATTTAAGCATCGTGCAATAAATAGGTGGCACGTAAAAACCGTTATATTAACGGCATTAAACCCTAACGGTTTGATGTAGACCTTATGTTACTTAAAAATTTAAAAATGCAATTCTTAAACAAAAAAGAAGATTTTGAAAATGAAGAAAAAGGGTTAAACATTACAATCCCCCTTAAGCTAATCGGCAGAGTTATTGGTCAAGCCATATTCCCTGTCATTATTATGCTGTCGCTTTATATTACCCAGCAGTTATTTGCAGGGTTCTGGAGTGAGGTACTTATGGTTGTTGGAGTTACCGCATTAGCGATGTTTATTCTACACAGCAAAAATGTCGTACGAGCAGACGATGACGTAATACAGGTATTACGAGATTCGTTAGTTATCGGTACCGGATCGGTTCTTTTAACTAGAATCATTAATCACTATGCTATAGGTCAAAACACCTTTGGCTCAGTGCCTATGGTAATTTCAATTTTACTTGTGGTGTTCGGGTTGGTATTGACCAGATTCTCAGACCCTCATGACCATTACCGAAACAGGGCTTATGAAAAAGCTTGCACTATTTTTGCAAAAATAGTTTCGACTCTTGTAACTGTTTGGCTACTTGGTAGTATCTACAAAGTAGCTGGAACACAGTACATATGGTTACCAGCAATTAGCTTATGGATTTTTTGGTTCTACTTTTCAAATGACGAAGACTTCGAGGCTAAAATTGCAGAGCGCGAAGACATACTAACTGTCTCTGCATTATCTCTTTTTGCTATATGCTTAATAAGTACAATATGCCAGTTCTGGTTCTCGAAAATTATGTTTGGTTTTAATTTATGGCAATGCCTATTAGGTGTTTTCATCTTGGCAATAGTTATAGTTTCATTAGTGTTCTACAAAAAACACAAAGATGAAAGATTAGCCAAAAAGATTTCTGCTGAAAAAGAAGAGGTAGATAAAGCCAAAAAAATAGAGGCGGATCTAAAAATAAAAGAAGAGAACGAAAAAGCAGCGCAAGACAGGTCCGTCAAGCTAGATTCATTTATTAAAGACATACAAACAGAAGATGAACAAAAGTGGAGTCAGATTTTATTTGTAAGTCATTGGTATAAAGACAATCACCAAATTTACAATATTATTTTACGAAAAATTCACCTGGCCCCACTAGAACAACTTGTTGAGATTTCAAAAGTTAAAAACAAGATTGTCTTCAATGGTTCAGAACTTGATTCAGCCCTTAAGTTAATTAATAATTTTGCTGAAAAAAATAATACTGATGAGGTACTACAAGGCTTTATTGATCAACTAGTAGAATTTCTTGAATTAATTTACAAATTCAGTAGCTTTAAGGGTTATCAAGAGACTGTTACGGTGGTTAAAGATGTATGCTCGACAGTTTATCAATTAATACCAAAAGAGAAGTTAGAAAAAATTGTTGCGAATGATTAAGTAAATCAACAAAACCTCAAACCGCCCCGACAAACCTTTTATAGGTCACTGTCAGGGCGGTTTTTTTATTTAAATTATTTAATTAGGCAGCTTGTTGTAGATCTGAAACGCCTAGCAATTCGCGCAAACGGCCTTCGTTAAAACCGACAACTAAATCGTTACCTACGGTTATAACAGGTACACCCATTTGACCGCTACGTTTAACTATCTCTTGCCTTTTAGCCATATCAACTGAAACATCATATTCTGTATAAGGAATATTATTTTCTTTGAAAAAGTCTTTGGCAATGTGGCAAAAATGACATGTTGGTGTTGAATATATTGATACTTCTTTCATATATAAAAAATTGAAAATAATAATTAGTAACCCTATTATAGCACCAAACACAGCGATGACCAAAACTTAAAACAAACCTTTAATTTTTTGCCAAAAGGTCTTTTTTTCAATAGGTTTTTGACTATCATCATTGGTTATTACCAATACCCTTTCGCCTTGTTTAACAAAGGGGTATTTTTCGCGAATGTGTTCTTCGATACCGTCACCAGTTTTAACCTGGTCGATTTTTTTATGCAATTCATCAATATCGGCTTCAACTTGAATTTTTTGATTTTCGGCAAAAATTCGATTTTTCTTGGCTTCGCGATAAGTCAAAAACATTCTGCCCGAACTAAAGCAAAGCCAAATAAAAACAAAAAGTAGGGCGATTGTCAAAAGCTTGCGCCAAAAAGAGTCGTTTGAGTGGTGATTTTTATGTGTTTGAAGCTCGTTGTTCATTATGATATACTATACACTATGTTACTAAATCCTAAAAATCGAAAGCGTGCAAATCGAGTATTTGCAGTACTAGCAATATTTATTGCTATATCAATGGTCTTAATGTACGCCCTACCTGCCTTTCAAAATATATAATTAGTAGTTAAAAAAGCAGGGTAATGTTACCCCGCTTTTTTTGTATGTATTTTTTATTTTTATTCCCCCCTCATCATTTTCAAAAACACGTCGTGTGAAATATTCACTGTACCTTTGCCGGCCATTTTCTTTTTACCCTTTTTCTGTTTCTCGCGAAGTTTCATCTTACGAGTTATATCGCCACCATACATGTGTTGCGTAACGTCTTTGCGATAGGCCGAAACTGATTCAGATGCAATGATTCGCCCCAAAGCTTTACCCTGAATTTTAAAAGCAAACATTTGGCGCGGTATAACCTTTTGTAATTTTTCAACTTGCAATTTTGCCTCTTCTTCAACACGGCGACGCGATATAACACGCGTAAATGCAACCATTGGTTCATCAGCAACTAGTATATCTAGACGCACAACATCGGCGTCACGATATTCGACGATTTCGTACGAAATTGAAGCATAGCCCGAAGACAAGCTTTTTAATTCATCAAAGAAATTTCGCATCAATTCACGCAGTGGCATTTCAATCGTTAATGATGTTCGGTTGTCACCAAAGTTTTCAGTCGCCAAAGTATTGGCTTCGTGTTCGTATAAAAACGGCATCAAACTAACAATGTAATTTGTAGGTAAAATTATTTTAACATTAACCCATGGTTCAAAAATTTTCGTAACACTACCATCATCGGGGAAAAGGTGTGGCGAATAAATTGTTTTCTCTTCACCATTTTTCATTACAACTTTATATGTAATTGACGGCATAGTTACAACCAATTCAAGGCTAAATTCGCGAATCAAACGCTCAGTCACAATTTCAAGGTGAAGCATACCTAAAAAACCACACCTAAAACCGCGACCTAATGTGCCCGAAGTCTCTTCTTCATATGTAAATGATGAATCTGATAGGCGCAATTTGCCAAAAGCCGCCTTGAGCTCTGGAAAGTCCTCTGCTGATTCAGGATAAACAGACGCCCATACAACCGGATTTGGTTTCATATAGCCAGGGAGCGCCTCTAGTGGCCTTTTAGCATAGGTTATAGTGTCACCCACCGATGCAATACCAGGCTTTTTAATACCGGTAACTATATAGCCAATTTCGCCCCCTGTAATTTGATCTCTTGGCATTTCTTCGGGTGAAAATGTACCGACCTCAAGGGCAATAAATTTCTCATCTGATATAGCAAAAAGTAGCGACTCGCCCTTACGAAATTCACCATCAATAACACGCACGTAAACTATTACACCACGGTGGTTGTCGTATTTAAAATCAAAAACCAATGCCCGACCCGAAGCCGCCACATTGTTTTGTTTTGGCGATTGGTCAATAGTTGGTGCTGGAATTAATTTTATAACCTCATTTAATAATTCAGCAACGCCCGCACCGGTACGACCCGAGACTTCTAATATTGTGTCGGGGTCAACATTTAACAATAACGCTAACTCCATTTTAACTTCATCAACTCGCGCTAGTGGTGAATCAATTTTCGACAATACGGGTATTAAAACCAAACCAGTGTCGCGGGCCATTTGTAGTGTTGTTAGGGTCTGCGCCTGTACACCCTGAGTTGCATCAACTAACAAAATCGAGCCCTCGACGGCTTTTAATGCGCGCGAAACTTCATATGAAAAATCTATGTGGCCCGGTGTATCAATTAGGTTTAAAACATATTCTTGACCTTCATATTTATAAGCCATTCTAACTGGCTGCATTTTAATAGTTATACCCCGCTCACGTTCAAGCTCCATGCTATCTAGCACTTGATCTTTCATTTTGCGTTTTTCAATTGTGCCAGTAACTTCAAGCATGCGGTCAGCCAAGGTAGATTTACCATGGTCAATATGGGCTATAATTGAAAAATTACGAATATTTTTAGGCTCTGTTGTGGTTTTCATAAATTTAGTTTAGGCGCTGTTTAGGTTGCTAGATTACCATTATTTGGACTGTTTAACAAATATACGACCCGCATAATTAAACATTCTTGAAATTTTTGAAATATACACATTCATGTACTCGTAAACTTCAGGTAAATTTAAATTTTTAGCTAGTACGTAAATCATAAATGAATCCAGCATTAGGCAAAGTACAAAAATTATATGACTGCTAATTTTAACCGCTTCATGGCTTGTAAAAAATGCATAAAAAGCATACGCAGCAGCATTTGAGACCAAAGCGATAATCAATGTTTTAAAAACAATTTTACCATCAATCGTACCCATAACACCTAAATACTTTTTTGTAATCCGGCGCAATAACAAAACATTTATAATTGAAGAAGTGGCGACCGCAAACATTAAAATTAATACATTGGTATCGGTAATGATTAAACCAGTTTTTTGCGCCAACCAAAAATCAAGACTAGTGTTTTTAATAAAATACAAACCAAGCACGGTTATAATTATTGTACTAATTGCAGTTACAAGTGTTGCAATAAAAGGTCTTTTTGTGTTCCCTGTAGCATATAGTGCGCGCAAATATAATTGCACCATACCCGCAGGTACCATACCAATACATGCAATTGCCAACAACCAACCAGTGCGCAATACGTGGTATTGGGTAAACGCCCCACTACCTAGCAATAAATCAATTAATGGCAATCTAAAAAAGATAAATACAAATGCGGTTATAGTTGTTAAGGCAAAAATTTTACGAACTGTTGTTTTAAATTCAGTTCCAAACTCGCTATTAATTGTGTTTTTCGCTTCGCTAAACAATTTTGAAAGCGTTGGAAATGCCGCAACTGAAAACGTTAAACCAATCAATGTCAGTGGCACGGCCTGTATAGTATAAGCAAATGTAAATAGCGATACACTACCTACGCTCATAGTTGTAGCTGTGGCAATCAATACTAACATGACCAAATTATTTAATGACAACGACATAGTGCGTGGCAATGCGGTTTTAAAAACTTTTAACATTTCGCTAAACTGATATTTACCTAAACCATGCTGTTTGTTAAATATTTTTAAATAACCATGTTTATAAATAATTGGTATTTGAATAGCTAAATGCATTATAGCCCCAAACAAAACGCCTAAAACCACAGCCGTTAGGCCCATTTGCGGGTAAAACAAAACTCCGCAAATAATACCAATATTGTAAAACAGTGGCGCAAATGACCATATAATAAAATGTTTATAGTATTGCGTAATTGTGGCAATTAAGTTTGATAGCCCCAGTATAATTGATTGTGACAATAACAACATGCGCCCGATTTTTATATACAACAACCTAGTTGATTCATCAAAACCGG
>CAZQAX010000029.1:0-8332 GCA_964591475.1 uncultured Candidatus Saccharibacteria bacterium
TCATGTGTTTCCTAGCTGTTAGTATTATAGCACCTTATATATAAAAAGTCAAGGGCAAAAGTGATGTTTCGGGGCCTATTTTAAAGGCTTTTTTGGTATAATAGGGCAATGTCGCATCATATTTACCATACAACCGGCCTAATTGTGGGTCTAAAGCCCAAGGGCGAGACTGACTTATTTTTAAAGGTCTTCACTCGTGATTTTGGTATGGTCGTAGCTACGGCTCAAGGGGCGCGTAAAATGGTGTCGAAAAATCGCTTTGGTTTGCGGTTATATGCGGTGCCTGAATTTGACTTGATCAAGACCAGGGAAAGCTTTCGCGTAGGTGCGGTTAGGCCCGAGAGTTATGCGCCTGATAGGGCCGAGACTTTGGTGCGGGCCAAAGTCTCGGCCATATTAGCGCGCTTTGTTGTGTCTGACGAACCACACGAAAAACTATTTGATGACGTTTTAGAATTATTTAAAAAACAAAGTAAATATTTAGATATTTTGGCTATGATTGTAATACTCGAGAATTTAGGTTATTGGCATAGTACAGAATCTGATAAAAATTTTATCAATGGTGGCGAATTATCAGCCCAAGAAAAATTTGAAATCATAAGTCGCATCAACGAATCAATTTCGCACATACACTTATAATTTGCTATACTACACACAATGGAAATGAACGATATGTTGCCCGATGATAACGAAGAATCTATCGGCAAAAAAAATAACGAAAAAAGAGTTGACCGAATCGAAGCGTTAAAACAACGCTTAATTGCCACAAAAGATATTAAAAATATTCGACCCGACAAGGTTCATAAATTAACCACCGAGGCTTTTAATGTACCCAAAGAATGGTCAAGTAATGGAACTGATGTTATGAAAAAAAATCTAAAACACCCAACATTTTTTAAAAAGTTTTTTATGTTTTCTTTTTTTGCACTAATTGCATCGCTTGCTTTTGCATATGTTTACTTATCAAATGGTGGTAATGTTGTAACAAATAAAAAAATTGACCTAGAGGTTTTAGGTAATTCTTTTGTTTCAGGTGGCGAGAAAGCAAATTTTGACATTATTATAGTAAATAAAAACTCAGTCAATCTTGAATTGGCTAGTTTGCTTATTAAATACGACAAAGGTGTTGGTGCAAAAATACCAGCAAGTGACCGCATACAAATAGGTACGATTTTACCAGGCGAAACAAAAAGGTTGCCATACGTATTGCCGGTTATAGGTCAAGAGGGCGACATCAAAGACATTGTTTTTGATTTAGAGTACCGCATATCGGGTTCAAATGCTTTATTTGTTAAAACCATAACAAATCAAATAACCTTGCGCTCAAGCGTTCTAGGTATTGGTATTGATGCCTCAAGTGTTTCATCACCAAACCAGCCATTCACAATGAAGGTTTCGTTGTCACCAAATGGTAGTGAGACTTTAAAAAACATAGCTTTAAAAGTCGAGTACCCAACAGGTTTTACTTTTAGAAATGCAAGTCCGGGTACGTTTTCAGGTAATAATATTTGGTATTTGGGTGACATAACTTCGGCAACCCCTCAAACGATTTCAATAACTGGCGACATTAATGGTTTCAATGACGAAGAACGCGTCTTTCGTTTTTATGCCGGAGAGTTCGATAGAACTAATAATGACGTAAGCCCCGTTTATGTTAGTAAAATTCACAGTGTAATTTTAAACAAACCATTTTTGTCGGCCAAGATAAATGAAGATACAGCTATTATCCCAATTCAGTCAGGTCAAACAGTGCCTGTGACTATTATTTGGCAAAACAACACCGAGCAGTCAATTCGTGATATTGAAATTACAGCTAATTTAAGTGGGACAGCTTATGATAGAACAACAATAGACCCTCGCGACGGCGGAGAATTTTACGACGATCGGGGTATGATAATTTGGGACAACCGTACAAATGATGGTTTGTCACTAGCAAATTCGGGCGAATCAGGTTCGGTTACATTTAGCTTCGTACCAAAATCTCCAGTTTTAATTACAGCTCCAAATAAAGAGGTTTCAGTTACTGTTTCAATCAAGGGTACACCGGTTGATTCAGTTAGCGAAATCAAAGAAGTTACTTCGATCGATTCACGTATTTATAAGCTTGGTACAACTGCGTCACTTGACCAGTCTGTTACATACTCAAGCGGTCCATTTAAAAACCTAGGTACACTACAACCAAAAATTGGCGCAATTAGTAGCTACACACTACACTGGACACTTTCTAACACTGATTCTTTGGTTGGTGGCACAATAGTTCGCGCAACGCTAAACAAAAACTTTGAATGGCTGGGTGAGACATCACCTAACGGAGAAAACGTTAGTTATAACCCTGCGTCGCGCGAAATTATATGGAACGTCGGCGACCTGTCTAAAAACCCAGCTCCTAATATTCGCAGGCAGGTGTTCTTGAAAATTGGCTTAAATGCCAAGCAGGCCCAATTTGGCGAGGTTCCAACGATCGTTGATCGCACCGTTCTGTCGGGTACAGACACAGTAAATGGTAGTCAAATCAATCAAAACAAAGGCGCCTTGAAATTAAACAGTGTTGATGGTTCAGAGATTAGGGTTGGCAAGTAATAAAAAGGCCTTTTAAAAATGCCATATTTCCTGTATATTTAGTCTATGGAAACAGAATCAAATACTGAAATTCAAAATGACTTGATGGAAAAGATTATTTCACTATGTAAAAGACGTGGGTTTATATACCCGGGTTCTGAACTATATGGTGGACTTGCGGGAACTTATGACTACGGCCCACTAGGTTCGCTATTAAAGCGCAATATTCAAAAATCATGGGTTAAATATTTCGTCGAAATGCGTGACAATATGTATTTGATTGATACGCCTATTTTAATGCACCCACGTGTTTGGGAGGCATCGGGTCATACAACTGAATTTATTGACCCGTTGGTTGATGATCTAAAAACTAATAAACGCTACAGGGCTGACCATTTGCTTGAGTCGGTTGGTGTTGATGCTGAAAAATTAACCACCGATGAAATGGATGCAAAGATCAAAGAGTTAGGCTTAAAAAGCCCTGAAGGTAATAATTTGTCAGATGTGCGCAAATTTAATTTGATGCTTGAAACTAAAATGGGCGCTGTTGAAGAGTCTGCGGTAATTACGCAGTTGCGACCCGAAGAGGCTCAAAGTATGTTTATCAATTTTAAAAATGTAATTGACTCAACCCCGGCAAAAATACCTTTTGGTATTGCTCAAATTGGTAAGGCTTTTCGTAATGAAATAACACCGCGCGATTTTATATACCGTATGCGCGAATTCGAAATAATGGAATTCGAATACTTCATACACCCACAAGCTGATTGGAACGAAGTTTTTGATCAATTTTTAAACGAGCAAGTAATTTGGCTAGAGTCTTTGGGTATTGACCGCAATAAATTACACCAACTTGAGCACCCCGAAACTGCACGTGCGCACTACAGTAAAAAAACCGTTGACCTTGAGTTCGAATACCCATTTGGTACCAAAGAACTTACTGGGCTTGCTCATAGGGGGGACTATGATTTGTCAAAGCATCAAGAATTTTCAAATACAAAACTAGGTATTTTAGATGATGAAAGTGGCGAAAGATTTTTGCCACACGTTATTGAACCAACGGTTAGTATTGACCGTGCCATACTTGCAACTCTTTGTTCGGTTTACAACGAAGAAGCCGATGAGAAGGGTGAATCTCGTGTATTTTTAAAATTACCAAACCATTTGGCGCCCTACAAAGTTTGTGTGTCACCACTTTTGAAAAACAAACCTGAATTACAAAATTTAGCTCGCGAAGTTTACAAAACCCTAAAAACTGAATTTGGTTGGGTAACATATGACGACAATGGTAATATCGGCAAACGCTACCGCAGGCAAGATGAAATTGGTACACCGTATTGTGTGGTGATCGATTTTGATACGCTTGATAATGGCGCAGTTTCAGTTCGTGATCGTGATACTCAAAACCAAGACTTTGTACAAATCGATGAACTAGTTGCTTATTTAAAAAACAAATTAAATAATTAATATGAAAAAAACTAATGATAAAAAAATAGGCCAAGAAACTCATATTAAATTTGCGGTCATTTCAACTGATGTTGCTTTGTTTACCATCAAAGACAATCAATTAATGGTTAGATTGATGCAAGTAGATCGACCGCCTTATTTTAATAACATACCTGGTTTGCCTGGCGGTTTGGTTTTACCTAGCGAAACAGCTATTGATTCAGCGCTACGTCAAATAGACGAAAAATCAGGCATTGATTCAAAGAAGGTTTACATTGAACAACTACATACTTTTTCAAGTATCGATCGTGACCCTCGTGGACGCGTAGTTTCGGTTGCTCATATTGGTTTTGTGCCTTGGCAGTATTTAAGCGAAGACGAAAAGGTAGACGGTACAGACTTTTACTGGGGTAGGGTAGACCAAGCCAGAAAGTATGCCTATGACCATAAAGACATAATAAATTTCTCGTTAAAGTGGTGTCGCGCACGTGTGCATAGTTCAACAATCATATCTAAAATAATCCCTGAACAATTTACATTAACTGAATTGGAAAAAGCTTTTGAGATAATTACAGGTAAAGACATCGATAAGCGTAATTTTAGAAAGAAATTTGATAAACTAAATATACTTAAAAATTTGGGTATAAACAGAACAGGTGAAAAACACAGGCCAGCAGCTCTATATTCATTCAAATCAAAAAACGTAATAGAAATCGAGGTTTTATAGTGCCTTATTTGACAAGTTGTTTATTTTGTGTTGTATAGTTAGTGTACCCTTTACAATTACAAACCTTTCGTATATGATAGTGTATATAGTACATTAACAAGTAAATAATATGGAAAAGCAAAAATCAGTCGGTGTTGTTATTGGAAGGTTTCAAACACATCAATTACATGTTGGCCATATGCACATCTTAAATACTGCAAGTTCTAATAATGATGAACTTTGCGTAATTTTAGGAGAACATGGTGGCGTCTCTAATGATCGCAATCCACTTGATGTTGCGACTAGGGCTAAAATGATCACAAAGTCATTTCCTAGTGCAAAAACATTAAGTGTGTCAGATAGCAGATCAGATACTGTTTGGTCACAAAAAGTTGATCAATTACTAAAACAAAACTTCGGTGGAAACAAGGTTACCTTGTACGGTTCGCGCGATAGTTTTGTACCTTACTATAATGGTAGTTATGAAACCATTATTGTTGACGAGGTTCCTAATCAAAGTGCTACACAAATTAGAAATAATGTGTGTACAAAAATTTCAGCCAGTAAAGATTTTCGCAAAGGTGTTATTTATTCGGCAATCAATCGATTCCCAATAGTTTATAGCACCGTTGATGTTGCAGTTTACCGCCAAGTAGGGGATGCTGTCGAAATATTATTGGGCGAAAAGTTCTCTGATGGTGGAGGTTATCGGTTTGTTGGTGGGTTCGTCGATACAGATGATGAATCACACGCCGTGGCCGCCAAAAGAGAATTGTTTGAAGAGGTGGGTATGATCGAGGTGGGCAAGCTAAACTATATCGATTCGTTTAAAATAGACGATCGTCGTTATGCCGGGTCTAAAGATAGTGTACTAACTACACTATTCATAACTCAGTATGTATTTGGTAGGGCAAGCGCTCAGGATGACCTTGATAATGTGCATTGGGTAGCCCTGAATGATGTTGATAAAAATATCGTTACAGAGCATGTGGCATTGGCAAATGCAGTTAAAAATTATTTCACAAAATAAACAACTTAAAAAACAAAAAACAACATGAAAAACAGGAGATTAATTACAATGACCGATTCTTACAAGTTTTCACACTGGAAACAAATACCTCCGGGTACAACTAGAATCTTTTCTTTCTTTGAAAGTAGGGGTGGCGCGTACAACCAAATGGTTTTTTACGGACTACAGTACTTTTTAAAAGAGTATTTAGAGGGTGTAAGAGTTACGAATGAAGACATTGATTACGCAAAAGATTTTTGCAAACGACACTTTGGTACTGATGAATTTTTCAACGAAGAAGGTTGGAGGATAATCGTAAATGAGCATGGTGGCAAATTACCGGTTGATATCAAAGCCGTTGCCGAAGGCACTGTTTTAGGTGTCAGCAACGTATTAATGACAATTGTTAATACTGACCCTCGTGTTCCATTTATTACCAATTATTTGGAAACAGTTTTGTCTGAAATTTGGTATCCATGTACTGTTGCAACCCAAAGCCGTGAAATGAAAAAAACCATTTTACGTTACTTGGAAGAAACCGGTACACCTGAATTAGTAGACTCTAAACTGGTTGATTTTGGTTACAGAGGTTCAACCTCACCTGAATCAGCTGGTATTGGTGGCTCGGCTCACTTGGTTAACTTTAACGTAAGTGATAACTTGGCCGGCATTGAGCTTGCAAATGACTATTATCATGAACCTATGGCAGGTTTTGGTATACCAGCTGCTGAGCACATGACTGTTACGTCATGGGGCCGTGAAAACGAAAAAGAAGCATATGAAAACATGCTTGATCAGTTCCCAACAGGTTTATTCTCGATGGTGATTGATAGTTACGACCCATTCAACGCAACCGAGAAAATTTTAGGCGAACAGTTACATGGTAAAATAATGTCACGTGATGGCGTGTTAATTTTCAGACCTGATAGCGGGCACCCACCAACTGTTGTATTACGTATATTAAATATACTTGGTGACAAATTCGGTTTCGAAGAAAACGAAAAAGGTTACAAAGTATTAGATTCTCACGTAAAATTAATTCAAGGCGACGGTATTGATCCAAAAATGATTGAATTAATACTTCAGGCCATGAAAAATGATGGTTGGTCAGCCGACAATATTACATTTGGTTCAGGTGGTGGATTATTGCAAAAAGTAAACCGCGACACTATGAAATTTGCCTTTAAATGTTCAGCTGTTGAAATCGACGGTAAATGGCACGATGTTATGAAAGACCCAATAACTGACCCTGGTAAAAAATCCAAGGCCGGCATATTGAAGCTAATAAAAGATGAAGGAGTTTACAAAACAATCAGGGTTTCTGAGTGTGATGGACAATTCTTTAATCAATTAGAAAGGGTTTTCGAAAACGGCAATATCGTTCGCGATCAAAAATTCTCTGATGTCAGAGAACGTGCCAAAATATAGTTCTTTATAGGCTCTTTAACTAACAAAGCCCTGAATGCAATATGCATTCAGGGCTTTTTATTATAATTTTTCTATCAGATATTTTTCTATCCATGTAATAATTTCGTCTTTATTACTGATGTGGAAAATTATAATCTGGCTACGCACAACTTTTTTATCGGCGATTGCTCCGAAATCAATCTGGCCGTAACCGTCTTCGTTGACGTATAAAAATTCATAACCTAGTTTTTTTGAGATCCCGTAAATAGGATCCCAGTCCCAGGGGGTTGTTGTACCTGGTTCAAGCACTATGGCTCCAACTTGGCCTTTCCATAATTTTGCCAAGCATATACCAATACTTCCACCATCAACTAAAATGTTTTGGAAAAGCCCATTGTCTGGGAACGTCATTTCTTGAATAATCAAAGGGAAGCATCGAGGGTCGTTTCTTAGTAGGCAATACTGATTTTTTAGGTCTCTATGCTCATTTCTGATTTTACTAAGTCTTTGAAGTGAGTCACGGCGAGGTTCAATTCTGTGAACATTTTCAGATTCGGGGCGGTAGTAATAAATTTCGCCAGTCATAACATCTGATATGCATGCAGCTAATACTACAAAAATAGATTCGCCGGGCGCTTGCCAAATAAGTGAAAGCATTGAGCCAATACCTTCTGACTGCATTCTTTTAAAAGCACTAGTTCCATCAAGAGGGTCAATGGTAAAGTAATACTTACCATATTTTGGATCTAGTTTGCACTCAAGTAATATTGCTTGTTCAGACTCTTCGGCTATTATGCCAAAATCAGGGTAACATTCCTGAATAAGCTTAACAACTATTTTTTGAGCCTCTACGTCAATGTTTGTAACAAAATCAGTCTTCTTTTTGTCTTCGTTGATTTTTATCTTAGATTCAAACTTGTAACGATTCTGACGAATGTACGAACTACTGCGTTCAATGACCTCTTTCATGAAAAGGCTTAATTGGTGTGGGTTTATTAATTTTTTCATATTCTATATCTAATCGTTTTATATCACTATATATGTATTGAGTCAAATTCGTATTATTATGGCGAACTGCTATAGTAATATAATGAATGTTAAAAAAACAACCCTAAAAAATGGTTTGCGTATCATTACGCACCCAATGAGTGATACAAAAACTGTTACTATAACTGTGTTTGTTAAAACTGGTTCTGATTATGAGC
>CAZQAX010000030.1:0-2314 GCA_964591475.1 uncultured Candidatus Saccharibacteria bacterium
CTTTCAAGTCAGGCTCAGGCTCAAAAAACCAACACACTATTTGCTGCCGTACCCCAAAATGGTGGTTCAAATATTCAGTATGGCAACAAATCATTTAATATTGGCGGTATCGGCGCAGCCCTATCAGGCTGTTTAGGTATAGGTCAAAAAATAACCAGTCAACTAGGTGGACTATTTGGTGGCGGGGGAGACGACTCAATTAAGGTTGACGACTCAGAGGCAAACCAAAAAGAATCTTGCGGAGACTCACTAGCCTACGCGGCATCTCGTATTGTTATACAAAACATAACCAAACAATCAGTTAACTGGGCAACTACCGGCAACAATGGTAACCCTTATTACCCAACTGACTACAAGTCACTATATTCAAATATTAAATCAGACCAAGTCAAAACTTTTATTACACAACTACAGTCAGCCGAAACATCGAACCCATACAGTGGTGCTTTTGCTAAATCATTGGCATCAAAAGCTCGATCTGATACTCAGTCATTTACTGATAAATACAAATACACAGGCCCAGACGCAAGCTTTTTCAAAGACAAAGGTGGTTTTAACTGGGAGGACTGGTTTAAATACCTACAACCACAAAACAACTCACTAGGTTTTTCACAACTAGCAACCAAGCAAATAAAAAACCTGGAAGACCAAGCGGTGCAAACAACCAAGGAAGAATTATCAAACAATAACGGCTTTTTGTCACAAAAAACCTGTGACGATAAAAACTTTAAGGCCTGGATAAACGACGCCGAACAAGCTAAAAACTTGGCCGCTGCCGCAAAAGGTGACAAGGCTGCAATAATGAGAGTTGGCCAATCGGTTTGTAAAAACTTCAAAGTCGCCACACCTGGCTCAATGATTTCAAAACAATTAGAGCAAGCACTAGGCACACCACTTCGCCAAGCCGAACAGGTTGATGAGGTTGATGAAGGTATTGGCATGGTTTTTGATAAGATGGTTTCAAAGCTTGTAAGCAATGGTTTAAAAAACCTATCTAGCACTGACTTTAAAAACAATGTGGACTTTTCATACAACGCTCCAACACAAAACACAGGCTACGAATTACCAACCGGGGGTAGTTTTTGGGATGAATACAAAACAACCTTTGATTTACGTCGCGATCTACCAGGCGTTATAAAAACTCAAAAAGCTTATGTTGCCCAGGTTCAAAAAAACAATGATGTAATAGCCTTGGTATTAAAATCTATTGATAAAATGGATTATTCGCTGCCAGGCCCTCGTCTTGGTTGGGCTGAAGGTATGCAACAGCGAATACTAGAAACAGCTGCGGGTATAAAAAGAGAAGCCCAATTAAACATGGGTGGCATATTGGGAAACATAAAAACACTTGGCATACGTGACAAAATACTTGATGGCCTAGAAGGCTTGTTTATAAAAATATTTAGCGCAGTGTTTGATTTTTACCAAAACGCCATTGGAAACAAGTTTGACCCAAATATAAATACAAAAATGCCAACAAATTCAGTAACAATGGTTGGCTTAATTGGTACCAGACAGACATACCAAGACATCTACCTACAAAACAACGATCAAATAACAAAAATGGGTGATATTATTTTGCAGTTAGAAGATATCGACAGAAAGGTTAAAGCTTTGTACGTAAAAGCTTGTGCTAGATTTATCAAAGAAAACCCAGGGGCTAAATGTACGCCATAATATAAAAACATATGAATGATCGAAAAAGAAAAATTCTTATAATTACCCTTATTGCAATAACCCTGCTGGTTATACTTTATATAGTTTATTTATTTATGGGTAAAAAACCCGCAACCAGTAACGAACAGGGTGGGGTATTTTCAGGCTTTAGCAGTTTACTTTCAAGAAAAAAGACGACCCCAAGTGGTTCACAAATAAATCCAGACGGCACACCGGTTGACATAGGTACAGACACAACGATACCCGACACCAACATTGACCCCCTTAATCCTGGCAACCCAGGTAACCCAGGGACCATAAACCCAGGCGGTGTAGACATTAACAGGCCTGGAACCCCTGGCTTTAACCCACTACCCAACCCAGGTAACAATGGTACAGTTGTAAACCCAAACGACCCCGGCGAAACACCCGAAGATATAGTAAAAATCGAAGACCCAACAGATACAACTAAGAAAAAGCCGTGCGGAGCAGGCTTACCAAAAGGCGTTCTAGATATTATTTGTGAGCAAGGAGGTCTAACCCCTTATGGTGAGAACGTAAACATAGTAAACTTCTCATTAAACGACGAAGAGCAGGCCGAACTTGACCGTCTAAGTCGTATGTTTGCCCGACTTGCACCATATTTAAAAACCGAAGC
>CAZQAX010000030.1:2414-8153 GCA_964591475.1 uncultured Candidatus Saccharibacteria bacterium
CGCTTGACGGATTTATAGGTGGCCCAACAACTTGCCCATCTGGTAAATTAATAAGTTGCGGTTCAAGTTTATTTGAAAGAGCCCTGAAAATAGAGTAAAGAAATAAAAATAAGTGCAAACCAAATGGTTTGCACTTATTTTTATGTGTTTTTACTTTTTATTTTTCGCTTTTCAAGTTATAATTGTAATGTGAAAAAGGGGAGCTCGAAAAAAATATTTTTCGGTATAGTTAGTGCATTTTTTGTACTGCTGGCTTTGCTTGCCCCAAACTATAAAAATGAAGAGGTTCAAGCGCAGGCTGTTTGTACTATAACATCTGGTCGATTTGAACCAGCATTTATAAATGATGATGTCGATGAAGAGTTTATAGAAAAATGGTACGAAGGCAAAACCCCCTCACCTAATTTTGATATAAAATTTGTATACCAAAATTGTGTAGACGAAATATTTAAAATAGTCATAACCGAAAGAGATTTATCAGAAAATTTACCTGTAAACATCACCGGATCAGACAATAAAGAAAAAGACTATGTTGCGTTTAATCAGCCAAATAGTTCTCCAAGTGGGACAATTTTTTCAACCTTTACGGCAGGTAGTGATAAGTGTGACATAGAGATTGGTGCCGACTGTGAGCTATTTTTTTACATATATAACAAGAATGGTGATAAATTATTTGACTCGATGGTTTCAGATAAAAATATTGCCCAGGGTGGTATGCTTGGTTATGATGAAGGAGATAGTACAAAAAAACCATTTAAATACATAAACTCTATAGCCAAGGGTGGTGACCAAGTTGGCACCCGGTGGTTTTATAAACTAACCAATGGTAAGTATGTTCTGTCTGGAGACAAAGTCACCGCAAACACAAAACTAGATTGCGAAAAAGAAGCTGAGGGTGTGGCAGCAGCTGAAAAACCAGCTAATTGTACCGACAGCCCAGCCCTAGACAAAATTGTTGGTGGGGCACTGAATGGTATTTCATCAATTGTGCCACACTGCGAACTCAGTAATCCGGCAGCCTGCGTTACTGATGTTATTTTTGCAGTAGTGTTCATGCCATTGTCATTTTTGGCTGGCTTGGCGGGGCAGTTTTTTGACCTATTGTTTTCATTCTCGATCAGCTCTGAAATTTACGGTGGTGGTGGTGCCGACATTGGATTTTTGAAAGTCGCATGGACATTCATTCGCGATATTTGTAATTTGGGTTTTATATTAACACTGTTATGGATATCAATACTACAAATCATAAGCCCTGATGAATACAATGCTAAAAAGCAAATCCCTGACATTATTATCATTGCCCTACTTATAAACTTTTCATACTTCTTTGGCACAATTATTATTGATGCCACAAACGTATTGGCACGATTTTTATATACTAACGATGCAATCTGTGTAAACACAGCTGGCGTTTGTGATGGCTCAATCTCAGAGGGTATAGTTGCGGCATTTAACCCGCAAACGATGATCGACAAAAGCTCTGACGCCTTTTTAAAGGCAACTGGTCAAACCACAATGGATGTTTCGTTTTATGCGATCATATTAATACTATCAATTTGGGCTTCTTGGAAGATGTTTATGATGTTCTTCAAAATCGCCACCGTATTTTTGGGCCGTATTGTGCAACTATGGGTACACCTGGTTCTATCTCCGGTAGCATTTATAAACATGATATTGCCAATGAAAATAAAGTCGGGGAATGTAGCACAAGGCCCAATACCTTGGGCAACTGAGTTTTTCAAAAACGCTTTCATTGCGCCATTGTTCATGTTTTTCATGTACCTAATCTTTTTAATGCTTTCAAAATTTGATGTTGCAAAGGTTGCCTTTGCTAGTCATGGGCATGGATCGTTTTTGGTTATCTTAACCATGGTCTTTCCATTTTTTGTTATCACTATGCTTATGGATAGTGCGATTGACGTTACAACTAAACAAGCCGGCAGTATTGCAGGTAAAATAACCGGTATGATCAACGGTGCGATTGGCGCCGTTGCCGGTACAGCATTAGCATTAGGTGGTGGGGCAGTTATGGGTGCAGTTGTGAAAGGCGGCGGGGCAGTATTAGGCAGGGTTGGTAAAAGCATGGTCGGACGCGAAGGCAAGGGTAGCAATATGCTAAGCCGTTCATTTAACAGTAGGGTTGCCAAAATGGGTGGCCGTGTTAACCAGTACTCAAAAGACCTACCTAATAAAAACTTTGATATTCGTAAATCAGCTCTTGCTAGCCAAATCAAGGGAGCAACAGGCTTTGACATGACAACTGGCCAAGGTGATATAAATAAATGGCTAAGACGTGGCGGCCTACGACCCGATGAAAACTATACTCAACAACAAAACCGTAAAAAGAAAGACATGTTAGACGACATCGAACGCCGCAAGGTTAGTGAAAAGTCTGAAAAAAGTGACCGCGAACTAAAAGCATTGGCCGAAAAGCGCGAGAAAAAGATGCAAGAAGAAATGCTAAAAAACGACTTTTCATTTGGTAGAAAATACCAAGAGGCAAAAGATGCGGCACTAGCTAGCGGCCAAGCAGCCCCAGACCTAGAAACATTCAAGAAAGATTATCTTAACCAAAACTACAAAGCCGAAATGGAGGCATATAAGATTAAAAAGGCTGGGTCAGTCGAAATGTTTGAAGCTCAAAACAATGATGCTTATTCAAAAGCCGCTAAAAACTACAACAAAGAAGTTAAAAAAGCTTACGTTGAGAAAAAGAAGCGTGATGTTTACGGCGCAACCGATACCCAGGCACGTTACGAGGCCAACCAACAAGCCGGTTTTGCAAACACTGGCGACCTAGCTGGTGCAGGAGGCAGGGCAGCGGGCCTTGGCGCATTAGCATCAACGGTTGCGGCTGGTACAGGTATTGGTTTGGCAGGTGCAGTTGTTTATACAGCCAACGCCCGAGCCGACCGCGAAGCCGACCTAGCATTTTTACGTGAACAAGAGGTGGGCAAGAGTAAAGCCAAAAAGACCAAAGAGGCAGTAGAGAAAATTGAGGTCTTGAATAACCGCAAAGAGGCTCAATTAGCTGACCTAACCCAAGAACTAAAGATGGTTTCAAATGCACTTAAGCAAAATTCAAATACTTACAAAGACGCAACAGGCAACATGCAAGATAGCTTCAAAAAAACATTCGACTCATTCTTTGGCGACCTTGAAACTAAGAATAATGCAAGAAGCGAGGAAGAAAAATGGTCAGCTGAAAAACTAGACAGTGAGGCCTTCAAAGAAGCTTATAAAAAATTCGTAACCGACATAGGTGACACAATGACCGCAATAAATACCGAACTACTAACCGCAACAGGAGCAAGAGAGGCTGAACTAGAAGCAAACCTAACTGAGTTAGGAAAAACATACAACAGTATAAAATCTGATATGAAAGATTTTAACAAGGCAAGTACCGAATATGACAAGGTTAAAAACGTAGTAGATAAACACAAAGAAACAATTAAAAAACTAAACGAAGAGTTAGGTGGTGGAGACAAGAAAGATGGCGGGGGTGACAAAAAAGAAGAAAAGAAATAATTAAATAAAAAATATGTACAGCGAAAAATTAGCACAAATTAAACAAACAGTAGACCAAAAAACAATTTTGGCAGTGTTAAACGCTAACACTGAAAATGAGTTACGCAAATTAATTCAAAAATACCACATTCATATTGATGTGGCCGAAGAATCTTTTAGTGTGCTGATGCTGATGTGTTACGGTGCCATTAGTAGCAGTGATTGTTTCAATATTATTAACGACATGCACGTGGTTAAAAACGAAGACTTTGCTAGTTTTATTACAGACATAAACACAAACATACTAAAAACCATTCAAGAGAAAATAAAGTACGCCGTTGTAAACACCGAAAACACAACACAACAAACTTACGACAACAAACTGATTAACCCTAGCGATGACGAAATAAAACAAAGTGTAGACGACGCCGTAGACGAAGACATCGAAACAGCCGAGGAGATTCTAGCTCGTATTGAAAAAGAGGCGAACGAAGAGGTAGACGCCGAAATGCGCCAAAAAGAAGTTGAATTTAAAAAGGCCGAGGAGTTAAGGTTGGCTGAAGAGAAGAGGATTGAAGAAGAGGCTAGTAAAGAATTTGACGCTATGCCCGCGGTAAGTATACTAGACGACGAGACAGAGGGTGGCGAAGATAGCGAGACCAAAATAGAGGCAAACAAAATTCAAGACATTACAAACAAGCAAATGGCCCAAACTCAAAACCAAATTACGGCCGACTTAGACCTAGATATGGTGCCCAGAACACCCGTCAACACATATATACACACAAATGATGGGTTAACGGATCGACCAGCAGAGCAAGAAATTAAAACAGAAGTTGCCCCACAAACACAAACAGTCCATAACCCAGACACAAACAAAGCTGATACATCCCTAAGCTTTATCGAGTCAAAAGCTAGTGGCCAAATAGCTTCAACCACAGATGGTAAAAATACTACCCCTGGTCAAGACCTAAAAAACTACATGAAAGACCCTTATCACGAAGAGTTATAATATAAAAAGCCCGCAACGATGTGGGCTTTTTATATTAAACAGTTTATAATAGATACATGAGATTCGAAGTACCAAAGTTTATTGAATTTGAGGACAAGATATTTGGGCCATTTACCTGGAAGCAATTTTTATATTTATGCGGTGGGGCAGGGTCACTGCTAATTGCTCAACACTTTTTAAAAGATATTTTTTGGTCTATTATTGTAACCTCACCAATCATGGCTATTTCGTTGGCTTTAACTTTTTACAAGGTTAACGGTCAAGATTTTGCTGTTATACTAAAAGCGAGTGTTCAGTACTTTTTTAGACAAAAACTATATATTTGGAAAGCTAAAAAACCTGACAAGAAAAAAACAGACACTACACCTGTCGCACCAACAAACAACGAAAGTGTGGCAAGTGCGACCGAGCGCAAAGAAGCCCGAATTGACGATGTTTCATGGGGCTTGGATGTTCTAGATCGAAAGCAATAAATACAACACCAATACACGAACAATGCGAATGTACGAATAAATACATTCGCATTGTTCGTTTTACTATTCGTAATTCGTGTCGAGTTTGATATACTGTGTATATGTCAATTGATGCACAAGCAACTCAAGACTTTGTCCCGGTCAAAGAAATTCGCGACGGTATTATAGTTTTAAACACTGGCGAATTACGGGCTCTTATTTTAGTCAGCCCAATCAACCTATCACTAAAAACTAGCGAAGAACAAGAGGCAGTTTTTTCGCAATTTATGAGCTTTTTAAATTCATTAGATTTTTCAACTCAAATCGTCATACAGTCCAGACGACTAGATATAACACCTTATTTACTAACTCTTGAAAAAAAGTATGAGGCCCAAACTGAACCATTGCTTAAAATCCAAACCAAGCAATATATTGAATTTATAAGGGATTTTACCGACCAAAACTCAATAATGACCAAAACCTTTATCGTGGTTGTGCCCTACGGTAGCGAACAATTAGCTTTTGAAAAGCCTGGTTTTTTTGGTAGCCTGTTTGGTTCACCAAACAAAGGCGTTACGGTTGCCGAGAAAAAGGCCTTTGAAGAATCACGCACACAACTGGAACAGCGTATAGGTTTAGTACAAGGAGGTTTAGGGTCGTGCAACCTATCATCATCAGTACTAAACACAGACGAAGTAACCGACGTTTTATATAAAGTCTTTAACCCAGGCGACAGACGCAAGGCAATTAATTTTGAGTAGTATATAA
>CAZQAX010000031.1:0-6402 GCA_964591475.1 uncultured Candidatus Saccharibacteria bacterium
GGTTGTCAGATAGTGATTTTAGAGCACGTTTTTGTGATTGGCTTTGAGCTGATTGCTGAGAATTACCTGCATTATTGTCGATCAACGAATCAACCGCTTCTTGCATAATACGTTTTTCGTTACGCAAAATAACATCAGGTGCACCAATTTCTTTTAGTTTTTTCAAACGGTTATTACGATTAATAACTCGTCGGTATAGATCGTTAATGTCAGATGTCGCATGGCGATTACCTTCAAGGGCAACCATTGGGCGAAGCGCTGGTGGAATAATTGGAATAACTGTTAAGAACATCCATTCAGGTCTAATACCAGCATTTAATAATGCACGAATCATAGACAAACGTTTTTGAATCTTGTCGCGATCAGCATTACCAGCTTCATTTAGAAGTGTTTCAACGCGTTCTTTTAGTTTTTCTAGATCAATACTTTTGAAAATATTATAAATTGCTTCGGCTCCGATTGAAGCTTCAAAACAAGCTGCATATTTCATTGAGTAGTGGTGGTGTTGAATTTCATTTAACACCTTACCAACTTGAATTTCGGCAACCTCTTTCTTGATAGAAGAAAGCATTGTTTTTAGTTTCTCTTTAGTTTCTTCGTCATTAGCTGTTTTAACCTTGGCTTTGAATTCACTTTCTAGGTCAAACAAAACTTGCTCTTTGGCAGCTTCGTCAACTTTGACAATAATGTAACCAGCGAAATAAACAACCTTTTCCAACTCTTTGGCAGGGATCGCAAGTAGTGTTGCCATACGTGAAGGCACACCCTTTAGGAACCAAATGTGCGCAACCGGTGATGCCAATTCGATGTGACCCATACGGTCACGACGCACGATTGCACGTGTAACCTCGACGCCACATTTTTCACAAACAATGCCGGCATAACGAATACGTTTGTATTTACCACAATAACATTCATAGTCTTTTTCAGGACCAAAAATTTTCTCGTCAAACAAGCCACCGCGTTCGCTACGGCTAGTTCGGTAGTTAATTGTTTCAGGTTTTGTAACCTCACCGTATGACCATTCAAGTATCTGTTCGGGTGAAGCTAGAGATAGCACAATGCTATCAAAATCTGTTGTATCTATTGTTTTCATATAATTATTCGTTTTCTTTTCTAAGATCAATGTTTAATGCAAGACCTCGCAAGTAGTTTAACATCACAGCAAATGAAGCCGGTGTATGAGGTGTCTTGATGTCTTCACCTTTGATAATTGAATCAAAAGCTTCGGTTCGACCGACAATATCGTCTGATTTGATTGTTAGCATTTCACGTAGTATGTGTGAGGCACCGTAACCTTCAAGCGCCCAGACTTCCATTTCACCAAAACGCTGACCACCACCTTGAGCTTTACCGCCCAACGGTTGTTGAGTAATAAGTGAATATGAACCAACTGAACGTGTGTGCAATTTGTCTTCAACCATGTGGTGAAGTTTTAGCATATACATGTAACCAACTGAAACTGGATTTTGGAATTCGTCACCAGTTAGACCGTCATATAATTTCATACGACCAGTTGATGATAGACCTGATAGTTCAAGTTCGTTCATGATTTCAGCTTGTGTAGCACCACCGAATACTGGAACAACAGCTTGGTAACCTGACTTTTCAGCAGCATAACCTAGGTGCATTTCTAATATTTGACCCAAGTTCATACGTGATGGAACACCCAATGGTGTCAAAACGATATCAACTGGAGTACCGTCGGCCATATAAGGCATGTCTTCTTCGGGTAGAACAACTGAAATAACACCTTTGTTACCGTGGCGACCCGCCAATTTGTCACCCACTGAAATATTACGGATTTGGGCAATTTCGATAACGACTTTTTTAATAACACCTGATTCTAGTTGGTGGCCATTTTCGCGAGAGAAGATTTTAACAGAAATGATGCGACCCTTGCCACCCTTTTCAACGTGCATTGAAGTGTCTTTGACGTCACGAGCTTTTTCAGCAAAGATTGAACGTAGTAGTCTCTCTTCGGCAGTTAGTTCAGTTTCGCCTTTTGGTGTAATTTTACCAACCAAAATATCGTGTTCATGAACCTCGGCACCGACGCGAATAATACCGTCTTCGTCAAGGTTTTTTAGTTTTGATTCACCAACGTTTGGAATGTCGCGGGTTGTGACCTCGGCACCTAGTTTTGTATCGCGAACTACACATTCGTATTTTTCGATGTGAATTGAAGAGAATTTTGAGTCTTTGATTAGGCGCTCTGAAACAACGATCGCATCTTCGTAGTTTTGCCCTCGCATTGTCATGAACGCAACTAGAATATTTTGACCTAGAGCAATTTGACCGCCATCAGTCGATGAACCATCGGCAATAATGTGGCCTTTTTTGATTTTTTCACCCATGTTTACGTTTGGTCTGTGGCCCAACATAGCGTATTGGTTAGAACGTACGAATGTCATCAATGGGTATGTGTGTTTTTTACCTTCTTTGTCTTCGATAATTATTTTTTGAGCGTCAACATAGTGAACAACACCGTCAGTTTCAGATTTGATAACACGGCCTGAATATTTAGCGGCTAGTTCTTCCATACCAGTTGCAACTAGTGGAGCTTCTGGGCGAACACAAGGCACAGCCTGGCGTTGCATGTTTGAACCCATGAGTGATCGGTTCGCATCGTCATGATCTAGGAATGGGATCATAGATGTAGCGATTGAGAATGGTTGGTTTGTAGCTACGTCAATAAAGTCAACGTCTTTGACAGGCATTAGACTTGGGATTGTTTTTGCTCGGCCTTCGATAAATTTACTAATAAATTTACCATCAGCATCGTATTTGTTTTGCGCATGCGCAATGTTGTATTTTTCTTCTTCAAGAGCGTTTAGGTAAACGATCTCTTTTGTGATTTTACCGTCTTTGACACGAACATAAGGAGATTCGATAATGCCAAATTCGTTTATTTTAGCGTATGTTGAAAGGTGCAAAATCAAACCAATGTTTTGACCTTCAGGAGTTTCGATTGGACAAACGCGACCATAGTGAGATGTGTGAACGTCACGAACCTCAAGAGATGCGCGTTCGCGAGATAGACCACCGGGCCCAAGAGCCGATAGACGGCGCAAGTGTTCAATTTCAGCCAAGGCATTGTCTTGGTCCATGAATTGTGAAAGTTGGTTTTGAGTAAAGAATTCTTTGATGCGGGCTTGGAGTGGCCTTTGGTTGATGATAGCAACCGGCATTGTAGAATCTGAATCGATTGTTGACATGCGGTCTTGGATATTTCGGCGAATTTGTTGTAGACCAAAACGAACTTTGGCTTGTAGCATTTCACCAACGAATTTAACACGACGCATACCAAGGTGGTCGATATCATCAGGTGTTGCACCTGGTGTGTGGTTAAGGTCAAATATTCGAGTGACAATCTTGATCATGTCAGCCAGTGTCAAAACACGCTCTTCAAGAGCTTCTTTGTCAGTTTTACCACCGAACTGTTGGTTCATGCGAAAACGTCCAACTGGTGAAATATCGTAACGCTCTTTTGAAAATAGAGAGTTGATGTATTCGCGGGCATTATCAAGTGAAGCTAGGTCGCCATCACGAAGACGTTTGTATATTTCCATATACGCAACATCTAATGTTTTAGCTGGATCTTTTTCAATAGATGCCTTGATTAGTTCTTCGTAATTTGTACCCTTGAAAGCTTTGATGATTTCTTCATCAGTTTTTAGACCCATAACACGTAGCAATGATGTAACTGGGAATTTACGCTTTTTGTCGACACGTACAATAATAGTATTGTCAGCCTCGGTTTCAAGCTCGATCCATACACCACGGTTTGGAATAATTTTAGCACCAAACATTGTTTTGCCTTTTACGTCGATATCAACGAAAAATACACCAGCACTTCTCGCTAGTTGTGGCACGATAACACGCTCAACACCGTTAACGATAAATGTACCGTAATTGGTCATAAGCGGTAGGTCAGCGATGAACACCTCTTGCTCTTTCACAGTACCTAGCATTTTGTTTTGTAATTTGACACGAACTTTGACTTGAGCCTCGTAGGTCAATTCATTTTCTTTGGCAAATTGTGGGTCACATTTTGGTTCACTAATAACTAAATCAGTGAAGTTTAATTCAAACTTTTTGTCTGAATAGTCTTTGATCGGTGAAAACTCCTTGAAGACTTCAGCGATACCTGTTTTGACTAACCATTTGTATGATGCGATTTGGTTCTCGATCAAATCTGGAAAATCAATGAAAGGCTTTTGGTATTTTGAAAAATACTTTTTTGGTCTTTTGGCAATATCTTGCATATTTTGTTTTTGTGCAACCGCCCCCTAATCTAAAAGTTAAATTATTTTTTATGTTATTTTATTTTAAAAATAAATAACAGAAAAAGCAAAATTCGCGCCTCAACGTATATTGAATTGCGCGTTTATATAATTTAATAAATTTTAGAGCTCAAGATTGATTGCAATTTATTTTTTTCGAATTACCTCCTAATAATTCGATTGAATACCCCCATAACACAATCAGTTCAATCAGTAAAGACATCTTACACCAGCCCTTACCAAAAGTCAAGCAAAAGTCAAGACCCAAAATGTGCAAAACCGTTCGATAAGCCCAAGTTAAACAAAAAAAAAGACCCGAAGGCCTTTAAAAGTAAGCTTTTTAACGCTCGACTGGTTTTTGGTCAAACATCGCGCCCTTATTGTTTAGAGCCAGGCTTATGTTGTTGTGATAAACTAACTTGTCATTAAGCACAAATTCAACATAACGGTCAATATAGTTTTGAACTACGGTTAGGTAACGAGTTTGACATACAGCACCTAAGGCTTTTACAAATTTAGTCTTTCTTTCCTTGCCTTTCTGACCTAAAAGAGCCTCAATTGGTAACTTCGTTAGAGCCTCTTGGTTTTTGAAAATAAACCAATCAAAAGCTCTTAGGAAATCGTCAAATGACAGATTTTTTAATTCAGCATCTACAACAATGGCTTTTTGGTAGACGTCTTTTAGGGCATTAATGTTTAGCCCTGAGGGGTATTTTAGATCACTTTTTCTTGTTATTTTTTTCTGAGGTGTCTTTTTGTCTGGTTCCATATTAAATAGCTATTTAACAGACTATACCCTACATAATCATTTTTGTCAAAACAAAAAGCGGTTTTTGACCGCTTTTTTACAAAAGATCTTTACAGAGTTTATCTTTCACCCTGTTTTTTAACGTTAGAAGCTATAATAGTCGTAAGCCCAGTAGCTATACGGCCAAGACCTCCAATTAAGTTAACTCCAACTTTGGCAGCCTTTTTGGCTGTTGGGTCCCAGGTTGTTGCGTCAATTTCAGCTTTCGCGTTATCTTGCTTGCGCTGAATGAATCTGCCCCCGGCATTAGATGCATCTTCTACTATACCTCCTCCAAAACGGGCGGTAAATTTTGCTGTATTTTTTAACGCTGTCTCGAATAACGAAGACTTAGGCGCTGGTTTTTTTGCTGACATAGAACTATTTCTTTACTGCTTTAATTATAGCACATAATAAAATAAAAAGCAAGTCAAGTTGCCATACATAAATATCGCCTTATTTTGCAACGCAAAAAGCCGGGTTGCCCCGGCTTTTTGTTTATTTATATTGTTATAACTACCCCATTATGTCTTTAAGATCCTTTTGGTATTTCTCCATTACGCGCATAGTAGCTGTTTGTTGGTTCATGCCACCGCGAATTTTCTCTTGAATTTCGTTACCGATTTTTTGGAAAAGTTCAGGATTTTTTAAAACAAGTTCAATAATACGGTCTTGTTCAGCCTGCGGTAGACCCGCTTTTTTGAACTGGCTTTGTAACATTTTTTTCATCAAAAAGTTTTTAAACATGCTTTAATTTTAGCATACCAGCCTGAATTTACCACCTTGACCAAGGCACTAAAATATATAGAAAAATACCCCGATTAACGGAGTATTTTTCATATTTTTGGTTTTGTATTCGTAAGCCGAATTCTGTTCTAATGGCATTTGTCTTGTTCCTAAATTACTTTAGAAATCTAGCGATTCAGACTTTGGCCAAAGCCAAAGAATACGATCTTGCACACGAGTAAGGATTTAGCCGTTTCACCCTTCGACTTCGCTCAGGGCAAGCCCTAAACTTATACGAAGACTCATCCCTCGATTGCTCTTGGGATGCCCGTCACTTTCGCTCGGGGCGTCTCTGCTCGCACCTCTTGGCTTGCGCCAGATGGGTATTACCCACTACTTTTAACTATAAATAGCTATGTGTTCGGACTTTCCTCATCCTTCGGTTGCCCTCAGGACGTAACCATTCGATACAAAACCTTTACTATTATAGCAAAAATTTTATGTTTGACAAGAGCGTCAAGAGATGATACTGTGAGTAAAAGTAATTAAAATGGAAAAATTATCAACTTTAGAAATGTGGTTAATGGCATCTACTCTGCTATT
>CAZQAX010000032.1:0-5625 GCA_964591475.1 uncultured Candidatus Saccharibacteria bacterium
TCTTGAAATATGTAACCCAGATCGTTTAATCGCGCCAAAGTTCTATCGCCTTCATTTAATTTAATCATGTCTACACCATCAATTTCAATAACGCCCGATGTTGGTATATCTAGCAACCCAAGTTGGTACAACAAAGTTGACTTACCACTACCCGATTTACCTGTGATAGTTAAAAACTGACCTTCGGGTACATCAAAAGTAATATCACGCAATGCGTTTACTTGTCGTTCGCCGTCTATGAATGTTTTCGTTAGCCCTTTTATCTTTATCATATATTTTATAAAAAAATTATTTTAGCGACCAAGTATGGCACTTAATGTATTTTGGCGAACGACTATACGCGCAGGGATAAAGCCGGCAAAAAATGTCGCTACAATCAATACCAATGCGCGAATCAATGTGCCCGGCAATGTTGCAACTAATATACCGTCTGAGAATGGAAAATCGATTGGGTTAGCCGCAATACCTGGCTTGATCAAACCAAATGTCAAAACCATACCCACGGCGATACCCAACAACGCATATATCATGGCCTGCATCATATATGAATATATAATTGCGTGCCGATCGATACCGATACCTTTTAAAATACCGATGAATCTGCGACGCGTTATAGCGTTAACGAAAATAACAATAAATATTGTAATACATGCGACAATCAAACCAATACCTGAAATAACATTACCCAATATACCAAAAGTATTTTTAATATCAGTTAAAAATTTAGGCAGGGCTTCTTCAAATGTTTGTATGCGCGCATATTCGCCTACTCCACTGTCAGATAGAAATTGTTTAGCCGATACCGAACTATACCCATCAAGAAGTTTGACTGAAATACCGTCGGCATTTAAATTGCTTGAGCCAGTTAGTTTGCGCACCTCGCTATCAACTGCAATAATTGTATTATCAAATTCGTCAACTTTTGATGATAATATACCTTTTACATAAAATTCTTTTGAGTTTTTACCGACAGTTACACGAACTCTGTCACCAATATTTACATTTTTTAAAGTCTGAAAGCCCGGTGATTCAATCGGTGTAAATTCATACAACAAGTTTTTACCGATCAAGACACTATCAAAATCGGTTGGCAAAAGTGGTGCGCCACGCACAACGAATTTAGAATAACCTGAAAACTTCTCTTCTTGCAAAACATCAATACCACTTAGTACACCACCCGCCCCGTTGCGCAAATCACCCGGTTTAATGGTTGACCTGAAATCTGATTCAAGTCTAGCTGATGCAGTATAGCGCACGGTGTGGCTTTCATACCCCGGTAAAGTTTTAACAATGTCGACAATTTCAGGCGTGTGTTCAATGTTGGGTTTATTTAAAAAGGCCGATATAACAACATCACCCGAACCATACTCTTTGGCTGAATTCTCTGACCCCTCAATCAAACCAACCAAAATACCCGCCACAACAACCAGGTTTAAAAAGGTAAAAATCATAACCGACACAATCAATGTAGTCGTCCAAATATTGGCACGCTTGATATCGCGTTTAGCCAAAAACCAACCCACGCGTAAATTGCGAGCAAAAGATCTTGTTCTGTTATTTTTAATACCTGTTTCGGTCATATTATTTTTGAATCAATGCAACGTTTTCACCGACTGACAATCCTGAAACAATCTCGGTCATATTACCGTCGCCAATTATGCCGGTTGTAACTTCACGTTCAATATACTTTTTCTTCTTCTCGTTAGTTATAACTTTGACATAGTTTTTGCCTTCACGTTTTTCAATTGTAGCACCAGGGACCGCAATAACACCTTCTTTGGTACCGGTAGTGATAACAATGTTAGCATTCATGCCTGGTTTAATGTTTTTATAATCTACTGAATCAATGCTTTCAATTGATGTTTTAACTTTGTAATTAACAATACCGTCGGTAATAGTAGCGCTAGGTTCAACTTCTGTTACGACACCTTTGAATATTTGTGAGCTACCAAATGCATCGATTGTAAAATCGACAACTTGGCCACTTTGCACATTTTTAATGCTTGATTCGTTAATATCGGCCTCAACATATAATTTACCAACATCTTGCACAACAATAACTGGCACCATTGCGCTTGCTTGTTCACCCACCTTTATATCAACTTTTGTTACAGTTGCATCAGCAGGAGACCGCAAAATCTTTTTCTCTAAATTTGCTAAGGCGTTTTGATACGCACCTTCTGCTACCGTAACATTAGCTTCGGCAATTTCAACGTCAGCAGTACGAGCACCAGCGATTTTCAAATCTAGATCTGCTTTGCGTGCGTCAACTAATGATTGAGCTTGTGACACAGCCAAGTCGCGATTCTGTTTAGCTGATAAATAAGCGTTATAATTTGTCGTATAATAAGCCGACGATTTGTTTGGTACGTTAACTACCCAACCACTGCCTGTATATACAAAACCTGCAGGGAAAGTAATAAACAAGCCATCACTACCTAGTGGTTTTGGTGTTTGCAAATCAATGGGCGCTGACGAATTACTTGAGCCCGAAACTGAATAATATGCGCCCGATCCAGTTGAGTAAACAGATATTTTATAAGTTGCATCTCCTTCACCTGTATATGTGCCCGAAATTGTTGGCGCAGTATTGGTTGTACTAGATGTGTCAGGTATAGCTTCTAAATATTGTGAATATAACGATCGTTTAGCATTTTCAACCAATGAGTCTTGTGTTTTTTTAACTTTATCAAGGTCACGCACAGCATTATCATAAGCTGTTTGTGTCACGCGCAATTCTTCGCCAGTCGCACCCTCTTTGACCTTTTGCAAAGTTGCGCGGGCTGAACGAAGACCGCCCATGGCTTGCGTAACTGCAGCTGATTCATTGCCCGACTCAAGTGTGGCTAAAACCTGCCCCGCTTTGACCTTTTGCCCGACAGCGACGTTTACACGACTAACCATATCGGCAGTTTTAAATGATAAATTCAAATCAACCACTGAAGTAATTTTACCACTGGCTTTGACAGATGAAGTTAGATTTTGACTTTGTACAGGCGTAACGGTTATTAGGTCGGGGTTAATGCCTTTTGGTTTTAAAACAAAAAACAAAACAACGATAGCGACTAATACCAATATTATTTTTCGCTTGGTATGGGTTTTGAAGTAATTTAAAAACTTTATTTTAAAATTACTAAAAAAGTTTATGATTTTTGAATTAGAACCTTCATTTTGCATATATTATTTTTATTACAGATTATTGAATAGATTTTAACGTTACCTCAAATATTAAATCAGTGTTTGGCGGTATTGCAGCACCTGCACCACGTGCACCATAGCCCATGTCAGACGGAATGTATATTTTGCGAGTCTCGCCTACTTTCATGCCCAACACACCTTTGTCGAAACCTTGCACAACCTGACCAATACCTAATGTAAATGGGAATGTACCTTGGTCAAAAATTTTACCATCTAAAAACATACCTTTGTAATCAACGGTTACAGTTTTGTTTGCAACGGCCGCAGCACCAGTACCCTCTTTTAAAATTTCGTATGAAAATTCTTTGATATCAGTCATTGTTTTTGATTTAGCTGGATTTTCAGCTTTTTTATTATCTACTAATGTTTCGTTACTATTTGTTAAATCACCCAAGTCGGTATTTTGGTCTTGATTGACGACCTGTTCACCTTCTTGATTGCTATTGGTATTTTTGGCCTTATTAACAGACATACTAATACCAGCAAGACCTATTAAAACCAAAACAGCAACTAGTGTTATTATTTGCTTTTTGCTTATCATATATCATTATTATAGCATAAAATGCTATAATAATCACATGACCAAGATATACAATAATGTATACGCATTGCGAACCAAGACCGGCATAACACAGGAGACTTTATGTAAAAAAATCGGAATTAGTCGCCAAACCCTATCTAAAATTGAAAACGGGGCGTATAACCCAACGCTCTCTCTGGCTTTTACAATTGCTAAATTTTTTGAAAAGCCAATTGAAAAAGTCTTTTCACCTAAAAGATTTTAAAAATACAAAACCCCTTTTTTCAAAGGGGTTTAAACTAAAGAGCAAAATATTTTCTAGCATTTTCATCAATCAAGTCATACCAGTCTTGTTTTTTTGCAAACTCAACAATGTACGTCGGTAAACTATTTTCTGAATAAACTAGGTAAAGGGCTGTCATAATTTTCTCATCAACAACCTCTTTAGAATTTTCAGCTAATGATAGCAAGAATCTTGCATAAGCTTTTTTGTTCATTCTATTTTTTTTACCTGCCAAAGATATTAATTTCAAAATAATAGCCTTTGTACCAGAAAACTTTTTACCTTTCGAAACCTTAAACTTGTCAGGCATCCCTCTAAGGGTTTTAACCTCTTGGTAATCAATAACGTCTTTTAAAATAGTTTGGTTTTCAGGCTCGGTAAGTATTTTAGAAAAAACATGTGGAGCTAAGGCTTTGTCAGCAAACAACAACGCCTCATCATAATCTAACAATAGATCGGCAGCGATAAAGACCTTGCGTAATCCATCATCATCAAACATTCCATGCAAGCGATTTGCAAAGACAAGCCTTTTTAGTTGTGTCTTGTTTAAAAACATCAACAACCTAGGTTCGACAAAGAATATGTCCTCGAAAATAAGACAGTTTTCTTTATCGACAAGCTTGCTTATTGTTGCAACAGTGTCAAGAAAGTCAGACCTAAGAGCAACCAAACCTGAATCATCCTCGGTGCTTAAAAAGGTCTGAAAATGTATGGTTTTTAAATTATCTAATTTCCATACCTTGCTCTTACTGGACGTGTCCAAAACGATCCGCTTACCTATCTTTAATGGTACAAGCGAACCTTTTATATTCACTACCATGTTTTGAACGAAAGGTATTTCTGCAAATGGGATGTCAGCAAAGTTACTCCCAGCAAAAAGTTTCTCAAATCTACTGGCAAGACTTTCGTCCCATTTCGAATCCTTAGCGACAACCTCTTCAAACTTTTTAATGTCTTCAAAGCTGAATTCATTTTTGATTTCACCCAAAACCGAACTGATAATAAGTGTTGTGAATATCGTATCCTTTTGAAAAACCGTTTCGAAATTAAACTTACCAACCTCTTTTACAGAGGTAAACTTTGCCAAAAGTCTTTTATTACCAGACTGACAAAGTTCTTTTACAATACGGATCCAATAAAGCGTGTCTAGCACCTCACTTCTTAAAGCTTCAAGTTTTTTTGGTACCTTATGAAGGGCACTACTTCTCTCTGGGTGTAACCATAACATTTCAATGTCTTTTTTAGTACCAGAAAGACTTAATACTTCTTTTAGCTTGTCGGCAGGCTTAATTGAATTTAGTAAATTTTTAATTTCAATAATTCCTGAGTGTTTTTGGATCATTGATACTGCGTCTTTTTTGTTTTTTATAAACAAAGGGTTTTCACCCTCTAGTAAACAACATTCGACAACAAGACCAATAAAGTTAGCAGTTTGCATCTCTAAGTCATACTTACCTAGATGGCTTTTTGACGTGTCGACTGACCGATAAGATAGTTTTTCATGAAAAAGATTTATGAAAAACCTTTCTAAATGTTGACGTTCTTGTTGGTTAATTAAAGCCGATTCCCCACCTTTAAGTAAAGAATCTTCTCTCTTTTTAATAACTCCCATAACTAATCTTTA
>CAZQAX010000033.1:0-5624 GCA_964591475.1 uncultured Candidatus Saccharibacteria bacterium
TAATTAAAATGTCTTATAGTAAATTACACCCAAAAAACAAAAAAGTAAAGTGTTTAAAAACTTTACTTTTTTTATTTATTAATTTAGGTAAAATATAATTTACAAAAAATTACATTTTATTTGGTGTTTCAATGCCTAAAATCTTTAGCCCCTCCATTAATGTTTTACGCACAGCAAATACAATCGCTAATTGTTGTGGCGCATTTGTATTCTCAACGTCAACAATTTTAGTACCTGCATACCAAGTATTAAAACTATGCGCTAGCTCCAACAAATAAGTTGCCACGTAGTGTGGCGCCCATTCGCCAATTGATTGTGCAACCACCTCGTCAAACATATTTAAATATTTTTCAACATCAGTTGTTACGTAGCCATCAGCAACTTTATTTACATTTGGCAATAAATCTAATTTTTCAGCTTTTTGCAATAACGAACCAGCGCGCACAGCAGTGTATTGCAAATACGGGCCAGAATCGCCTTCAAATGACAGTGATGTATCAGGGTCAAAGTTTATATTACTACCCGCTTTGGCACGAAGGATCGAAAACTTGATGGCTGAAATTGCAACTTGATCGGCTGCATTATCAACGGCCATATCAGGTGCCTTTTCAATAACCTCTTCGGTAACTGCATTTAATAAATCAACAGCTAATGGCACACCACCTAAACGTGATGACATTTTTTGGCCTTTGAAACTCATGCGCCCATGAGTACGATGTACTGTTTTGTTTTGCCAAATAGGGTTAATTTTACCCGCCGCAGTCGAAACCACAGTGAAATAATTTGTTTGCTCGTGGTCTGTAATAAATATAGACAAGTCAGGGTTATAGCGTTTGAATTTCAATGACATTAAACCAATGTCTTTGGCTTCGTATGTCGGGAAGCCCTCACTGTTTATAAAGACACGTGTGTGCAAGCCGTCGCGCTCGCCTTCATAAATAGTTGCGCCGTCGCTTTGAGTAAATACCGCTGGTGTATTATCGGTGACTATTTGTTTACCCTCTACACCCGCCTCGCTTTCAAAAATATAATCGTCAAAGTTAGTACCCAATCGGGCAACCGTATTTTTAAAATATTCTAAATTAATTTGTTTACCAACTTCATAAGCTTGCAGTTCAGGCCCATCGATATGTTCGTATAAACATTTTACAATTTCGCGCACGCGTTTTTGTACAGCTTCGTCTTCATCGTAGGCTTTTGTGCCACGCACATAACATTCGCCCAAATAGGCCAGCTTTTCGTAATCAGTTTTAAAATCTTCAAGCTTACTCAAACCATCTTGCAATAATATGTAAACGGCTTTGGCAATACCTAGTGACACATCAGACGGGTACGAAATAACATTAACACTTGCACCCGATGCGCGCGCCAAACGAGTTATCGCCTCGCCTATTGTATTGTTCATGACATGGCCAATATGAAATGGCTTGAACAAGTTGGGGCTGGAATGTTCAACCAATATTTTTTTACCACTATAGATATTTGCAAAATCGTATTTTGTATTTTCATTAACAATGTTTTGCAAAACTGAATTGAAATACTGTGGTGTTAATTTAAAATTTATAAAACCCGCCCCCGCGACTGAAATACTTTCAATTTCATCTATTTTGTTTTTATTTAAAATTTCTACAATTTTTTGAGCCAAGTCTTTGGGGTTTGTACCGGCCTGCTTGGCCAAGATCATAGCTACGTTTGCAGCATAGTCACCATGAGCCATTATACCTGGGTGTTCAACGGCAAAATCAACCGGCGCCAAACCAAGCTCTAAAACGGCCATATTTACAAGGTTTTTGATCTTAGCCTTGATATTAAGCTCTGTAGTGTTCATAAGCTAAAGTGTAGCAGAAATTGAGAATTTTTAAAGCCAATAAAAAATCCCCCTTAATTAGGAGGATCTTTGTAAAATGAAATAGGTAACTGACTATCTTATTCTTTCATATACATAAAATGTAAATGAGTGTTTGTGTTTTTCATCAGCTAGTATTAATTGTGACTTAATTTCTTTCCACTGACTTTCATTAATTGCTGGAAAGAACGTGTCGCCTTCAAAACTTTCATGCACCTTTGTTACGTACAATTTATCAGCCAAGTATAATGTTTGCCGATAGATTTCACCGCCACCAATTATGAACACCTCATCATCAGTAAGGCGCATAGCTTCATTTAATGCTTGCTCAAGAGAATTTGTAACAACAGCACCAGCCGCAGAGTAATTACTTTGGTTTGTTATAACGATGTTATCTCTACCAACTAAGGGCCTGAATTTTTCAGGGATAGATTCGTAGTTTTTACGACCCGTTATTACCGGTTTACCCATGGTTGTTTCCACAAAATACTTCATATCTCTTGGTAAACGAGACCAAGGCAAATCATTGTTTTTACCTATTACACCGTTTTCGCCCACAGCGACAATAATCGAGATTTTTGGTTTTTTCTTTTCCATTTTTAGTTATATTAATTTCTAACTGAATAATACCTGAAAGCAAACTTATGTCAAAATTTTAAATGTTTGACTTTTTTGTATTTTATATTAATATAAGGCGAGAAATAAAAGATCTTATTATGACAAAAAACACAAGTAAACACGTTGATTTGAGCAACGCCAGAACAGAAGAGCAGACTAATGTCATGCTTGAAATCATTAAAAATGGAGACGATCCATTTTCAGAGGAAAATCTAAAGAAGTATCACAAATTACCGATTTTAGAAGAAGCAAAGTGGTGGATTGTAACAACCAATCAGTGGCCATATAAAAACAGTGACAAACAGCTACTTTTTATATTAAGGCACGACGCACCGACACTAGAGCATATACCCTCTGAGGCATTTAGAGATTTACTGATTCTGGCTCAAAAATATGCGAATCAATTTAAAATCAAAGGTGGCGCATTGTGTATGCGTTTCGGTGAAACCAGTTTATCTGGTGCAACCGTGACCCACATACATGCGCAGTTAATTCAACCCAAAAAAGGCGAGGTTGTAGAATTCTGGATTGGTCAAAAAATAAAATAGAAAAAATGGAAACAATTAATTATCTACCCACCGAAGAAAGAACTATCGATCAGCAATATTCTGATTTGATTATGGAAGTAATGAAAAATGGAAAAAACATGTTTTCATCAAACCACTCAGAGAATGCCAAGTTTATCATTGGTCATAAAATGGTCTTTGATATGAAAAACGGATTTCCATTGATAATTGAGCGAGATTTCTCAAGAGGTTTTAAGGGTGCATTAGGCGAACATATTGCCTTTCTAAATGGCGCTCAGACACTTGAAGAACTAGTATCGTTTGGTTGCCCTAAATCTTGGTGGCAAGACTGGGTTACAGAAAAAAAATGTGCCGATTTTGGGTTAATGTCTGGTGATTTAGGCCCTGGCTCATACGGACCAGGCTGGACCAAGTTCCCAACCCCTGACGGTAAGTTTTTTAATCAAATTGAAAGCATTCAAAACCAAATTAGAAAGACTCCTTGGATACGAACTCATGTAATAGATCCTTGGATACCCTACTATACGGCAAGCTACAATGATAACTTTGCACGCAAAGTGGTTGTTGCTCCGTGTCATGGCTGGATACGAGTATTCGTAAATCCTGAAAAAGGCACATTGGACATTCTTCACAAGCAACGCTCAGCCGATGTACTAGTTGGGCTTGCATCAAACCTAGTTCAATACGCAGCCTTTGGTTTAATGCTGGCTAAAAGCCTTGGTTATACATTTGAAACACTTACATATATCATTGAAGATGCCCATATATATGAGCGCCAATATGAATTTGTAGATAGAATCTTAAGTCAACAACCACAGTTTTTACCGACAGTAAAATTAAATAAAAAACTTGATCGAATTGAAGATTATCGAATTGAAGATTTTTTACTGGAAGATTACTACCCACAAGATGTGTCGTATAAAATCCCAACACCAGTTTAAACTTGAAACCCGCCAAAAAGGCGGGTTTTTAATTTACTCAGAAACATAGATAACTTCTACAGAACTTTTATTAAACAGCTCGAGGGCATCAAGACGTGAATATCCATCACGGTAATAAACCCTCTTGATACCGGACTCGACTATTAGCCGAGCACAAACTGGGCATGGAAAAGTTGTTACATAAATTTTTGCACCATCAAGGCTAATACCTTTTTTTGCGGCATTAGCTATAGCGCTTGCTTCACCATGAATAGCTGTTGAGATTTCTATACTTTCACCAGCACTAAAATTACTTCTAGGGTCACCATTTACATTAATGGACTCCTTGTTGGGTAAGTGGTGATTAAAAGCCTCAATACGTTCTCCACTACTAGTAATAATTATTGTAGCAACCTGTCTCCACCAATCAGAGCTCTTTTTCGAAAGCACAACGGCTTCATTCATAAAATCCTTGTCGAATTGATTGTTTGAAATTATAAGATCTGGCATAACAGGATTTTGATACTGAGTGGATTGCCAGTTCCAACGTAAAAAAATATCCTTTGTTTCAAATACTCTACCTGGATACATTTGCTTGAGTAATTCTTCTACAACCTCGTCCTTGGGTACAAGAATTTGATCAAAAAGATCGAGATTGTCATGTTTTAGAATTTTCACGTTTTTACAAATTTCTAAACCCTGAAGGATGTGTTTAGTCTTGAATGCAGGTAACGCCCTAAGGTCTCTTTCAAGGGTGTTGGCCATAGTGTTGTCAAAAAAACCTAAAACCTCCTTACTAATCAGAAAAATAGTATCTATCGGGATACAAGATTCTATAAAATCAATGTAACCTTTATGAACAACGGGCATGTAAATAATTACTGCTTTTTTCATGATTTTAGGATTCTTTAGTTTTACCGAAATGACCATCAATTACACCTTTTAATAAAACTGAAAGGTTTTTTGATTTTTTATTATTCTCAATAACTTCCTCAATTTTTATAGAAAGCTCTCTAGCGCCATCAATCGTTAAAAAACGAATCCTAGCACTGGTTGAAGTGGTGGCCTGAGGGTCAAGAACAACAATACTACCACAATAATCACCTAATTTTTTTTGCATTTTTGAAACAAACTCGTCTACATAATTTGTAGATGTAGAAAGCACTAAAACATTTGGCTCAATCCTCTTAATTAAACTGTCAGTTTCATCATTACTTAACAATGAAGTGACAATGTTTACAGATCGATTATGAAGCAAAGTTTCAGCCCTTTCATCGAAAGGTACAACCGGCCTTGATTCGCCTTTTAATTTTTTAGTTAAATCGTCAGAATCAACCCCAACAATTAGTATGTCACCTTGCTGCTTAGCTTTTTCTAAATAGCGTGCGTGACCGACATGAAACATATCGTAGGTTCCACCAACAAAAACTATTTTTTTGCCTTCTTTTTTAAAGAATTCAACAACCCAAATAAGTTTGTCATAATCAGTTATAAACCGATCCTCTATTGACACATTTGTGCCAATAATTTCAAGTAATCTAATGTCTTTTTCTTCCATTTTTAATGTATTTTAAATCTGAGGCTAGATTAACCTTTATTTTAACTTAAGTCAACCAAACTAAAACCCCAACAATTGTTGGGGTTTTAGTTTGGTTTTTAGTATTAGTCAATAACTGTAATACCGGCAGCGCGGGCTGAGCCCTCTACAATTTT
>CAZQAX010000034.1:0-5379 GCA_964591475.1 uncultured Candidatus Saccharibacteria bacterium
TTACAACAATGTTGTGGATAAATAAAAGGCGCGCGACTGTCGTCGCGCGCCTTTTATTGTTTTTTATTTATATTTAATCTAAAGAATTACTGCTCTATAAATATCGGCTTTGAACTACCACCATCTGGCGCACAAATCGTATAACTTGCAGATCGTGCCATAGGTATTGAAGGGTTTGTATCACCATTAATTGTAAATGTTTGAGTTTTCTTCGAGAAGCTTGCAAGACCGGCATTTGCACTGGCTTTGTTAGGCGCAATCACGTCAAAAGATGAATTATAACTACCAGGTGAAACAATTGGGCTTTCATAATCATCGGTCAAACCAATTCGAGTCCAACCACTAATGCTCCAACTGTTTGTCTTCCAATTCAATGGCATTGTAAACCTATATCTTAGCTGGCTACTAAATCCTGACTCGGCAGTAGCATCAACCTTGATCGTAGCCTTGTATTGAGTAGGACCATCTGGCTGAAAAGCGTTATCAGTTAATTGACCAGATTTACCATTACACATATTCAAAGGTGTCATTGTGTAGTCTGGCACACAAGCTGTTGCGCTTAGAGTGTCGCTAACACTAAACTTACCACCAACACAACTAATGTCATAGTCACCTGGGCCATTAGCAAAGATCTTTCTACCCGATGGGCCAACCTTTGTACTATTACCATCTTTTGATATATAGCATTCTTGCGCAATTGGGGCTGTCCAGCTAATCGTTGGGCCTCCGTCAGAAGGTCTGTAACACGAATCAGTAGCGTAGTTTATAATCGATAAAACGTTTGCACTAGCACTTGAAGTTTTTGGACTATCAGGCGCCGGAGGCGTACAGGTAACTGAGCGCATTATACTAGCGGCAATATTACTTATTCTTTCGGTTACACTATTACCTGTTTGAGCGGTCCAGCCATTTGGATTAGTTGCTACACAGTTTGTACCAACAGGCACATTACCACTTGTTACCCACTTAAAATCTGACCAGTTATTTGGACTAGTAGACAAAACAATTGAAGGATCTGCGGTTAATGACACGTCCCAAACATAGTTTATATCTATCTTTACAGAAGCCGTGTCGGTTTTGCTAGCACTTGTACAAGCAATAGTGTATGTGGTTGGATTATTTGGCACATTTACATTATCTTTGTATTCAGTATAAGCAGTTGGCGATGATGAAGAAGGAGGTGTTACACCATTAACCCACGTTGGCTCACTCGCATCATTGCTTGCAGTACAACCAGTATAGACTGTATTTGTAGGTGTTGACCACGTTAACCTTATTGTGTCACCAGACTTAGAAACAGCTGTTACGTTGCTTCCATTTACACTAGCAGTAAGAGTTAACTCGCTACTACCTGGCGTAACCGTAACGTTTGTGAAATCAAGCCAGCCAACAACCGTTGAGCCCCAAGCATTGCCCGTAATTGAACCTCCGGTCGCACCAATAGCGGTTGTACCATCGTTTGGTAATTGAACACTGTAATTATTAGTACCACAAGTATTAGTGTTGTAACAAGAAAGTGAAATATAGCCATCCCACCCACTATTATTTGACAACGCCTTGGCCCAACCTAAAATTTGCGGGAATGGTGGATTGCCAGCCGTACTTGATAATATTGCAGTTGGTGTACAGCTATTGTTATAGTTATTCTTAGTAGGACAACCGCTTACATCGCTAGCATTAAACGAAATCCAACCAACATTTGACGACCAAGCATAACCTGACATTTGGCCAGTACCATAATCAATAACAACAGAATATGGACTGTCGGTACACACACTACCACCACGATCGGCACAGTTTAAACTAACCCAGCCAACGTTATCGCTCCATGCATAGCCATGTAGTACATGATCGCTTGTTTTAGCTGAAGCTGTTTTTGTAAAACTAAAAATACTAATAAATATAAAAAACGCAAAAATAAAACTGAATTTAAGTGGTTTTGTAAGGCTATTATTCATGACTTTATTATACACCTTGCAAGAATAAAAAATAAGTATATAGTGTGAATAGCCCGCCTAATCAGCGGGCACAACTTTTATTAAAATTCGAAAGAATTAAAATAATAAATCTTATAAAACTCAATAATAATTAAAGAACAATAAAATATATGTTTGATCTAAAAGCAATGAAGCTTGCCCTAGAACAACTAGAGCAAGAACGCAAAATCCCCCGTGAAAAAATCCTAGATGCCATTGAACACTCATTGGCTGCAGCTTACAAAAAAGAATACGGCAAAAAAGGCCAAATTGTAAGATGTAATTTTGATATTGATACTGGTAAAACTGAATTTACCCAAGTCAAAGTCGTTGTTGACGACAGCTTGGTTATAAATATACCTGAAGACGAAGAATTCATACCGACCGAAGGCGACGAGCGTGTTCGCTATAACGAAGAACATCACATAATGATAAATGATGCCAAGCTTATAAAAGCCGACGCACAAATTGAAGACGAAATAGTTTTCCCATTAGAAGAAAAGTCTGACTTTGGCCGAATTGCCGCCCAAACCGCTAAACAAGTTATTATTCAAAAAATTCGCGAAGCTGAACGTGGTGCAGTGCTTGAAGAATTTGGCACCCACGAAGGCGAGGTTGTTAATGGTATTGTTCAAAAATATGAAAACGGCCTTATTTTAGTTGAATTTAACCGCGCAACTGGCGTTATACCCAAAGAAGAACAAATCCCTGGCGAATCTTATCAACGTGGCGATCGTATTCGTGCCTACCTATTTTCAGTCGAAGATGGTTTGCGCGGAGTAAACTTGCGCCTATCACGTTCGCACCCCAATTTTATTAAATCACTGTTCGCAATGGAGGCACCCGAAATCGAATCAGGCGTAGTTGAAATCAAATCAGTCGCCCGCGAAGCAGGTGCCCGTTCAAAAATCGCCGTTATGTCAAATGATGAACACGTTGACCCAGTTGGTGCTTGTGTTGGCCAACGCGGTACTCGTGTTACAGCCGTTATGACCGAATTAAATGGCGAGAAAATCGACATTATTCCATGGAGCGAAGACCCAAAAGAGCTTGTTTCAAATGCGATTGCACCTGCACAAGCATTAAATATAACAATACTAGAAGACGAACATCGTGCACTAGTTGAAGTTGCCGAAGATCAGTTATCACTTGCTATTGGTAAAGGTGGTCAAAACGTACGCCTTGCCGCAAAACTAACTGGTTGGAGGATTGATATCAAAGGCCAAGAAGGTACTCGTACCGAACAAGAACCTGATGCATTTGATGCCGCAGAAGGCGAAGTAATTCATCACTCGGGCGACCTAAAAGAAGCTATCGATACAGCCGTTGAAGAAAACGATACCGAGGTTGAAAACATGGTCGAAGAAGGTGCAGAAATCGCAGGTGCTGACACAACAAATAATGAAGAAGTAACTGAAGAGAAAGAATAATATGGCAAACATCGATCACAAACCATCAAAATACATGTTGAATTTACAACATGTATTACCAGCCTTTGCTGATGAATCTAAGAATATCATTAACGGTATTATTGAAATCAACTCAGGCTCAATCAATAAGTATGAACTGATAACTGAAAGTGGCCAATTAAAACTTGACCGTGTTGGTTACTCATCACTTGCCTACCCTGTGTCATACGGAGCGATTCCAAAAACTTGGGATCAAGACGGCGACATGTTGGACTTTATAATTGCAAACGTCAGCGAACCATTGATCCCTGGATCAGTAGTTGAGGCTCGAGTAATTGGTATTATGAAATTCGAAGACGGTGGCGAAATTGATGATAAAATAATTACGGTATTAGCTGACGATAAACGTATGGACCACATTACTTCGTACGAACAATTGGGTGACCACTGGCAAAGAGAAACCGAGCACTATTTCGAATACTACAAGCACTTGAAAAAACCAGGTACTTGTAAAGTGTTAGGGTTCTTTAATATCGAAGAAGCCATGCACGTCATCAAAGAATGCGAGGAAAGATACGTAACTGACTACCTCCCAAAATTCGAAGACTAGAAAATAAATTAGAGAAATAAAAAAAGCCCCGACAACTATTTTAGTTAGTCGGGGCTTTTTGGTTGTGTTTCTAAATTAATTCTCTATCAACACAACCATTTCTTCGGGGTTTATTGGATCTGGATCACAAATTGTGTTTCCTTCCCATTTTCCAGTAGCATCATTCATTATGGCCTGTGTCTCAAAGCCAACACCGGTCTTAAGGTACACGTATTCACCTCTTGCATAAAAGCCAAGGTGTGGAACATCGGTTATTTTTATTTTATTATTTCCCATTTAATTTACATTTATCAGCCTATATTATAGCATATTAGATTGAATAAGTCAATATGTAATAAAAAGCAGGGTTATACGTCATACACTATATATAGCCATGTGTAGACTATTTTACTAAAAAGGCTTATAATACAATATATGTTAAACAAATCTAGCGACAACCAACCTAATAAATCTAAACTATTTTTAAATAGCTTTTTTGCTGTACTTCTAGTGGTTACTGCCCTAACTAGCCCAATAACTACAAACGCACAAACTACAAATGACGACCAAAAATCAGACGTTAAAAATGATGACAAAAATGACGTAAAATCAGCCAAAGACTTAGAAAAAGAAAAGAAGACTGCTAAAGATATCAAAAACATAACTGACCGTATCAATAAAAACAAAGACGAATATGTTGTTCAAATTCGTACAAAGTTTCTATTAAATGCTGACAACCTTTCGGCTATTTCTGCTAAAATTGATACCCGAATTTCAAAAATCGAAATTTCAGGCGAAGACGTTACAACCATGAACACCAATCTTGATAATGCAAACGAAAGTATTAAAAAAGCCAAGGCACTACTAAAAACACTTCCAGCTAAAAAATCAGCTATTGATTACACCGAAGCTAAAAAATACGCCGGTACCATTATCGAGGCTCGCGACAATTTGGAAAACGCCAAAGCAAACCTATCAGTCATAATCTCTGATTTAAAAGATCTAGTTATCGACAAAGACGATGACAAAAACTAACAGTGTTAGAAATACTGTTTTAGTCGCCCTACTTGGTTTAATCGTTTTATATACACTGTTTCATTTTGCCGGAGGCAAACTGATTAATAAAAATAGTAGCGATAACGCTCTACAAGCCCGCGCTGGGTTGCTAGACGAAGTCGACAATGAAAGACTTAAACAAGAATCTTTCGAATTAGACCAAATCCAAAACGATCTAGACCAAACCGACCTAGGCACACTGCCACAGTAAACTATAAATTTATTTAAAAAACCGACATTGTCGGTTTTTTGCATTATTTAGTGTTTTGCGATAAACTGACCACATGAAAATAACAACAAACAAAAAGGACGGCAGTATGGCCGAAATGCTAGTGTCTTTTGATTGGGC
>CAZQAX010000035.1:0-3511 GCA_964591475.1 uncultured Candidatus Saccharibacteria bacterium
GAACTATTTTATATTTTTCTTCCCCCTCCTTGGCTATGCTGGGGAGGGGGTTGTGCTAATTTGGGGTGTGCTATAATAGACTCATATGATATTAAATGAATTACAAAAAGAAAAATTAATGAAAAACGGTAAAATCTTTGCCGTAATTGTTACACTATACGTTATTAGTTTAATTATTACTCAAGTTAAAACGTGGGGTGTATTGCGACCTGAAAATGCGCAAATGCCAACAATTTCAGTTAACGGCACAGCCGAAGTTTATGCCACACCTGATATAGCCGAATTACGCGCAAGCGTTATGGGCGAAGCCAAAGACAAGGCTGGCTCGACAGCAAAACAAGCTGAAGTTAAACAAAAAGTTTTGGCTGTAATGAAAGAATTTAACATTGCCGAAAAAGATTACAAAACCGAATATATTACAACCAACCCTAAATATGAATGGGTAAGATCAACTATTTATTGTATAACAACACCTTGCCCACAGCCCGAAGGTAAAAACGTTGTAACTGGTTATACAACTGATGAATCATTCATTATAAAAGTTCGCAATATTGATGATGCAGGTAAAATTTATGATGCATTAGTCAAAGCGGGTGTTCAAAATGTATCTGGCCCAAACATGATGATTGATGACGAGCAAAAAATAATTAGCGAAGCACGCGAAAAGGCGATTGCTGATGCAAAAGTTAAAGCTAAAAAATTAGCTAAAGATTTAGGTGTAAAAACTGTACGTATTGTTAGTTTTAGCGAAAACTCAGGTGGCTACCCACAACCAATGTATGACATGGCAAATGCTGTTTCAATGAAAGCGGGTGCCTCGATGCCTGAAACTACAATTTCAAAAGGTGAAAACAAAATTACATCTAATGTAACAATCGTTTACGAAATAAGATAGTCTTAACTTAGAAAATAAAATTTATGAAAAATATAAATACAAACGTTTTGTACGGAGTTGTTGGTCTATTACTAGGTATTGTAATTACGGGCTCGGTTTATATGATATCGTGCCACCGTGGTTACCGGGGTGATAAAGGGGGATATTCAAAAAAATCAATGATGCACAAAATGCCCGACGGTTCGATGATGAAAAATTCAGGTATGGAAATGCACGAAATGATGAATGGCATGATGGCAGGGCTTGAGGGTAAAAAGGGTGACGATTTTGACAAAGCCTTTTTAGCTGAAATGATTGTTCACCACGAAGGTGCGGTGCAAATGGCACAAATGTTGCTAGAAACATCAAAAAAGCCTGAATTGATCAAACTTGCTAACGATATAATAGCTGCTCAAAAAAACGAAATAACAATGATGCAGTCTTGGCAAAAAGCCTGGTTTAAATAACCCAAATTTCAAATTACTGCAAAAACCCTTACGGTGTAAGGGTTTTTGCTTATATATAACCATAAACAATACAATACAAAAAAGCCTTGTAAATATTGACTTTTTTGTATAAATGGTATAAAATAGCGCCAGAAACCTTAATAAAAAAAGAAATGACAGCAAACACAGCAAACCACAGGAACCGTTTCACTCAAGCTGAAGTATATCTACAAAGCTTGATTGATAAAAGCATCCACATTAAGAATCAACGGGATTACGGGTTCTTTAATGATTTAAAAAAGCAGAACCCGACAAAAATTACAATTTTTTCCACAACAAACGGTGGACAAGACAAGCATTCAATATGTCTTGAGATTGAAACCATTCTAAATAAAGCCGGGATTAAAGCGACACGCTACATGGACAACTTTGTTGTTAATGCAGATGAGGTTGAGGTCCCACAGGCTTTTATTGAAAAAATGCAAAAGGAAGCTAGTATGGTTGGCCCTCAACATAAAACCGAGAACTCGTTTGTTTCGCTAGCGTTAAACAATGAATACCGAGTTGGTTTAATTTATGACTTGTTGTTAGCCTATGAAGTTTTGGTTTTTGCAAAAAAACTAGACGGAGACAAGGTAATATTATCGTTACCTGACCAAATCGAAATTGATCAGGCCTCGGCAATATTAAACTCGCATCAAATCGAGTTTGAATTGCACGATAAGTATTGTTTAACCGCTTTTAGGAATGAGTCTTTGGAGGTTGATGACGTGAAGAACAACATGGCTTTGCCAAAGACTGACTGGTCACGTTTTGGGAAAAACCTGGATTCAGCTATTAGTATTGCCGTATGGGAATGCCAAAAGGCTGGTTACAGTGTTAGTTTGCCAACAAAGATTGGTGAGACGAAGTCATCAAGGGTTTCATTAACGTTTTCAAAGGCGTCTGAAAGTTTTGTTTCAAAATCGGTAAGATCCTTCAAGGAAAAATACGGAGTTGAAATTGAACAACCACATGCTGCTAGCGACAAGCACACATTTTTTGTGCTTTACAACGGTATGAATGTTAAACAGGATGATTCGGTTGTTACCAAACCGCAATCTGCAAAGATTCAGCTTTTAAAAAACATTCAGAAAGGTCACCCTGTTACTGAGTTTTTAAAAAGTAAGGGTTTTAATACAAAAAACCCAGAAAAAACAGATGTTCCAGGGTTTGGTCTGCATGTAAAAGAGGGTTTGCCTGAATGGATAGAGATTACTTATGGTACCGAAGACCAAAGGAAGACTCTAGCAAGTGAAATTTACGAAGCCTTAAAAGGTTTTGTGAAGCACAAGAACTACAAACTGAAAGGGCTAAATAAAAAGGGTACAAGTATACTTTTTGAAGAAAACTTTCGCAAAGGGATGGATCCAATTACAATTGCCTTGATTAAAGGCGGTTTTGAAACCATTGATTTGAAAAAACCTGATAGACTTGGTTTTTCTGTTAGAAACCTTTCTGGCCACAAAACCATTACATTTAGTGGTGGTAATGAGACAAAGAGAAAAATTGAAACAGAAAAGGCATTGGAGTTTATAAAAACAAAAATGCCCGAGTATGATTTTAGTTCAAGAGACGGTTCGAAATATTGTTTTTCAGGTCATTTAAATCCTGATACTGACAATAAGGCCGTTGAGCCTAAACAAGATTTGGCCACAGTTAAACCTGAGGCTTCTGTTGTTGCAGAAAAACTAAACGTTAGTCAAATTGCTGCACAAATAGGCATTAAGGGCTGGCGTAAAAATAGAGAGACAAAAGGTATTATGTGCATGAGTCGTGGAACTGTCGACGCTCACGGATGGCAACCTGTTAGCTTGATGCTTAATGATAAAAGCCAAAAAGGTATTAATAAAATTATTGCCGCAAAAAAGGCTTTTACTGAAGCGCTAACTAACAATGGTTATTACGTTAAAGTAAATGACCCTGCTACAAAATCATTTAGTTTGTTCAAGTCAACACCTGAGCGCCCTGTGCCTGAAGGTTTTAAATTGAAAGGCTCTAACCCTGCAGAAGAAGTTGTATTGACGCCTGATGTTGAAAAAACAAAACCAGATCCGTTGGTTGACGTAATCAGAAAAGCCATGCTATCTGACCTTGCAACCAATAAAGATTTTCAAGAATCTGTTTTGGAAGTTTTGCGTACCGCTTGCCC
>CAZQAX010000035.1:3611-5012 GCA_964591475.1 uncultured Candidatus Saccharibacteria bacterium
ATTTAAACCCCGGTTTTGTACCGGGGTTTTTTAGTGCCTTTTGGGGTATTTTACTAACTTGCTTTATTTTTTTATATACGATATAATATGTGAATAGATGCCCCCGCGGGCATTTTAAAATACAAATTTACATAAAATTTAAATGAAATTTTAAATAAAAACTTTTACTAATCAACAATCAATATATGTCATACTTACAAGAAACAAAACAAGAAATGAAAAACGTTAAATGGCCAAACCGTAAACACGTAATTAATTACACTATTGTGACTATACTACTTTCATTTTTTATCGCTTATTTATTGGGCGCAATGGACTTTGGCTTTAGTCAGGCTATGGGTAAAATATTAGGTAGTTTTTAATTATATGGCAAAACAAGAAGGTACAGGGGAACGAAAGTGGTACGCAATTCATACCTATTCAGGTTATGAAAATGCTGTGTTGCGAAACTTGCGACAACGTATCGATTCATTAAACATGCAAGACAAAATATTTAATGTACTTGTTCCTACTGAAAAAAAGATCAAAGTTAAAGCTGGTAAAAGGGTAGAGGTAGAAGAAAAAATTTACCCAGGTTACGTGTTGGTTGATATGATTGTTGATGACGAATCTTGGTACCATGTGCGTAATACTCCGCGTGTTACAGGTTTCGTAGGTTCGGGTGTTAACCCTGTGCCATTAACCCAAAAAGAACTAGACTTTCTATTGGGCAACCAAGCCGACAATGGCCAAGCGATGTATGACATTTCAGTTACTCCGGGCGAGACAGTTATCATTTCAGATGGTCCATTCAAAGACTTAGAAGGCCGCGTTGACGAGGTAGACCGCGAAAAGGGCAAGGTGCGGGTACTAGTGTCTATGTTTGGTCGCGAAACGCCTGTCGAGCTAGACTTCTTGCAAATCAAGAAAATGTAAGGTATATTACTAAAACTGTTACGCTTCACTAATTAAACAGATAACCTATAATTATTATGGCTAAAAAGATTTTAAAACGAGTAAAACTTCAAATCGCCGCAGGTAAAGCAACTCCTGCGCCACCATTGGGCCCTGCATTGGGTCAAGCGGGTATTAACATTGCTGAGTTCTGTCAAAAATTCAATGCTGACACACAAGGCATGAATGGCGAAACTGTCGGTGTAAAAATCGAAGTTTACGATGACCGATCATACGAATACCGTATTACTAAACCTTTGATGCGCGCATTGCTATTCAAAGCAGCGGGTGTACCAAAAGGTTCAGCAAAACCAAATACTTCAAAAGTTGGTAAAATAACCAAAGCTCAAGTTAAACAAATTGCCGAAGAAAAGATGGACGACTTGAACGCTAAAGATATCGAAGGTGCAATGAAAATTGTAGAGGGCTCAGCCCGCGCTGCCGGTATTACAGTTATTGACTAATACT
>CAZQAX010000036.1:0-4888 GCA_964591475.1 uncultured Candidatus Saccharibacteria bacterium
TAGTAATTATTTCCAGGGCTTGTTTAAGTTTTTCTTCTAATTCAGTATCACGGCGCCTAATGGTAAAACCTTGTTTTTTTAAATAAGCCATAAAAGCAGAAACTTCAGACTCATTAAATACTGGCACGTATTTATATATTGACCGCAACTTTAAGTCCTGAAGTAAATTAATAAAAAATTCGTCAGCTTGTTTTTGTTTTTCTTTATTTTTTAATTTTAAAACCCAAACCTCCCCTTCTTGGCAAAAGGTAAACTTTTCATTTTTTTGTTTTACAAATTCAATTATTTGCATATTAATATTTTGAATACATATCATAGCCTCTGTATGGTTTAAGCTCAGAAGCTCCTTTATTTTTTATGTTAAACTTTTTAACCTTATTTACAATTCTTTGCCATGACTCTTGTTCAGCATTTCTTAATCGCAGATATTCTCTAGCCAAAGTCATATTTATGGTTGGACCCTTTAAAACATATGTGTCAGTGACATCGTCTATGTAGTACTGCAGGTCACGAATTACGTCTTCATGTTCTGTCCTGAAAGTCTCATACTGTTTAAACTTGGCCAAACTTAAACTATCACCAGTACGGTTAAGTTGTTTAGAAATGGGGTCAAACACATATTCAATTTTTTTATTTTTAAATAGTTCGTGATTGGCATTTATTGCATCAATACACTCCTGTGCAAGAACAGTATCAGAATTGCCTTCTATCAACTCATACCTTTTACTTTTTTCATTAAAAATATAGTTTATCCCATTATCGACATTTTTATTCTTTTTTATAAAATCATAAAACTTTTGACTAAAATCATTATATAATTTTTGTAATTTAATTATAGCCCTAAAATTATCAAGTAACTTCATTTTTTCGGGCCCAACCTTATAAATATCGTTATGAATAATTTCAAATCGTTTAGATAGGGCATCGTTTATATCAAATTCAGGGTCCTTTGTTTTTATAATTTTTTCAATAATTTTAACGTCTTTTGGCGAAAGGTTGCCCTTACCATTAGCAAAATACTCGCCACAAATTTCAGCCCAATACTCGACCGACCTATTATATAACCTGTCTTTTAAATTTTCATTTACAATTTTATCTTCAACATAAGAACTTATAAAACGATCAGGTGCATAAACTCTTTCAGATAAAGATGTTAAAAAATCAAGACGCTCGTTTTTATTTAGCCCCTCAATTGCGCCCCAGTCATTGGCGTGAGCTGACTCATGAGACAGAACACTAAACATCCATTCTGGATTATTTTCAAATTCATTCATATAATCAAAAAACTCCATCTTTTGATTATTTCTAGACATTTGTGCCGCGGCAACAACTGGACTGCCGTAATTATATGAGGTATCTGGATCACCGGTATTATGCATAACAATACTACTAATGTCTCCATTAAACCAATTCTTGGGGTACGTTTCATAAATTATCTTTTTAAAAGTTTCTTTTTGTAACGTATCAAATTCGTTTTTATTTTCTCGGTCCCTAAAACCCACAACAACATCAGGGTCATACGAAATGGTTGTTGAATCAAGACTTTTACCTGTTTGGTTTTCTGAATACTTGGGTAATTTGTTTATTCGATCTTGAATATTTTTTGCATCTTGAAGATAGTAGTTTTCGCTAAAAAAACTAGGTATTGAATATGATGATTTGAATACATAGTCAAAAACACCTCTCTTTGTTTCATAGTGTTTTATTCCTCTGTTTATACTTGCAGTATCATAGTCAAAATTTTTCTTGTCTGAATTGTCTGTCTCGGTTTCTTCAAGCCACCATAAATTACCCTGACCAAACAACTCTACTGCTTTATTATATTTTTCTTGATCAATCTGAACCGGGGTTGGAGTTTCGGGTGTGTTTCTTATTACATATTCATGCAACATTTCTTTGGCTTTATCATACTCATTATCAGCATACATACGTTTACCCTGTTCAATAACAGGAAGTGCAGTAAAAAAAGCAAAAGTAGATATAACGGTCGCTTTCATAAGAACAGGCATATCACCAAAAGCTTCACCAATAGATGAAATAATTTCTCTGGTTTTGCCTAAAAAGTTTTTATCCTTAAAGAGAACTTCAGACTCATGTTCTGGATTTTCTTTAGGATTTATTTTTTTATCTAAATTTTTATCTAAATTATTGCTATACTCATCAGGGTTAAAAATTTCCATAAAAATATTATAACATAAAACAAATTATAAATATTAAACAAACTATGGATTTAGTTTTTTAGCTTATTGCATATAATTGACAAAGATTGTTTAGTATGCTACTATTAAATACGTAATTAGTTAGAAATGAAAAATAAAGAAATTATTCTAGATAGCGACTTTATCGAGAATAAAAAAAATAAATTTGAAATGTTCAAAGTCGGGACAATTGGTCTATTACTAGGTAAAGGCAAGACCAAAGAAATGGTTTTTGCCTTAGTTATATGGACCAGTAGTATATATTTAATATGGGCAATAATTAAAATAGTTTCGCTCATATTTAAAATTAATATTTAACATAAGGGATTTTGTTGCATCTTTTGTACAAAAGCCCTTTTCTTTTACCTAAAACCATTAAAAAGCCTTTATAAATAAGGGCTTTTTAGCTTGACTTTTGCTACCCTTTTGTGCTATAATATAGGCTGAAAAAGAACATTGAAAATGGAACGAAATAGGATACTTAAACTATTAGGAGTTGCTTCGATATCTACTATCATCGCGATATTATACTTTGGTAAAAACTTAGGTATGGATCGTACTGATAAAATACTTGCCTTAATTTCTTGCTTAGCGTCATATATTACAATATGGCTAGTAGCAGAGATAACAGGTTTAGTTAAAGAACCAACACTAATTGGCCCTAGAGAACCCTGGTATAAAAATTCTTTATTACCATGGAACTGGTCTTGGTCTGATTTTTTTCAGACTACTGGATTGTCTAAACTTTGGCCTACCAATTGGCAGTGGCCTAGAACACTCACAAGAAACTTAAGAAACATGAACGCAAAAACAATTATAAAAATCGCCCTAACCGTGCTTGCGATTGGCGTAACCGCCCTCGCCTACTTACAGTGGGGAGCAAAATATGCCATTGGCGTTTTTGTTGCCCTAATCCTACTTGCTATAATTGTGAGCTTTGGCTCTAAAATAGCAAGCTACCTTTCTAATATGTTTAGAGGTAATACAAACAACCAAAATAATAATAACGCTGATGGTCCTGTTCTTGAGTTTTTAAACGAAAAGGACGAGCGACTGTATTATTTTCTAGTTTGGCTTGAGATCTTACTTGTACCAATAATAGTGTGTGTGGGAATATTTATATTCAGTTATTACACGCTTGGATGGTTAAGTATAGTTGGCCTTGTTCTAACAGCCTACATGGCCTTTAGAAATGCTGGCAAAAAACTTGAGGAAAACCCAGTTGACGAATTCATGATGCTAACCTTGTTTGGTAGACCATTAGCTTTTATGCGACATGGTGGTCCACACATGTGGGCTAGGTTTTTAACCAAAAAGCACTCTGGTAGCGTTGAAATTATACCGATAGTTTTTGGTAAAGAAGCCGCCAAAAGGGGTGGCGAATCAACTCCAGCCGACGAGATTGCATGTAATTGTGCAACTAAAAATCAGTCAGTTTTATACGAAAAAGAATACGTAAAAGTATTTGATAATGCTGATTATAAACCAACCGGAGTAACTGGACAACAAGCTTATGATGCAGCAAAAGCCGTAGGAGAAATAAATGACGGTCAAGTTACATTAAAACCCGAGTTTAACATTGTGCTTCGAATAGGTGTTTTTGAAAAACGTACAGTAGGTACTGAAATAGTAGATTTCGGTCTTGAAAATATTCGTAATTACTTCAAAAACATACCCGGCGAAACAGCCGAGGCAAGAAAGAAGTATATTATTAATCAATTACGCGAAGACATTCGTTCATCAATAAACACTGAGTTGAAAAAATATTCATACTCAATGTTGTGTTTAATGATTACGACTAATGGCTTAGATAAGGTATTTAAAAACCAAATCGAAACACTAATTGACGAACAAGGACTTGGTTTACAAATTGACACCTTGAAAATGACAGCCCTTGGCGCAAGTGAAGAAGTACATAAAGCTCAAGAAGAACTATTCGCTGCTCAATTTAAAGCAGACAGTGTGGTAATTAAAGCCAAAGGAGACGCTAACGCTACAAAAGAAACCGCACTGGGTGAAAAAGAAAAACTAAAACTTGAAGGGCAAGGTAAAGCCAAGGCATTCAAAGAAATGGCCAAAGAAGAGCTTGCAAGCATTGCAAACACCATGATTAGGCTTAAGGCCGAAGCTAACGGCGATGAGGCACTATTAGCCAAAATCGTTGAATGGGAATACAAACTTGAAGAGATGAAGTTACTTTCAGGCTCGAAAAGTATTGTTATTACCAATGCTGGTGGTAGCGGAGACTCATCTGGCGCCCAAACAGCACTACTAATTCAAGCTATTAACGACTTAAAAGCCGAAATAACGAAGAAGTAAAGCATAAGCCCCCTAAATATCTATATATTACATAGACATTTGGGGGCTTTTTTTATTGACAAAAGATGTTTTATTTGCTATAATATAATAGAAATATACAGATATGAACTTTTTAAATAGAATAGGGATAGTATCCCGCGCAACAGGACAAATAATAGGTGGGGGTAGCAACTCAAACCAAGACCTACTAAGATTTTTGGTCATTATAACAGGGCCAATTTTATCACTAATTTCCATCCATGTATTACTATATGCATTCTGGGAAGAACTCTTCGACGTATGGGTAAAATCTTTCGCTTTATGGTTTGTTGTAGTAAGTCTTGTAATATGCATGTTTCTAAATTTCATCGGCGTATTAAATGGATTCTTCT
>CAZQAX010000037.1:0-2978 GCA_964591475.1 uncultured Candidatus Saccharibacteria bacterium
AAAATGTTTTCATACTGACGCTCTATACCATAGCGCCCTATTAAATTGTCACCCTTGAACCCAACAAAACCTATAACCTGCGATGCACTATCGCCACCTGGGTAAAAACGCCATTTTTCTTTGTATAATGACACTCCTGTTATTTTAAGGTCATCAATTTTTTTAGCATCACCTTCACTTAGTCTAGTTTTGATTTCCTCATAAGGATCAGTTTTTTTGTCAGCTTTTTTGAAAAAATCGTCTTTATCAATTTCGGTAATTTGACTAATTTGACTGAAAACAGTTTCAGGGTCAGTAATTTGTTTTGGGTTAATGGTTAGTTTATAGGTCAACTGCATTGATGCTGCAATAGTCCTTTCATTATTTTTATTTGAAAAATAAATAGTTCCCCTGTTGAACAAAAAATTTTTAGGTGTCACAAATTGACGATTAGCGCGTTCTTTGTAACTTTCAGATTTGATGACTTGTAAATCAAAAAGTCGGCCAATAACTAAAAGGCCGATTAGAGTGACAAAAACATATAAAAATATAAACCTAGGCTTGAAACCTAATTTTTCAGTCGACTTTGTTGTTTGCTTAGAATGCAGGTTTTGCATCATACGCAACGGCTGTTACTGAACTAGAAGTATAAAACATTGGTACAGCTTCGATAAAGCCCAATGATCTAGCATAGTCTTTGGTATAGGTTTTTGAAGCATCGTTATAAACCTCCTCTAGACTAGCACGAGAGCTTTGTAGTGTCCTGGTTGACTCTTCAACGTTTTTTCGAGCAACAACTTGTACAGTTGTACCACCAACAAAAAATAAATATGCGCTAAATAAAGCAATATTTGAAACAACTAAAAATCTAAAAAAACTTTTATTTAAAATTTTATTACTAATATTTGATTTTAAGGTGTTTTTGTTTTTCATATTTAATTTATGTACTTTTTCTTATAATTGTTGATTTAGCGAAATCATGTCGCGCAACCGTCCATTAAAGCGCGACCTTTTCGATAACTCTTAGTTTCGCACTGCGTGCGCGTTTGTTGCCTAGAACCTCTGCGCGACTAGGTGTAATGGGTTTTTTGTTTATTAAAATCGCGTTACCCATTTCTATAAATTGTTTGAATTTTTGTTTAACGATTCGGTCTTCGATTGAATGAAACGTTATGACTAAAATTCGACCACCAGGTATTAAATGCTGCCATGCCTGGTCCAAGCCTTCTTCGATGTTTTGTAATTCTTCATTGGTTAACATTCGAAGAGCTTGAAATGTTTTTGTTGCAGGGTTTGTTTTTGAATGTTTTGGCGAAACAGATTTAATAATATTTACTAAATCAAAAGTTGTTTCAATTGGTGCCCTTTTACGAGCCTCGCAAATTGCATTTGCAATACGACGCGAATTTGTTTCGTCAGCCAGATGAAACAGCGCATCGGCAATAGTTTGCTCGCCCCAAGTATTAACAATTTCGCGCGCTGTTAGCATGTCTTTGCCAACTACAGCGGCCATGGTCATTAATAATGGCTCGTCACGCATAAACGAAAACCCTCTACCCGACATACTTGAACTATCTAGCTGCATTGAGCTAACGCCCAAGTCAAACAGTGCCGAGTTTATATTTTGTATACCTGCATCTTTTAAAATGTTTGATAGGTTTCGAAACTGATCACAAACATATGTAATGTCTGCTTTACAAGTATTCGAAACTTCTTGTAGATTTTGCTTGGCAAGGTCAATGGCTGACTGGTCGCGATCAATGGCAATCAGTTTGCGGTAACTGCCAATTTCACAGACCTTTTTTAAATGGCCGCCATAACCCAATGTTGCGTCAACATGTACCCCATTTTTAGGTACCAAGTTGAGAACTTCATCTAAAAGCACAGGTGTATGCATAATAAAATTTATTAAAGTACTCCGATATGTGATAACTTTTCGGCTAGTTGATCGGCCTGACTTTCTACATTACTTTTATAATCACTCCAAGCGGTCTCATTCCAAAGTTCCACACGGTCAGAAACTCCAATAAAGACAACTTTTTGATCGAATTTAGCTCGATCTTTTAAATGATCAGGTATAAGTATTCGGCCAGTATTATCGACGTCAACTATTTGTGCACTACCGAAAATATATCGGTTAAAGCTTCGATTGTCAGATTGTAAAAACGACATTGATGAAAGCTTTTCGCCAATCTTCTTCCATTCACCAATAGTGAAAAGAAACAAACAAGAGTCTAACCCATGCGTTAAAACAACTTGTCTGCCCAGTGACTTCCTGAATTTCACTGGCAGAGAAATTCTCTTCTTTTCATCCATTGTGTGTATGTATTCTCCGATTAGCATATTTTTTAGTGAGTTAAGGTATTAACCACTTTATCCCACTTAATCCCATTTTACACCACTTTGCCCCATAATGAAAATGATTTATGTGCATAACTAGCCGTAATTGTCTTTACAAAAAACCGTCGTTGTTGTATGCTGTATTTAGTAAAAAAGGAGGTACCTTAAATGAGAAACAAAAGAAAAGAAACCAGAAAAGACCCCCTTAAAATAGGGAAAACTCTTGGAAAAATTCTCAAGGGTTTAGGAATTGATCCTTCAAAAGAACTTCCACATGAAGTTGAAATTGCCGTTGTTGACGCAAGGCAATACTTTGAAGAAATACTCCCCTCTCATAAAAAAATGGGGTTTAAAAAAATCGTAGAAAAAATAGAATCTAGAATAGTCTTACACCTTGATCAAATAAAAGAAATTGACCATGAAACGGCTGGACTTTGCTAAACAAAAAGCCTTTGATGATTACTCAAAGGCTTTTTTTAATTTTATTATTCTTGTGTTTTAGGTTTAACTAATGGAAATAGTTGTGTTTCGCGAATTGGTTTGTCCACTAAAAAGGCAAACAGTCTTTCACCCATACCAAAACCAAATGTTGGCGGCATGCCGTGTTCAAGCATTTCGACGAATTCCCATTCGGGCATCATGGCTTCATCATCGCCACG
>CAZQAX010000037.1:3078-4625 GCA_964591475.1 uncultured Candidatus Saccharibacteria bacterium
GCATTCATAACATCAATACCGGTCATTTCCATAACAGTATGTACGTAATCTAATCGTGGCCATACGCCATCGTTGTTGGGCCCGTGTAAATTAACCACATGACCCTTGATATCAAATTCCATTTTACCAAACACATTTGCCGCCAAACCTTTGATCAAGTCTTCGGTCAATTGCATGCCTTCGTTATAGTCCATATAGGCGGCATAGAATTCAAGGTTTGTAAATTCCTGTAAATGTTCAGGGCTTGAACCCTCGTTACGGTAAACTCGACCTATTTCAAAAGTACGAGCAAAGCCAGCCGCCATTAAACGCTTTTGCCATAATTCACCAACTGAAATTCGCAAAAACACATCCATGTCATAGTCGTTATGATATGTTTTAAATGGTCGTGCCTCGGCCCCACCTGTTGTAACCTCAAGTGTTGGAGTTTCAACTTCGATAAAATCAAGTTTAGTTAAAAACTCGCGAGTATACGCCCAGAATTTAGACTTTAACGCAAACATTTCGCGCGCCTCGTCATTTAATAATAAATCTAAATAGCGCTTGCGGTAACGTTCGTCTGGGTCGGTCATACCATGATAAGTATCGGGCAATTGTTCAATAGCTTTGGTTAGTATGCGCCAGTCATTTATTAAAATAGTTCTTTGTTCAGTATTGGTTACAAACAATGTACCAGTAACTTCGACAAAATCAGCAATGTCGATATTGTCGGTAAATAAATTAAATTTGTCTTCGGTAATGTTGTCTTTTTTTAGTAGAGCCTGCATTTCACCTGTGCCATCTTTTAAGTTCATAAACACCAATGCGCCCTGGCCACGTTTAGCCATAATACGACCTGAAATTGTAACAGGTAATCCATCTGCCACAAGTTTATCAAAATTGTTTAAAGCTTGAGCGACCGTGTGGGTACGAAAAGTTTGCGCAGTAAATGGGTTCATCCCTGCCTCTTTTAAATTCTCCATTTTTTGCATGCGCACAGCACGCAGTTCTTCATGTGTTGCCATATTTTTATATTTTACAGTAAAAACTACAAATAATACAGTTTATTTAATTTCGGTGATTTTATAGGTAACCTCACCACGTGGCGAATTAAACACAGCCATATCGCCCGCTTTTTTATTTAGCAAAATCGCACCTAGTGGCGAAGTGTACGAAATACGGCCAGTTGCCAAATCGGCATCTTGGGGCCCAACAACTTGCAAAGTTTTAGTTTCATTTGTAGTAGTATTTAAAATCGTTACAGTTGCACCCATGCCGACAGCGTCATGGCTTTTGTCTTCGTCGATAATTTCAGCATTTTTTAATATATGAATGATGTGTTTAATGCGGTCTTCTAGTTTACCCTGAGCTTCGCGTGATTCGTGGTATTCGGCATTCTCTTTCAAATCACCTAATGATTTGGCAAATTCAAGGCGTGTCAAAACCTCCTTCCGTTCGGTAGTTTGTAGGCGCTCAAGCTCAACTTCAAGCTCGGCCTTTTTAGATTGTGTGATGTATTCCCTGTCCATTCAACCATTCTACATTTTTTCCCCCAAATTTCAACCTAA
>CAZQAX010000038.1:0-2603 GCA_964591475.1 uncultured Candidatus Saccharibacteria bacterium
CTGGTGGGCTCGTCCATTATAACAATGGGTGCGTCTTTTAGTATTGCGGTTGCAATCGCTATTCGCTGAGCCTCACCACCTGAAAGTTTTACGCCACGTTCGCCAACTTCGGTTTCAAATCCTTTTTCGAATTTTTCCCAAATAAATTGGCAACCGGATTTTTCGCAGGCAATTTTTACCTCACATTCGGTCGCATCGTGTTTACCAAGTTTTAAAATCTCGATAATTGTGCGACTAGGGAATGTCGGTGACTGTGGCACATAGGCAATCAATTTGCGTAAGTTAACTTTTCGCATTTTACGAATATTTACTCCATCGATTAAAACTTTGCCTGCCTCGTGTTCGTGTAGGTGTTCGTTTTGGCGCAACAATATTTTAAATAATGTTGATTTGCCAGCACCTGATGTGCCGACAATGCCATAATGTTTACCTGCACCAAATTTAAATGAAAAGTTTTGCAAAATTTTACGTTCGCCGTGGTCGTATGAAAAATTAACTTTTTCAAATACAATACCGTCTTTTAGTTTTAATTCGCCCGATTGTTCGGGTTTTAAAATCTCTTCGGTGCAATTGATTTCGTCATCTAATATGACGGCCATTTCATATGCGTCGGTTAAACCAATACGTAACTTAATCAACGCTTGGCCTAGGTTGTACATGTTATTAGCTAGTGAAATAATGTAAATTTGCACCATTGCTAATGTACCGATTGTTTCAGCTCCGCTAATAACTTTTTGCATAACCAAATACATAACCGTGACTTCAAGTATTGCCACAAGCACCCCTTGGGTTGCCCATTGTGCATTACCTAAAAACCAGGCACGCCTACGTTTAACTAAATCTTCTTGCGAAACATCTTTGAATTTTTCAAACTCATCATGCTCGCGCGAAAATGAACGCAGGTACAAAATCGAACCAATAATGTCGCTAAACACTCCGGTTGTTTTCGATTCCTGAGCTGAACTTTCAAGGTCGGCATTTAACCTAAGTCTGGCAAAGAATACCGTTACTAAGGCAAAAATCGTAATCCAGGCTAAAAACATAAAACCAACATCGGGCAGTACAATGAACATGTAAATCAAAATGTACATAATCAACACGACCGTGCGTGACAGACTAAATAGTATTTGATCTATTACTTGTTCTGACTGCGAAGCAAATCGCCGAGCTTTTGATACTAGCCCTCCCATAAAATGGTTAGCAAAGAATTTTGCATCTTTGCGCATTAATCCATGTAATGAATTGTCGCGCAACTGCTTAATAATTTTTGATTCTGAGATTGTCACAGTGTAGTCACCGATACGTGAAAATATCAGCGACAAACCCAAACACAGAACTACTACGTAAAAACTTTGAATCGGGTCGGTGCCCGTGTTGATTTGGTCAAAGGCTTTCTTCCAATAAATTGGTTTTAGCATTTGGTCAAAATAGGCTGATGCATTGTACAATACAAGCGTCAGTAGTAACGGCACAGCATTTTTCTTGAAAGCTGGCTTCCAGTGGCGCCACACAGTGGCGAATACGTCTTTGTTTAGCTCTGGCATTTTTTTAGCCTTGTCTTGGTTTTTGTTTTTTCTTTTCATTTTTATTTTGTTTTAAATGTGCGATTTGGGTCTTTTACCCTGTTTAACTAAGTAAGGTTAAATCAATAGCCTTAACTACCCGATTCTGTCGGGCTGAAATTCCTTAAGTTTTAGACCTAATCCCTAAATAGGGTAGGTATTAAAAGTAGTTTAAGAAGCCATAAGCCAAACACAATCATTTATATGATTTTTAGAGACACCACTCCAAAAAGCGCCGATTACCAGTGCGGGTCGATTCATTTGGTGTGTGTATTTAGTTGTGTTTGTCTTATATTTCATAAGACTGCTATATTAGCATGTATCGTGAATATGTCAATACCGGTTGCCAAAAAGGGCTTTTTGGGTTGAAAAATAATCCAAAATATGTTTAAATATAAGCTCACTAATATGGTGCCTATGGTGTAATGGTTAACACGGAGGTTTGTGGAACCTTCGATTCGGGTTCAATTCCCGATAGGCACCCAAAAATAATAAACAAAATGCAGGGCATTTTGAGCATATATTTTTGGAGTACATATTGGGATATTGAAGGCCGCAGGCGCAAAGCCAAATGCAGAGCATTTGTCGCCGAGGCGGGGTCGCGCAAAATTTTTAGCAAAAAATTTATGTGTGACCAATTCCCGATAGGCACCCCAATTCGTTTCTTGCTATACTTAACATATGAAAAAGCTTTTGGCTGTTTTAATATTAATTTTTTCCTTGTGGGCACTTTGGTATTTTTATATAAAACCATTAAGCACAATTGAGGTTGTACAAAATGAAAATGTGGCCCTGAATGAAACTGCCAATCAGACAACCCAAATAAGTAATAGTGAAAATCCTGCCCAAGAAGTCTTTCGCAATCATCCAGGTAAAGTTATCTCAATAATTAATCGGGGCGAATATTTGTGGTCGATTAATGTCGATATACTTTCGCCAAACCCAAAATGGCTACCTGGGGTTGATGGTACTGGCCCATTTTTTATAAACATCGATCCAAAAATTCGTAATTTAAATATTACGCCCGCAACTAGGGCTTAT
>CAZQAX010000038.1:2703-4292 GCA_964591475.1 uncultured Candidatus Saccharibacteria bacterium
TGGCTAAGTAAAAACTAAAAATCCGCCAAAATCATACAATGGCGGATTGGGTTTATTTTGAAAATCGGTCCTTGTCGCGAATTTCGCGTTTTTGCATCGACAATTTAAAACATTCATTTATGTCAAACATACAAACATGACATAATTCTTGAACAAGGTAAAACATTTGGCCAATGTTTTTAGGCAAGCCGTTTGTTTCCTCTCCAGGCTTCTTCTTTTTAAAACCATCGGTGTGCTGAATTTCGCGTGAAATGTCACCATTTTTTCTGTACATATGCAGGCAAATAAGTTGCTCGCTTTCTACAGACAGTGATTCGTCAACAATAACCTGTATCTCTAGGTTTTTTGAATTTGCCAAGCAGGTCAAGACAAACAATACGTCGCCAACCTCTTTTTTAACATCGGCATGGTTTTTGCTATGAGATAGTTCAGTTTCGTTTATTGCTAAATCTAACTCAGCGATTTCTTCTATTAACTGAGCAAGAATCTGAAAGGCGGGGAAGTACTTAATGGCATGTTGAGGTTGCGAAACCCATTCATCAACAGCCTTACGCATTTTTTCAATATCAAGTTTTTTCATGTGCAGTATATTTGAACCTAATATATACCTATAATACCTTTAGTCAATACCTGTAAAAAATCTCAGTAATGCACTGTTTTGCCAAGCAATAAATCTATACAGTGATATATTTAATATATAAGGGCTTATTTAGTATTAAAAAATAACCCTCTTATTAATTCATTAAATATATATATGAGAAAATTACTTAAGGTTTCGTCAGTTCTAGCCACAACCGCTGGCGTTATTATGGTTGCTGGTGGTGTGTGGGGTATTATGTTTACCCATAATACTGTCGCACGTGAAAAAATCATAACTCCCGAAGATGCCGAAATCTCGGCCAAACAAGTTCGAGGCCCATTAACATTAATGGCTCAGGCTAATGTTATTCGCGAACATACGTTAAAAACAACTGGCGGTAAAACTTATGCCGAAATGCCTCGCCAAGTTGCCAAACTTGATACCGATGGCAAACCAGTTTTTGATGCATCAGGTAATGCTGTTATGGTGCCCAACGGTGCGCGCGATATTTGGATCACTGCAACTGCGCTAACCACTGCGCTTAATTTAGGTATTGTTACATACGCATTTTCAGGTCTTATGGTTCTATTAGGTTTAATTTCAATTTGGACAGGTATAACATTCAAAGCACTAAGCAAAAAAGTTATTGCAGATTAGTCGATAATTTCAATTGTTTTACTGCTCGTTTTGTGTCCACGAATAATCTTTACTTTATTTAGGGGTATATCAAAATGCATGGCCAACAACTCGCGTACGCGATCGTTGGCCATGTTGTTTTCAGCCTTGGCTCGCACGGTAATGTTTAAACCCTTTGTGGTTTTTTCAATACTGTCATGTTTGGCATGGGCGGTTACCTTTGTTTTTATAAGCATGTTTTTTTGAAATAGCTCAGGTCTATAGTTTCAACAAGTCAGTCAACATTTTGGCCCACAATTTGTGTCCATAGGTTACAACCAAATAAGCCGGTAAAAATATAATTGCAAAACATATAAAAAACGCAACTTGTACG
>CAZQAX010000039.1:0-4185 GCA_964591475.1 uncultured Candidatus Saccharibacteria bacterium
CTACAAGGGGATGGGTACAACTAATGTAGCATTTTTATTTAAAAAAGTAAATTGCCTCCATGACCTCTGTGTTTATTGTAGGTGTAAGATTGACAAAAGTAGTTTCTGTATGTATATTGTGGTAGGAATTTAAAATAAATTGTATGAAAGAAATAAAAACAATAGTAATTGACTGGCATGGTGTATGTGATCATGTAACATTTGAAAGTTTTGTACGCTTGCTTGCTGGCGAGAAAGTCATGACCATTGATGAGGTTAAGGGTAAAATAAAAAACCTGGCAAACGATTGGATAATTGGCAAAATTGAGCCTGATGTTTTTTGGGGTGAACTTGCTGTGTTGTTTAGTTTGGGTGATGATTCGATTTTAAAACTAAAAAGCTATATTTTATTTACCGAAACTAATTCTAATGTAATGCTTGCATTGCAAAAATTAAAAAATGACGGGTATAGAATAGTTTTACTTTCTGACTGCCCCAAAGACAAAAAGGATTTAATTGTAAAAACCCCTTTTGCTCAAATCTTTGAGGGTATGTTTTTTTCTTGCGATGCATTTATGTCAAAAGAAAACCATGATTTTTTCATAAACGTGCTACACGATTGTGGTATTGAATCAGATGAGTGTTTATATGTTGACGATAATAAAAAACATATAGACACAGCTGAATTTTTAAGCTTCAATACCTTACTGTTTTCAGGTGACACTATCGGTCTAGTTAAAACTATAAAAAATAAAGTTTTAGCAAAATCTTAAACCAAGCTCCTTCGGGAGCTTTTTATTTTTCACAAATTCATAATTTCGTGTATAGTGGGTCTATGAAGGCTAAAATATCAGAAAAAACAAAAACTGTGGCAAAAAAGGCGGTTAAACCTACCAAGTCGACTATTGGCCAAATTGAAATTCCAATTTTGTTTGAAAATGATGACCTACTGATTATAAATAAACCAGCTGGTTTAAATGTGCACCCTGACGGTAAACACGTTGAATATACTTTGGTTGATTGGATCATGGCCAAATATCCCGAAATTATAAATGTTGGTGAAGTTATGGAAACTGAATATCAGGGCCAGCCTGTGCAAATTTTGCGCCCAGGTATTGTGCACCGGTTAGATAGGGAAACGACTGGTGTTATGGCAATTGCCAAAACCGAATTAGCTTATGGATTTTTAAAGAAAAAGTTCAAAGAACACAAAGTTAAGAAAACTTACAGAGCTTTTGTATACGGTCATATTAAAAACGACTTAGGGACAGTTGATGCTGGAATAGGTCGCAGTGTTGATGATATTCGCAAATGGAACGCTGGCCGTGGTGCACGAGGCGATGTTCGCCAAGCCAAAACTATGTATCGCGTAATTAATCGTTTTGAAACTGATGAATTAGTTGATACTGCATATACATTGAAGCAAAAACAAAACACTCGTAAAATTTTAAATAAAAATTCTCCTGACGCTAATAAAAGCGAATTTGAAAAAATTAGTTATGTTGAATGTTACCCACAAACTGGGCGAACTCACCAAATTAGGGTACATATGCGTTTTATAAACCACCCAATTGTGTCAGACTTTTTGTATGCTGATAAAAAACCAAAAGCTCTTGGTTTTAAACGTGTAGCGTTGCATGCTTATAAACTAGAACTGCCACTACCAAACGGAGGTGATGTTTCGGTTATCGCCGAATTACCCACTGATTTCAAAAAAGTTATCAAGAAATACAGCTTAAAATAATTTCATATACTTGCTATACTTTGATATGTGGTAAATCAAGAAGTAATAGACTATATAAAATTAGGATTATCAAAAGGGGCAACGAAAGATGTTATTATTTCTAATCTAAAATCTGCAGGTTGGTTTCAGTCTGATATGGATGAAGCTTTTGCGTTGATAGAGCGTGGCGACCCGGCGACCGCTCAACCCATATTAAAAACTGGTAAAAATAAAAAAATAGCAGTATTTGTTACTATTTTTACAATATTTAGTTTGGGCGTTGCTGCTTTTTTCTTTGTTAAAACTTATACCAATAAACAACCCTTGAGTGAACTATCGGTGCAAGACGATCTAGTATCACAACCATTAGTATCAGTACAAGAGACTGAAAAAGTAGTTGAGCCCCCAACGATGCCTGCTGTTGAAAACAAAACAGCAAACACGGTTGATGACTTTGGCAATTGGCAAACATATACCTATCACACCCGCGGATTTTCAGTTAAATTCCCAGCAGCACCCGAAATAACTATTTTATCAAAAGGTAAATCTCCGGTTGATATTATGGAAACTATTGAAGTCACAGTTGGTAAATATAAGTATGGAGTTGACTATATTGATGTTCAGCCAGCCTTTTATAAATCGACAGATACCATTGCTCAAAAAGAAGAAAAAGGCATATTATTTTACTTTACAATTGTTGCGCTTAGTAACTACGCCTCTGGTCTGAAGCTTGATATAGATAATAGCGAAGCCAAACCCCTTGATGGTCACTTAACAAGATCGTTTACCATGACTGGTCCAGGTGTTACCTTTGTTGGCAATGTCACTGCAATTGATGGTAAGGTATACGCATATTCCACTGAATGTAATGGTGGGGACTGTACCAATGTGCCACTTCGGGAAGAATTTTTAAAGTCTTTTAGTTTGAAAAAATAGACTTGACATATTTTTAAAATAGTTTATGATACTAATCAGTACATTTAAACTAAATTAGAAAAAATGAAGAAATTCTTAAAACTTAGCTTCGTGGTGCTTTCTTTTGCACTGACGTCTACTGTATTTGCCCAAACATCGGGCTTTATTGAATCACGTAATGCGTATAACGCAAAAACGAAAACGATTTACCCACATTCGTGGACCAGTGTTACCGGTTTTGCCGATACTGGAAAATCTCTTGGTGCCTTCTCGTATGCAATTGCCGGTTTAGATTGGGCTGAATTAATGGCGGGCCCCGCTTACCGAATTAACGGAAAAAGTTATTGGGAATTTGGCATCGGTGGTGGTTTTGAAAGGGGCGATAGTGCTAAATCTATGCGCGGTGCCGCCTATCTTTGGCAAGAAGGCAAGAAAAACGATGCCGAACTTCTTGGGGTCAAAAAAAGGTAACTATACAAAATTTTTTCTAAACCCGTCCTTGTGGCGGGTTTTTTGTTTATTGAAATAAAAAAAGCCCGATAATTAATATCGGGCTTTTCGCTTAATTTTTTCCGGCCTTACTCGCTTTTGCTGTCGGCGGATTTTTCGCTTTGCTTTTGTTTGTACTTTTCCATTTTTGAAATCATGGAATCCAGGCCTTGTTCAATGTTTTCTTGCATCGCTTTTGTCCCATCTTTAATTTCTTTCTGGAAGATTTCTGCACTTAACTCACTTACTTTTTTGATTTTTTCAAATAATTGGTTCATCTGTATGTGTTATATTTCACATACAGTATTACACACATTAAATATAAAGTCAATGACTTGAAAATGGGTACTTTGGGGCGTTTGCCCGCTATAAGTTGCCCTGCTTGCAAAATAGCCCAAAACATGTTAATCTAGTCCTTATGAAAACAGTCATGTCTCCAGTAAACATAGAGTCACGCAAAAGCCTTGATTTCAAGGCGGGTGACACTGTGCGTGTTAAAAGCAAAATTATTGAAAAAGGTAAAACTCGTTTACAAGCCTTTGAGGGTCTAGTTTTGGCTCGCAAACATGGTGGCGAAGCGGGTGCTACATTTACTGTACGTAAAGTTTCAAACGGTGTTGGTGTTGAACGTATTTTCCCTCTATATTCACCAAACATTGACGCAATTGAAACTCTTAAAAAGGGTCAAACTCGTCGTGCTAAACTATACTTTATTCGCGACAAGGCAGTTAAAGAGGTTGCTCGCCGTCTACGTAGTGTAGTTGTACAACTACAACGCGGTGAAAAAGGTCTTGTAGCTGAAGTCGAAGAAAACATCGCTGAAGCTGTAGAAGACGTAGAAAACGCAGTTGATGAAGTTATTGATTCAGTTGATGAAAAGGTTGACGAAATCGTAGCTCAAGGCGCTGAAGAATCTACCGAATCTGAAACTGCTGAAGAATCTACAGACCAAGACAAAAAAGACGCTGAATAAAAATATTTAGACAAACAATTTAAATAAAACAAAACTCTGAATAATCAGGGTTTTGTTTTGCGAAAATTGATTACCCAATTTATTAAATTGAATTAAAAGTTAAAAT
>CAZQAX010000040.1:0-1195 GCA_964591475.1 uncultured Candidatus Saccharibacteria bacterium
AAACACTTTACTTTTTTGTTTTTTGGGTGTAATTTACTATAAGACATTTTAATTAAACCAAGCTATGACAGTACAAATTCATTTTCCAGAAGCAGACAAAGATTTTATGCAATTAATTGAAACTGCAATCATTAAAGTTCAAAAATTTCGTGAAAATCCGTGTTGGCCAGCCTACTTGGCTAAATTAAAAAAAGAAGGTGTTAGCCATATTTACTTTGAAGAAAGTAAAATTGTGTATGCTAGCAAACCCCCGATTGGTAAAAAATTTGGTGAAATCATTAGTGTAGATCTTGAACTCGAGGTTCTACCTGAAGATTCTAGCGAGAATATTTTACCAGACCTGGGCGTTATTCGTTCTGAGACCGGTTTTGGCGAACAAGTAAAACCCGAAAAGCACATTCGCTACGCAGGATTAAAAGCCCAAAACCTTTTCTGAACCCAAAAACCTAATTAATCCTTTGCAACATGAAATTGCAAAGGGTTTTTAATTTGGTTTACTTTTTTGTTTTTTAGTGTATAGTTTAAAAAGTAAAAAATAGTCCTATGAAAGATATAAAGTACTTCAAAAAACCAGACAGGGTATTTATGGCCCAAATGGAACAGTTAATAAAAAACGGTGAAAAATTTCGAGAAAATCGAGAATGGTCATCATACTTAATTAAACTGCAAGCAGAGGGGTTCAAGTATATTGTTATCGGCCCAAAATCTGTTGGTTATTGTGAAGTAAAACCATTAGAACTTCGTGATAATCAAGTTATTAATATTGCTGCCGCGCTTGATATACTTTCAAAACCCATTGAGGTGGATGAACGGGTTGTTAAGTTAAGCTTTATGGGGCAAGGCCTTGTAGGCCCTGGTCACGGCGGTGCATAAAAATATTTGCGTGATATGTCTTCTTTTTCCTCTTGTTTGAATTTTTTAAATTTAGGCAAGGGGTTTTTCTTTTGCAAACAATTCATTGGTTATTAAATGACTATTGCAAATATATATAAATAGGTTAATATTGATTTATAGGCAGTGAAAGGAGTATCGCCCTGGAGCCTAGGGAAGAGCCCTGTAAAAAGGAGGTAGACCCCATTAAATGAGAGCCGTTTAATAAAACGGAAACAAGGTGGTACCGTGGTTCGCTTGCGCTCAGATTGAGCAAAAGAAATCGCCCTTGAATCTATGACTTTTTGTCGTAGTTTCAAGGGCG
>CAZQAX010000040.1:1295-3862 GCA_964591475.1 uncultured Candidatus Saccharibacteria bacterium
AAAACGAACAAAACCAAAAATCAGTACAAGCCCTCCGCGAAGAGGCAGTTTTAGCATTTTGGGCCGAGAATCAGATCTTTGAAAAATCTTTGCAAAAAGGTTCACCAAGTGGCGAATTCGTATTTTATGATGGCCCGCCAACAGCTAATGGTAAACCAGGTATTCACCACCTAGAACCGCGGGCTTTTAAAGATGCTATTCCTCGTTACAAAACCATGCAGGGTTATAGTGTTCGTCGCAAGGGTGGTTGGGACACGCACGGCTTGCCGGTTGAATTGCAGGTTGAAAAAGCTTTGGGTCTAACTTCTAAAAAACAAATTGAAGAGTATGGTATTGAAAAGTTTAATGCTGAATGTAAAAAAAGTGTTTGGCAATATATCGATGAATGGGAACGTTTTACTGACCGCATCGGTTATTGGATCGATCACAAAAATCCATATGTTACATACGAACCTCAATATATTGAGTCTTTGTGGAATGTCGTTAAAGAGTCTGATAAAAAGGGCTTGCTGTACAAAGACTATCGCATAGTGCCATGGTGTGCACGTTGTGGTACAGGGCTTTCATCGCACGAACTTGCACAAGGCTATAAAGATGTTAAAGATTTGTCAGTATATGCAAAATTTAAAATAATTGGTTTTGATAATGCTTATTTTCTAGCTTGGACAACAACTCCGTGGACATTGCCGGGGAACGTTGGTTTGGCCGTCGGGGCCGATATTGATTATGTTGAGGTCAAAGTTGGCACTGATATTTTTGTTGTAGCAAAAGAGAGGGTAGAGAATTTATTTGAAGCCGGTACTTATGAAATAATTGCCGAACACAAAGGTGCCGAAATGTTAGGCATGCAATACGAACCACTATACCCATATTTAAAAAATATAATTAATGGGGCCGAGGCTGAAAAAATGGACAAAGCCTACAAGGTTTACATTGCCGATTTCGTAACCACAACTGATGGTACCGGTATTGTGCATACTGCCGTAATGTATGGAGCTGATGACTTTTTGTTGGGTACGCAAGTTGGCTTGCCTAAATTTCATTTGGTAAATGATGACGGTAGTTTTAAAAACGATATGGACTTTTTATCGGGGCGTTTTGTGCGCGACGAAGAAGTTGCAATTGATATCATCAAAGACTTAGCGCATAGGGGGTTATTGTTTAAGAAAGAAAAATACGAACACAGCTACCCACACTGCTGGCGTTGTCAAACTCCGTTAATATATTATGCGCGAGATTCTTGGTATATTCGCATGAGCCAAATTCGTGACACGTTGATGGCTAATAATGAATTAATCAATTGGGAGCCTGACAATGTTAAACAGGGTCGTTTTGGCGAATGGATCAAAGATGTCAAAGACTGGGCAATTTCGCGCGAACGTTATTGGGGTACGCCATTGCCGGTTTGGGAGGATGAATCGGGTAATCGTCATATTTTTACAAATCGCAATGAATTACGTGCACACACAAAAAAATCAGGTAATAAATACTTTATAATGCGTCATGGTCAATCAATGGCAAATGTAAACGAAACAGTTAGTTCGGTTATTACAAATAATGATCCATTAACTGAATTGGGTGTACAGCAAGTAAATGAGTCAACAAAAAATATTAACGAAAAGATCGATTTAATTATTGCATCGCCTTTTATGCGTACTCAACAAACCGCTGAGATTGTTGCAAAACATTTTGGTGTCGAAGTAGTAACCGATGAACGCCTTAAAGAAATAGATGCAGGCGAATTTGAAGGTCAAAACTGGGCAAACTATCATGACTATTTGTACGGTCACGATGCGGGCAAATGGTTTGACCATAAAATACCTGGTGGCGAATCTTTGCGTGATGTATCACTACGTGTTGGTGAGGTCTTGTATGAGATTGAAAAAAGCCATACCGGTAAAAACATACTAATAGTAACGCATGGTGGCCCGGCTTGGTTACTACATGTTGTGTCTGGATTCTTTGTTCCAAATAATCAAGCATATAAAGTTGCCGACGGAAGTGTTTTTGTACCAGATTTTAAAAGATTTGCCAATGCTGAAATTCGCGAACTTGATTTCGTGCCATTCCCGCACAATCAAAATTATGAACTCGATTTGCATAAACCTTATATTGACGAATACCCAGTGTTCGATGATGCAGGGAACAAGTTAACACGCGTCAAAGAGGTCATGGATTGTTGGTTTGATTCAGGTGCAATGCCTTTTGCCCAAGACGGTTACCCATTAATGACTGATAAAATAAACTTCCCAGCTGATTATATTGCCGAGGGTATGGACCAAACTCGTGGATGGTTTTATACATTACACGCAGTCGCCGCAATTATGGACAAGGGCCCAGCCTATAAAAATGTAATTTGTTTAGGTTTAATTTTAGACAAAGATGCCCAAAAAATGTCTAAATCACGTGGCAATGTTGTTGACCCATGGTATTTGTGTAATACCTACGGAGCTGACGCTTTGCGATTGTGGATGTATTCGGTTAACCAACCAGGTGATAGTAAAAATTTTGATGAAAAAACAGTCAAAGAAACTGAAGGCAAAATCATAACCCTACTATATAACGTA
>CAZQAX010000041.1:0-3547 GCA_964591475.1 uncultured Candidatus Saccharibacteria bacterium
GTTTTTGCAATGTTAACCTCAAAAGGTTTTCCTTTGAACGTCCAGTTACTAATTGCTTCGTTTGGATTTTCAACCAAGACATCAATACTACTTAACGCCATAGTCAACATGTTATTAATTTCATTTTCAAAACTACGACTTGAAATATCAGTGTTAACTAAATCATTTAAAGTATATAGACCCACCATTTTCATATTAGCCTCGGTCAGTGTACCTGTTTTGTCTGTCATGATTAAGCTGGTTGAACCCAAAGTCTCAGCCGCAATTAGCGTACGAACAATACCTTGTTTTTTGGCTATGCGTTCAGCGCTTTTTGACAATATAACAGTTAACGCTATAGGTAAGGCTTCGGGCACAGCCCCAACAGAAACAGCGACAGATAGTATTAGCATTTGAAATACTGGCTCGCCCCTTGAAATTCCTAAAACGAATATACCTATAACGATGGTGACGACAAGAGCAAAAATAAGCCAAGACAACTTGTCCAACCCCTTTTGAATTGGAGTTTTGGTAAAACTTGTACTGGCCACAAGTTCTGCAATTTTACCAATCTCAGTATCATTACCAATTTCAACCACAACAGCTGTAGCAAAGCCATCAACTACCAACGTACCAGCATAAACCATATTTAAACGTTCGGTAATAGCCGCTGATACAGAAAATTGACCCAACGTTTTTTGTACAGGTTGAGATTCGCCAGTTAAAATAGCCTCGTTTAAGGTTAAATTATTAACGTTAATTAAGTAAGCGTCAGCTGGTACCCTGTTTCCATAAGCTAGTCTTATAATATCTCCAATAACTATTTGCTCAGAATCTATTTCTTGCTCGACACCATTTCTAACAACTCTTGATCTTTCCTTTATAAAAGTACTTAATTTATCTATGGTATTTTCAGCATGATATTCACGATAGAAACCTAGTAGCGCGTTTATGATTACGGCCAAAGAAATAACAACCACCTCGACCCATTCACCTAAAACAGCCGTTATACATACAGCCCCTATTAAAAGAAATATTAAAGGGTTAATAAATTGTTTTATTAATATTGAAAAAGCTGTCCTTTTTTTGCCTTTCTTGAAAAGATTTTTACCATGAACCTTTGCCCTGCTAACGGCCTCAGCTTCTGAAACACCATTAATGGTTGTCTGAAAAATCTTCAAAACTTCATCCGTATTTTTAGACCAGACCTGTTTTAAATGAGCTTGTTCGTACATAATTAATTATTCAGAGATTAATAAGCTTTCAATATATATCCATGGGTATGTGGCGTGGCGAGATTGCTCAAACGTTTCAAGGAATTTGATAAGGTTTTTAGATTGAAATTTTTCAGGCGCCAGTTCAACCAATTTTTTAACCTCTTCATCGGTTATACCTATATGTTCCAGTTTAACCATTGCAGTGTCACCCTTAGTAACGCGGTAAATCATAGCGGCCCTAAATAGATCAATTAATGAATCTAAAAATACTAGTGGTTTTGTTGTAGCCTTGATTTCATTTAAGTTTTTCAAAACTTCGGAGTGTTCGCCTGTAGCATAGTGGGTCAAAGTTTTTAAAACTTTTTCAGCACTAGACACTCCCAACACTAAACGCACATTCGCCTCGTCAATTTTGCCATCGGTGTTTGTGTCAATTAATTGTTGCAATAATGTTAGTGCGTCACGAAATCCACCACGCGCATTTTTAGCAATCATGTTTGCAATGCTGGCTTCAAGTTTTACACCCTCTTTTTTGGCAATATCTATAACAAAATTTGCGACCACGGTATTGTCAGGTGTTTCAAAATTAATTAATTGACAACGCGATACAATAGTATCTAGCACCTTTTCGCGTTCAGTTGTAGCTAATATGAATAGGCAGTGTTTAGGTGGCTCCTCGAGGGTTTTAAGTAATGCATTAAAAGCGTCTTTGGTTAGCATATGCACCTCGTCAATAATATAAATTTTATATTCTGATAGCATTGGCATTGTGTACACACTGTCGCGCAATGCACGAATATCATCAATACCCCGGTTTGAAGCGGCGTCGATTTCGATAATGTCTTCGTTTTTAATGTTTAGTGCGTTTGCAAAAATACGTGCCACTGATGTTTTACCAATACCGCGCGAACCGACAAATAAATAAGCATGTGGCAATTTACCGCTAGCAATAAAAGCCGTTAAATTTTTAACTACCTGTTGTTGCCCAAAAACCTCGTCAAAATTCGCTGGGCGGTGTTTGCGGTAAAGTGTATGTTGCATATTTGGTAATTATAGCAAAAATGGTTAAAAACCTAAAATAGTTCCCTACGAAATGGCCTTGCACAGGCCAACGGGGCCGTAGAGAGTTGTTTTCCCTCAAGAAAATATGTGAGCCTTTCGTGGGGAAGCTATTTTAGGTTTTTATATATAAAACTATTTTTCGTTTTTGTTTAAAAAATCTTTTACTATTTTCTCGGTCTCAGTAGCACTATTGGCGTTTTCCATTAAATTTATGCGCAACTCTTTGGCGCCAGCAAAACCATTGGCATAAGCCTTGAAATGTTTTTTCATAACAGCAAAGTTTTTGTGGCTACACATTTTTTCAAACAAATAAGCGTGTTCTACCATCACGGCTAATTTTTGTTCTAGTGGAATATTTGTTTTAGCACGTAGCCAATATTTGTTTTTACCGCCGGTGATTTTTAGATACAGTAGTCTGATTTTTTCAAATAATTTTGAAAAAATAGAAGGACCCTCGACTCGTACCTCGATTCGCCTTGCTCTCTCGGCACTGTTTTCGCTACGCGAAAACAGCCATGGGTTACCAAAAATCGCGCGACCTATCATAATACCGTCGCAACCTGTTTCAGTTGCCTTTTTAATACCATCGGTCATATCTATGACATCGCCATTACCGATTATTACTGTATTGGGTGCAATTTTATTTTTAATTTCAACAACTTGTTTAACATAACTCCAGTTTGCTGGGGCTTTTGACAAGTCGCGCCGTGTGCGTGCATGTATGGTTAAGACGGCAATATTTTGTTGCAACAATAATGGTATCCATTCTTCAATTTCAACCTTGTTGTACCCAACACGTGTTTTAACTGATAGTGGTATATCGCGACCTGCATCGTTGATACCGTCTTTGGCGGCTTGTATTATTAAAACAGCATTTTGTTTATTGTTTATCATTGCAGCACCCGAACCCTGCTTTTCAATGCTTTTGTCAGGGCAACCCATGTTTATGTCGATACCATCAAAGCCCATTTCGGCGCACAATTTAGCAGCACCACGCATTTTGTCAGGGTTTGATGAAAATAGCTGGGCCACAATCGGGCGTTCGTTTTCGCTAAACTCTAAACTTTTTTTCAAAACCTCCCTACCCTCGCTCATCAAACCATCGGCCGAAACAAATTCGGTCCACAGAACTTCGGGTTTGCCATATTTGGTAATGATTTGGCGAAAAGCCGGGTCGGTAACGTCAGCCATAGGGGCCAGCGCGAAAAAGGGCTTGTTACCCTTTTTCGCGCCCTCTTTTAATTCATGCCAAAAATTCATACAGTATTTATACACTAATAAAAAGTATA
>CAZQAX010000042.1:0-3479 GCA_964591475.1 uncultured Candidatus Saccharibacteria bacterium
GCGGTTTCGAAGTCTAGTTCTTTGACCGCTTTGTTCATACCCTTTTCTTTTAATTTAATGATTTTGTCATAAACTAAATTATTGCGTTCATCGTCTGACATTAATGAATTTTTAATAGACTGACTTTCAGTTTTACCCTTGTTGCTTTTGTCTTTTTCAAATGTTTTTTTGAATAATTCAATGTCTAGCATCAGTTCAGCATTTACGGCTTTGCTGTGTTCACTTTCAAGCTCCTGCGCTATGTCACTGATTTTTTTAATAATTGTTTTGGGTGTGATTTTGTGTTTTTTGTTATACGCAACCTGAATAGCGCGACGACGATTAGTTTCGCCCAGGGCACGCTCAAGTGACCCAGTCATATTGTCAGCATATAAAATTACCCGGCCCTCTACATTACGCGCTGCACGGCCAATTGTTTGAATTAGTGCCGTATCACTACGAAGAAAGCCTTCTTTGTCAGCATCAAGTATACCAATTAGCGCCACCTCGGGTAAATCCAAACCTTCACGCAAAAGGTTAACACCAACTAATACATCAAATTCACCTTGGCGAAATTTAGTTAGTATTTGTATACGTTCAATGGTTTTAATATCACTATGCAAATATTCGGCTTTGATCTTTCTCTCTTTCAAATAAACCGACAAATCTTCGGCCATTTTTTTAGTTAGTGTTGTTGCCAAGACACGAAAACCTTTAGCAATTGTTTTTTCAGTTTCGATAATAAAATCTTGAACTTGGCCAACATAATCACCCGCCGGTGTTACAGGGCGAACAATCGTTTCAGGGTCAACTAAACCAGTCGGGCGAATAATTTGTTCAACAACCTGACTAGACATTTCGCGTTCGCGATCGCTAGGGGTGGCTGACACATAAATTGTTTGACCAACACGCTCTTCGAATTCGTCGTATTTAAGTGGCCTGTTGTCTTTTGCGCTTGGCAAACGAAAGCCAAATTCAACCAAAGTGTTTTTGCGCGACGCGTCGCCGGCATACATACCACCTAGTTGCGGTAGTGTTACGTGTGATTCATCAATGAATGTTAAAAATTCAGGCTTGCCGTCTTTGTCGTGCGGGAAATAAGAAAGTAGTGTTTCAGGCGCCTCGCCTGGCAATTTGCCCGATAATTGGCGCGAGTAGTTTTCAATACCGCTGCAATACCCCACCTCGCGCATCATGGCTAGGTCGTATTTAGTGCGGCGACCAATACGCTCGGCTTCTAACAACTTGCCTTCTTTTTCAAAATATTTTAATTGCTCTTCAAGTTCGGCTTTAATATTCTTTAAAGCTTTTTCAAGTTTAGCATCGGCAGTCATAAAATGTTTTGCTGGGAACAAAAACATATTATCAAGCTCGCCCATAATTTTTGACGAAACTGGATCAATTTTTGTAATGCGTGTAATTGCACCACCCAAAATTTCAATTTGATATTGCATTGTTTCAGACACCGGCATAATATCAACGCGATTGCCAATACTGCGAAATGTACCCGGTGTTAAATCGGCCGGTGTACGTTCAAAACGCATATGCACTAATCGTTTTAGTACATCATTGCGACCCATTACATCACCCACTTTTATATGAAAATTTTCTTTCTCGTAATCTTCGGGCGACCCCAAACCATATATACACGAAACTGATGCCACGATAATAACGTCTTTGCGGGTTAGTAGTGCCTGCGTTGTAGCATGGCGAAGCCGGTCAATTTCTTTATTAATCTGTGCGTCTTTTTCAATATAAGTATCAGTCGTTGGCATGTAAGCTTCGGGTTGGTAATAGTCATAATACGATACGAAATAGTGCACCGCCGCATCAGGGAAAAAGCTTCTAAACTCTTGCGCCAACTGTGCCGCCAAAGTTTTGTTATGAGCGATCACAAGTGCTGGTTTTTGCATTTCATTTATAACATTAGCCACAGTAAAAGTTTTACCAGTACCTGTTGCACCCAGTAGTGTTTGTTTATGCATGCCAGCACGTAACCCCTTAACCAATTGCGAAATTGCCGCTGGCTGGTCACCATCGGGTTTATACTGACTTTTTAAATGAAAGACTTTTTCAGACATGATATATAGCACTATACCATAAAATAAAGGTATTCTAAAAAACTAACTCTTTATATACCAGACTTATAAATTTTTCGTAAAATCTCCTAATTCACTAAAAAATAATACAGAAAAAAGGACAATTAGAAAAATACAAGAAAAAAACTCAATTAAATTTTTTTGCTTTGTGTTTTTATCAAGAGTTTTTTTGTTTTTTAATAGTGTATTGTAATTACTTCTTTTTCTAAGTAATGTTACCAATGGAACAAGAATAAAAACAAGAAGTAGCCAATTTTCGATGAAAAATTCCCCCCAGGGTTCAGGTAAAACAAAAGACGTAAATGTTAATACTGGAAAAATTAAAATTAAAAAAATTACCCAAAAAAGAAGATTCTTTACCTTGCCAGATTTTTGAGATTGTATTAATTGATTACTAGAATTATCATTTATATCCATATAATTATATTATAAGGCATGCAAGTTAAAATAACAAAAAATAAAAACTTTTTTTATTTTTTGTAGCTTTTTAGGAAGTTTGCTTACTTTAAATAAATTATGCTAATATTCCTAAACGGCCCCGGAACATAAAAGAACCCTAGCTAGTATTGAGCTGTGCTTGAGCTTGCAGGGTTGTGAACCTAAACCAGTCATTACGACTATTATATAAAACCGTTGGCCAGGGGCTTCTTGTTTACAAGAAGCCCTTTTGTTTTGGTAAATAAAAAAAGCACCCCTACTTTATGTAAAAAATTAGCTTAATTCATAGTTACCGCTCTCAACCATTTCACAAGCATGGTTTAAGTCAATCAAAATTTCATTACACTTTTCATTAGACAGATTCATATCAGCTACTGTTACACTTACAGTGTCGTCATATAAAGTATAATCTTTATAGATAACAGATTGGGTATATGAAAATGTATACAAGGGAGTCTTTTTAGGTACGTTGCGTGGTTTTGAACTTACTATTAAAATTCCACCCTCACTAGTTTTTTGATATAGAGCTATAGCTCCTCGATATTCACATCGGACATCTCGGCCCATAAATGTACCTGTAAAGTATAAGACCCTAGCTCCACGATGAGGACCACTGATCGGCATTTTCCATTTATTACCACCGAGTATTTGCCTCATGTTTAAATATTGAGCATCGGCATCTTTTCGTATTTTATTATTTACTGAAGAAACAATAAAAAAGACTATCCCTATTATTAAAAGTAAAACTATTATAGGTACAATGTATATCATAAATAAATTTTAATTATAGAGCTACTAATCATTTAAGTATATCATTTATAAATAGCTATTCAAAAACTCTTTTTTAAATTCTTGGAAAGTATCATCTAATATTGAGGCTCGCATGTCGGCGACGAGTTTGGTTATGAAATACAGGTTATGGATTGTGGCCAATGTTGCGCCTTGCATTTCTTTGGCGCGAAA
>CAZQAX010000043.1:0-3474 GCA_964591475.1 uncultured Candidatus Saccharibacteria bacterium
TTTTTTTTGTTTTATGACGGCTTGTGCTATATTCGATATATGAACTTCTATGTCATAACACTATTCCCCGAAATGTTTGATTCGTATTTAGGCGAGTCGATTTTGGCGCGCGCTATCAAGGAAAAGAAGCTAAAGGTGAGTTTTATAAACCCACGCATGTTTGTAACGGGCAAGTATAAAAAAGTTTGGCCCGATGGCAACGTGTCACGCCAAATAGATGAACGACCCTATGGTGGTGGCCCTGGAATGGTCATGATGGCTGAACCAATAATAAAGGCGGTTGAAAGTATAACTAAAAAACTTGCCAACAAAAAAAATAGTAAAGTGCGTATTATAAATTTTGTACCAAGCGCTAAAAAGTTTGATACCATGTATGCAAAAAATGCAGTTAAAAAATACACAGACATAATTTTAATTTGTGGCCGTTATGAAGGCATTGATACTCGCATAAATAAAATTTTAAAAACTGAACAATTGTCGGTGGGGGATTTTGTACTAACTGGTGGCGAATTGCCGGCCATGATTATGATTGATTGCATATCACGCCAAATACCAGGCGTACTGGGCAACTTTGATTCACGTGAAGAAGAGCGTGTTAGTAGTAGTGAAATATATACAAGACCTGAAATTATTGTTGTACAAGACTCTAAAACCAAAAAAATAAAAAAATACAAAGTCCCAAAAGTGCTACTTTCGGGTAACCATAAAGATATAGAAGAGTGGAAAGGGAAGACTAAAAAATAGCCTTTATTTGCTTGACTTTTTAAGGTAAACGTGATACAGTTTTGTCAGATATTATAGACAAATGAAGAACCTTAAAAAATTAAAAAAAGTAGAAGCCGAAACTATGACTTTGGCGACTTTGCAAGAGGGTTTGACGTTGAACTCGTTGTCTAACCCAGAAACACTAACTAAAGCTTTCTCGCTAATAAGAGAATACTTTAAAAAGCCCACAATAACACCAAGGCAATTACAAATTGCCCTGAATAGAGATTTGCCTGCTACCGACATTGCACGAAATATTGCAACTGGTCTAGCGGCTATGCCTGACGAAGAGGCTTTTGTTATTTGGCGCCAATGTAATCGTTTTGTAAAAAGCGAATTACTTGTTTGTGGTGGTCAACGCGTTGACATTGCAATTTATGATCGTTTTGAACTGATGCCGGTTGCAATAACCAGGGCATTCTTTTACCAAAAAGCATTTAAAACACCAGCTAACACACCTTATTCCAGACACTATAGCAGTACTGAAATTGAGGTTGCTGAGGATTTTATTGAAATGCTTGATGAGCTTGATCCGCTAACACGAATGCAAGTACTAGAAGAAACAAGTGTAAAGATTTTGTACTTGTTTGCCGCAAAAGAAATTGACTATCTTGAAGAAACAGATCCCGATAGGGTTGCTGACTTATTTTCAGCACTTCACTATCACGACACTGTGCCGCAAGAGGCTGAGTTTTTAAACTATGTTCAAATGTGGTCTCCAAAAGCTTTTAACGCTCTTTCAAGAGAATTGACTAATCGTGATTGGGAGGAATTGCGCAATATGTTTTATGAATTGCGTTATCGTAGTAGAAATTATGGAACTATTTCAGACGAAGAGTATGAAAATTTAGGCTTCGAAGACGAAGACTACGATGAAGAAGAAGATCCGTTTGGCGAGAACAGTATTGATAAAGGCTGGATTGAAAGTGAACTACAGAAAGACTAAAAATGGAAAATAGAGAGAAAATTAAAACAAATCAAAACAAAACAGCTAGACTGTCGAAAAAGCCCAAGAAAAAAGGTCCAGAATTACAAGGTGTAGTATTAATTACTAACGCCGAAGGTTACAACAAAAGTAAAGACTATAGCCATGCTCAAAATCTAATTGATTTGTATGTACAAAGGTCATTACAAAAAGATGCTAACCAGGGACTTGGCCCAGTTCGAAAACAAGCCAGTAAGTTTATTGCATTATTATATGCATGTGCAAAAAATCGTTCAATTAGATTTACTAGCATCAGTGATGTTTCAGTGGCCAAAGACATGATTCGTGAAGATTTAGGTTTGAACGAATTATGGAAATGGTTAAGTAGCAAAAACAAAACAGTGCTTGATGAGTCAGGTGTTGGGGATAAGGTAAAAACCTTGTGGTATTTTAATGAGCCAGTTTCAAGTGGTGCTACAGCTAAAGAATATTTTACTCACTACAAAAACGAGACAAAAGACGCCTTAACTTGGCTAAAAGTTGTTTCGGGTTTGCGTAATCAGGACAGAGTTAGGCTTAAGCGTATATTTATGTCTAATTCTGGCCGTTGGAGAAGTGAGCAGTTTTTCTTTACATTTTTGTTCAGCGCGACGTTTGGTCAGCTGAAGGAGGAATTTACAGCAACCGATATGCTGGTGTGTTTTAACAGGATGTCAGATTATGATGCCTGGCTAGAACAATTACCTGAAAGTATTCAAAAGGTTTATGGTAAAAATCCTCTTATTCAAAACTGCTTTGAACATTCTGAAATGGCTAAACTAATTGATTTTTTCAAAGAACCGGCTAACCGAAGCCTGGTTGCCCTAAAAGGTAACTTGCGGTTGAAAGGGTCTGACAATAAATCAGTCAAAGAATTTCGTAGCCTTGTTACAGCTGCTATTAGTCGCATTATTAATTTAAACACTACGTCTAGCCTAGGTATTACAAATAGTCGCGCTAACTTGATTAACCAAATCAGTGAAGGCTTACAAAAAAGAGCTATTCATGTTGTTGCCGAATCGGCAAGTAAATACCCCTGGATCATCGAGTGGTGTAATGAAGTTCAAATTGCCAGAATGGTCGTTATTAATACTGATGATAAATACAAAATCAATCAGTACCTACAAAGTTTTGGCGGTGATCGGTACGTAAATGTTATGAAGTCTCTTGATCAAGTTATGTCTAAAAAAGATTTTTTGAATATTTTATTTTCAAACCCTGCGCAGTTAGGTTTTGGTGAAAATGTTTTAGAAAACAACAAGTTAGGTAAAACTATTGATTCGACTTTATTTATAGAACAAACAGTCTCGTCACAAGTACTAGAAACCCTTTGTTTTGGTATGCCAGTTTATGAATTTATAGACTGGTTAGTCGAAATAGAGAAAAATTTCGATGTTCCAAAAGCTATTCGCCAAGAGTATGCCATCGCTATTCATTTGATAATGGGTGAGGTGCCATCTAAGGTGATTAAAAATGCTATTGTTAACAAGTCTTGGCTTGAGTATTTTACAAAAGAGTCAAAGATATTCTTTAACCAGGCAGTTAGCCGAAAAAAGCTTGTTATCACTAATGTTATTGGTTAAATAACTTAAAACTAAACCAACCGCACGTATGTTAAATATGTGCGGTTTTTAATTTCTGTTTAATATGTGTATACTTCAAAAAAGTATACAGTTATGGAAAAGAAAACGTACAACAAGCTGGTTCGAGACTTGATCCCTGAATATTTAAAAACAATAGGTATT
>CAZQAX010000044.1:0-3394 GCA_964591475.1 uncultured Candidatus Saccharibacteria bacterium
ATACCACAAAATAACTACACCCAACAGGCCCTTGACCAGTTTTTTTGATAGGTATATACTCTAAGCAAGTTGAATAAAAATAGATTGCGGTTACTGGCCCTTTAGGAATGCAAATTGCTGCAAACCCCTGAAGGGCTTTTTTATTGGTTGATTAGTTTTAGCTTTTCCCCTCTTTTCAATTTCTTTAATTCACTTTCTCTTTTACGAGCCTCAGAAAAAGTTTCTAATTTTTCAGAATATTTTAAAACTACAGGGCGGCGAATTTTGGTATAATGTGCCCCATTTTTAGAATTATTATGTTCGTGCAACCGTTTATTTAAATCATTAGTCGAACCCGCATATAGCGTACCGTCGGCGCATTCTAATATATAAGCGAAAAACATTTACAAATTATAGCATGGCAAACCAAAAGAAAAGCCCCGAAGTATTACACCCCGGGGCTAAAAACCAAACAAACAGCACCTAAAAGAAGTCGATTTTTTTGCGTGTAGCAAACGCCAATCGTAATAATGTTATTGTTGTAAAAAACAACAACACGAATAAAAAGTTAAAGTTAAAATCAACAACTACATGGTCATTATAACCAAGCGACCTTAGCAGTTCAGAAATACTGAACGGTAGTATCACGATAGTTGAGATACTACACATAAAAAATAGCGATAGATTTAAGCCTTTGTCTTTTGAAAAACAAAATATGGCTAAACCTAAAAAAACCAAGCCTACTAATAACTGAACCCAAGGGTCCAAACAATTTACATTTCTTATAAACAATAATTCCATAAGACAAATAATTTAAAGTACGACAAATTGAACTTTTAGAACTATACAATATTTAACTAATAAAATCAAGGTTTTAAGGTTTTGACAAAAAAAAATATTTAGCGTAAAGTATTGAAAATTGAACATGTCATGGATATAAAAGGAGTTAAAAAAGCCCCACACTATTTTTTAGTGCGTTTTAAAGAGTCGTATACAAGTGTAAATGGCGCCCACCATACAGGCAAAGCATATATTATTTTTTGTGATGGTATCCCAACTAATGTATATGGATTCAAGTCTGAGGAAGAAGCAAAAAACTTTAACCCATTAAAGCTTCGAAGCCTTATGCGTGGTTGCAAAAACACTAAACTACTATGGGATGCCAAAAACGAGACTGAACTTATGCAAAGCTTGAACAATGACCCTCGTATAAAATCTGGAGTCTTTGTGCTAGATCACGAACACCCACGTGGAGCTATTGAGGATTTACCTAAATGCAAACGCATGTACAAAAAACCTAATGAATCACTACTTTGTGGTAAACCCATAAACAGTAATGGCGATGGTTGTTGTGGAGGTTGCATGTTGGAGGGCTATGACCAAGACGAACCTTTTGGTGACTTTATGTGCCCCATGTACCCGTTTTTTAAGAAGAATCCAAAAGTAAAAAAGTCTACTTTGGAAGAAGTACAAAAGAAGAAACTGTTTACGAGATTGATGAGAACGGTAAAAGAATAGGCCAAATTGTGTACCCCGATTAACTACCAAAAGCTGTGCGAATGTTAAACATTCGCACAGCTTTTTTATTTGCCTTTATTTGACAATAGAGACTATATATGCTACTATTTGAGAGTAATAGTTTTTTAATATGACAACCACTCAAAAACAAATCCAAATTTTAAACCAAAAAATCAGCCTTGCCGAGGCAACAGATTTAGTAAGACAATCAGTGCAAACCTTGTACTCAAAGTTAAAAGAAAGAAGAGCTGAAAAGCACTTCATTCCAGAAGTAACCATTCGAATATATGACAGCGACAAATCATCGTTTGGATTATCACAAAATGTTATTGACGGTAAAAATGGCTGGGCTTCACAAATATCAACTCGCAAGCCAGTGTTTGATATTGTGCTGGAAAGTACCATGCATCATAGCCTGGAAAAGACGTGTGTAATTTACATATACGATATTGAAAAAGGCGTGGCTGTAAAAAGCCCGGAATTTCCAACATTTATTGGATATGGCCATAAATTCGTAGAATTTGAAAAAATGACCGAAGACATAGTTCAATCCGTTTGCATTATGATTATGAAAAAAGCCGAAGAGGAAATTTCCATCCTCAACCATTGGAAAAAAATACTGGGCTAACTTAAGCCGCTGATTGATAGCAAAATCAGTGGCTTTTTTATTTCTTTAAAATTATTTCCCTACCCAATTCTGATTCAATCTTTTTAACCAAATTCATGCCCTCGTCGCTAGTTGGCCACGCAAAATAAATTGCATCATTTATTATGGGCATGTTTTGCAAAACCTGTTTTACAACCTTTGTACCCAAACCCTTGCCCCTATGCTCGGGCACAGTTATGACCGAAACCAAATAGACTGCATCATAGATATCACTTGGCACAGTTAAATCAAGTAGCTGTCTTTCGGTAATTTTATTATTTAAAAAATCTTGCGCCAAATGCTTTTGGGTTGGCATGGCTATTGCCCATGAAATTGGTTCGCCATTATCATCCAGCTCGCTAACCAACCAATCGCTACAAAGGCTATCGAGCTTTGCAATAGATTCATTGGTTATTGGCATTTGGTCAGGGTCATTTTCAGTGCCAAAAATCGCCTCGGCAATTTGCATCTCTTTGGCTAATATTTCGTCGCGGTTCATATTATTTGTTAAACTCAAATTTTATAATTTTAACCACTGTTTCAGGAGTTACTTTGTCACCATAATATTCCCTATATGTTTCATACATCTTTTCAGTACTTTCAAATTTTTCGTGACCATCAAAATCAGTATCATTAATATCACCCAGCTTTTTCTCTCGTACGCTTACTAATGTTGCTTTTGCAAAAACTTCTCCAGTATCCCAATTAATCAAATGAACAACATCATTTTGTTGCAAATCTTTATCATCAAAAAGCCGCCAGGTTGTATTTTTCTCACCTGCCAAAATTAATTTTACTAAATGGTCTCTAAATTTTATTGTTTTCATATTATTTAAATAAAGAAAATTCACACTTTTTTAATTATTCTCATTATCTTCTATATTAATAATGTATTTAATTACTGGCTTTGCAACAGTTTTTTCGTTTATATTTTTATCTAAACAATACGGCGTTTTAAACCAGTCTCTTATTTTTTTATTACCTCGACTAGAGTTACAACCCCAACAACATATAGTTACCGTATCTGGGTTATTCCAGGGTGGCTGATAATTTAAATGTTCAATCGTAAACCAATCAGCACGATTGTTTTTTAAATTATGATCCTTCATAATCTTTTTACAATATACGCAAACCCTGTCTCTTTCAAAGATTTTTTGTAGCTCTATTTTAGGCAAACCATAATTGTTTTTCATATTTAGTTATTTTAAGAAGTTTTAGACTTACTCAAACTAGCTGGGGTACAAGGACTCG
>CAZQAX010000045.1:0-3361 GCA_964591475.1 uncultured Candidatus Saccharibacteria bacterium
CCAAAGCCAAAAACATTCACCTAACCGACGAAGAAGGCCTGATCGAATGCAGTATAGATGGTATGAAAGGTATAGTTTTAAAAACTGAATTCATTAAAAAAGCCTAAGTGTACCCTTAGGCTTTTTACTACCTTACACCTTTGACCACCAAGGGTAATATTGGCTATTTGCCCCATAAAAAGCAATGAAATAAGGCCTTTTGTCATGTTGACAAAAGGGTGTATATTATGCTATAATATACACAGCTTAGAATCTTAAAAAATGAATAGAAATAAATTGATTATTACATTTGTCGCAACTGTATTGATTGCGATCGTATTTAAAATCTGTCTAATATTCCAAGAGGCTCCTGAAAAGGTTGTCGACATTGTTAAACATTGGAGTATCGCCTGGGCCAAGGGTGGTGTAATTACCGCCATAATAATATTAATAGTTTTTGGTATAAACAAATACAACACCGACGAAAGGCGCATGAGCTTGTTGGGTTTGTTAACGTTACCGATAATTATACCATTACTATTAAAATTATTTTTTGGCTACCATGGCACATTAATTGTTATTGGCATATGCGCAGGTTTAATTATTGGCTATTTTAGTTATATAATTGACGACCACTTAATTGAACTATGGGAAGCTCGCCATATTACCCTACCATTATTGTTTGGCTTGAGTTTTGGTGGTTCAGTTATTACCGCATGCTTGCTAGAAAACTGGCAAGATGAAAATGTTTACGTGGTTGACCACGCAACATGCACAGAAGTTAATTTACAAAGATACACCTACCACAAAAGTGGCAAAACCAGTTACTGGTCATGGGATACTTATAAAACATTATACTTCTTTGCACGCGGACACAATTACCCAAACCCCCAAGAAGGTGTAGACTACAGCAAATTAGGCCTCCTACAAAGGGCAATCTTTAGTCACCACAACTGGATCGGCGCAATTAATTTTGGAGAATACGATCAAGAGAAAAAAGGTTTCAAATGGATTTACCTAACAAAAAACGATCTAGAGTATCATGAAAAAACATGGTACGAAGCCGAAGAGAATTTTTTTGGGCAAGTCATAAAAAGCGGTAAACAAAAACAGCCTCATGGTATGGTACCCAATTATGTTACCCAACCATTACCGACCGGCAGCGACGTACCTGACGTTTTTACCTTGTTCTATCAATTCTTCAAAATAATGTTTTCGCACAAAGACTTTTCATTACTGCGCTGGATTTATATATTGGTTTATTTACCGCTAGCACTGCTTGCAATATTTATACCACTATTCAGGGCTCCGTTTTGGATACTTTTGATTTCGTCGACAATAATAATTTTAATTATCGTTGCGATTATTCAATCAAAAACCGATGGCGACCTATTTAGTCGAGACTCAGGAGGTTTCGGTGGCGGGTATTCGGGCGGCGGCGGAGCAGGTCATCGATGGTAAAGTTCTTTATACTAATAATGCGGGGTTTTTTAACCCCGCATTTTATTTTGCCCCATAATAAATATATCTTGCCACAACCTTATGGAACCATAAAAATAATTAATCCAGAAACTAAACAAGCTATTAAATGGAACCACGGGTGCAACTTTTTATAATTACCAAATCTCCATCCGTAAATAAAAAATACAATAGTAAATGTCAGTATTGTAGCCAAAGACATTTGGTATGTAGCCGGGACTTTGTAAAAAATATAATAATACATACCCCCGTACGAACCGATGCCCACAACCCAATCAAGTGCTCTAAAAAATGGGAACATTTTTGAACTCCGTTTATAGATTTTAAAATAGTGATAAGCGGGAGATGCTACACACAACCCCAAACAAAATGCCAAATATATCCACTCGCCTTTTGTCCAAGCAATTATCGTTGGCACTAATAAAAAAATATTTGAAGTTAAAATTTTAGGCATATAGAAAATTAATTTAACTAACGCCCACTAAAATTACTAAAGAGAAGAAAAAGAATAGTAAAATTCATTACACTTGCAAAAACAATAAACAAAACTAAGACGATTGATATTACATTTACAATATTAAGTGTTAAGTTTCCTTTACCAGTCAGCTTTTTTTCTGTGCGATTTAAAAGAATTCCTTTTACAACAATGACAGCACTAAAAATCATAGGCAAAACTCCATACCAAACGATAGACCCATTTATTGAAATCGACTCTAAGTTCACATATAACCAAGCAAAAATAGTAGAAGCAAAAACTATAACAAATTCAAAAACGGAAAAACTAAGCAGTTTATTATTTGTTTTTTGTTGAATGATTTTCATATAAATATTATATCACCAAACGCATTATCAAAAAATAATACACGAGGCACAGGATGACCCACGCAATTGAGAATTTGGGGCAAATTAGACCTTTGTAATTGAGCCACTCCCCGCTATAATCCCAAAGCATAACTTTTTTGTATTTCAAATATGTGTAGCCAGTTATAAATTCTATGGTTGTAGTAAAAACTAAAATCAATATTATTAAAAAATATACTGGTAAATTGTATTGTGACAAAATGTACAAAAATGCAGTGCTTAAAGCATACATTTGCAAGTTTATAAAAACGGGCCAAACTATTTTTTGGGCATATATGGATCGGTACAGGAATTCTAAAACAAATCCCAGTCCCAAACCAATTAAATAGTGTATTAATGTCTGCATAATATATTTTGCAAAATTCCGACATTCTCCAGAATGTTGGAATGTTATTTTTGGGTTAGTTTGTTGATTGAAATAATTTGATAAACTTCACAACTTGCTTGCCGTATGGTGACAATGAATTCGCCACGAATCTACCCTTGTATGACTTATTCAATAGCCCCGCTTGGACCAATCGCCTTGTATGCTCTGAAATAGTTTTAAAATTTGCATTCAAACCAGTGGTTATATCATCGACCGTCGCATTATTGTTTTTATCAACAAAAATCAAAATATCTATGCGATGATGATTTGCGATACCTTTGAAGTGCCTTTCAATTTGTTTACTTGTTTTAATCTTACTCATAAATATATTATATCAAGACATTCGGACATTCTCAAGAATGTTGGAATGTTACTAATCTGGGTAATGACTACACTTTATACCTCAAAAACCCTTTCCGTTTCCCCTCCTCCATTCGTTCAATTGCATAGCGCAATGTTGTGCGGGGTAGGTTTTTATAATTTTTTATTAAGAAGTCTTCGCAAGTTTTTGCATCCTTCTTCCACACTTCGCGCAATGCCCAGCCCACGGCTTTGTGCATTAGGTCTTCTTTATCGGCCAAAAGCTTTTTGGCAATGCGTAATGTTGGCCCATATACGCCGTATTTAATACTAGCCATTGTGGCAATTATCGCCACGCGCCGGTACCACATATTT
>CAZQAX010000046.1:0-3325 GCA_964591475.1 uncultured Candidatus Saccharibacteria bacterium
CCAACTAAACCCGCACCGATAAATCCATATGCGAATTTTTGCAAGGGTACAACTAAAAAAACCATCATAGCACCCAATATGTAACACAAAACAAACAGGCCCTTGGGCTTGCCATTTATGCGGTCTTCGCGTAACCAAAAAAGCAACCATAAAATAGTTGGCAATATGCCAGTGGCGGCGGCTATAGCTATTGTTTGCCAGCTGTAGGCCATGATGTTACCATTAGAAGTTTTTTAGACTCTAAGTTGTTCGTTGGTAAAAACGACCAAATTTCCTCGGTAATAAATGGCATGAATGGGTGTAGTGTTATCAGAGATTCTTGTAGTAATTTTTGCAACAGTAACATTCTAGATTGTTTAACTAATTCGTCAGTACTATTTAGTAATGGCTTACTTTCTTCTAAAATTTTAGATGCAAACGTGTCCCAAATAAAATGGTATATTGTGTCGCTGGCTAGGTGTATTTGGTAATTTTTAATATTGCTTGTTATTTTTTCAAGCTCGTTGCGCCATTCTGTGTAAACTAATTCGTCCACTTCGTTTAATTTAACTCCATCATTTAAGTTTTGTGTATTAGTCAAAACAAAGCGCGTAATGTTCCATATTTTATTAGCAAACAATTTATAGCCTTTGATTTTGTCTTTTGACAATGCTAAATCGGTGCCCGGCGTGTTACCAACAATCATACCCATGCGTAATGCATCGGCGCCGTACATGTCGGCAATTTCAATTGGACTAATAACATTACCTTTTGATTTTGACATTTTTTGGCCTTTTTCGTCATTAACCATGCCGTGCAAATAAACGTCTTTGAATGGAACTTCATTTTTTAAATAAAGTCCAAATATAACCATGCGCGGTATCCATTTAAATATTAAATCACGACCCGACTCCATCAATGATGTTGGGTGGTAGATATTTGCGTCGGGCGAATTTGGGTAACCTAGCGCAAGTAGTGTCCATTGACCTGATGAGAACCAAGTATCAAAAGTGTCAGTGTCTTTGTATAGTTCGCCACCACAATCGCATTTAGTTAACGAGTCTGTTAAGTCAGAATATCCACGTTTACAAACAGTACAAATTTTAGCAGGTATTGGTATGCCCCAAATTATTTGACGTGAAATGTTCCAGTCAATGTTGTTTTCCATCCAGTATTTAAATATTTTAGCGTAATTGTCGGGGTAAAAGTTTATTTTACCTTCATTTACGGCATCAAGTGCCATTTTGGCCAATGGAGCCATCTTAACAAACCATTGGTCTTTGACTTGTGGTTCAATAGTTGTTTCGCATTTATAGCAAACTTTAATGTTGTGCTTGTATTCATTATCAATTTTAACCAATAGGCCTTTTTCTTTTAATCTTTCAACTATTAGTGGACGAGCTTTTGATATATGTATGCCTGCAAATTCGCCTGCAATAGGTAATAATTTACCTTTCCAGTCTATGATTTGCTCTTTGTCTAAATTGTATTTTTCGGCTATGTCAAAGTCGACATTTGAATGCCATGGTGTAATGGTCATAACACCAGTACCTAGCTCCATATCAATACTTTCATCTTTTATTATAGTTGCTTCAATTGGGCCATTGATCCATTCAACGGTAATTTTTTGGCCATGTGTGTATTCGGCATAGCGTGTGTCGTTTGGGTGCATAACAACGTATTTGTCGCCAAATTTAGTTTCAGGTCGGGCAGTGGCAATAACAAAAGGGCCGTATTGTAAATAATAAAACGGGTCATTTTTTTCGATAAATTCAGTTTCAACTTCTGAAAGGGAAGTTTGGTGTTTGCTACACCAGTTAACAATACGTTCACCACGATAAATTAAATCGTCTTTGAACATTTTATCAAAGGTCTGTTGCGCCGCACTAACAACACTGGGGTCAAGGGTGAATTTTTCACGTGACCAATCGCACGATGCACCTAGCCTTCGAACATCAGCCTCCATGAATTTTTTGCTTTCAATTGTAAAATCGTAAATCTCTTTGTATAAATCAGCTGGGTCAATGTCAAAACGTGAGCGGCCTTCTTTTTCTAATTTCTTTTCATAAACAATTTGAGTTTCAAAACCGGCATGGTCGGCACCTGGCACCCATAATGTTCTATAGCCGTTCATACGGTGAAAACGAGTAAAGATATCTTCTAGTGTAAAAGTTAAACCGTGACCAACGTGTAAACGTCCGTTGGCATTTGGTGGTGGCATTATGATTGTATAAGGTTTAGCATCAGCACTGGTTACGCCTTGCTCAATACAAATGTCGGGGTTAAATAGGCCCGAATCCTCCCAGGTTTGGTAAATACGACCTTCAGTTTCGGCTGGGTCATAGGGCTTTAAAAGTTTTGCCGGCAAGTTTGCCTCAAGCGCATTTAAGGCTTGTTTTTGTGCGTCATCCATATAAAAATTATACCAAAAAAACGGTGTTTTGCCCAGTTTTATATTATAAAATCTATTTATTTTGAAAATAGACCAATATGATGTATAATAAATTTTTGAGAGCACATAAAATATGAAACAAAGTACTGTACTAATAACCTCGGCAGAACTATGCCAAAACAATGTCTTTGAATTTGTCAAAGAAATCTCTAAAATGCGTACTTATGGTGGTCACATTAATTTATTGGCCAAGGATCACATCAATTTCTATCGAAGGTATCATCGTGGGCCACAATCGCTAAACGAATTAAAAGCTTTTGTTATTGAAAAAGTTTTTAACGACCCCGAAGCTTATTTATTTCAAGACGATTATAAAAGCAATAATGGTATTTTGATTAAACAAGTTACGCCATTAAGTTTTTTGTATGAATTTGTTAACAAGCATCCATCATCATTAGCTCAGGGTTGCTATGCAGCCCAAGTAGGCGAAGGCGCTGGTTTGTTAAGCGAGATTAAAATCGAATGCGACAGTAAGCTGGTAACAAGTAACCCGCAAGAAATGAGAAACACCCTTGAGTCAATGCAGGGCTTTGGATTATTTGGTCTAAATTAAAAACTCCAGTTAGAATTTGCTACCATCTCTCCGGCATCTATGATGTCGGAGTTTTTTATTTGTTGATTTGTTTTTCCAAAAACCTTTAGTGCACCAACCATGCCAATCATAATTGCATTGTCAGTTGAGAGTTCGGTCTCGGGAAATATGACTGAAATACTTGCATCGTATTGTTGCACTGCATTAGTTAGCTCACTTTTTATAAAAGTATTAGCCGAAACGCCACCTCCAACTAAAATTGTTTTGACTGATTCGTCGCCAGTGTATTGGTCAATAGCCTTTAAGACTTTTTTAACTAACACTTCGGTGACTGAATCTTCAAAAGCGCGAGCGATATTTTG
>CAZQAX010000047.1:0-3255 GCA_964591475.1 uncultured Candidatus Saccharibacteria bacterium
TGGCCTTTAATTGGGTAAAAACCCTTATTTTGTAAGGTTATTTTTGACCGATATTGCTATTTAAGGCTTAAATTCAGTTTACACATGTTTCACGTGAAACGTATACTAAAAATAACCTAATATTTAGCCAAAGTGTTTCATGTGTAACTAAAAAGGGTATATAATTTAAATATGAAGACGTTTACTTCTCCAACGCAAAAAATAGGTGAGCTTGGTGAAGACATTGCTTGCCGTTGGCTTGAAAAGAAGGGGTATAAAGTTACTGATCGAAACTATACTAAAAAATGGGGCGAAATTGATATTGTTGCCGAAAAAGGGGGAGTTACACATTTTATTGAGGTAAAGTCATCAAAACGATCGCTAGACAAGAATGTTCCACGTGTAACATCAAGCCTGAAACCTGAAAGTCAAAACCTGAAAGCTGCCTACAATCCAGCCGAAAACATGCACCCTTGGAAGATTAAAAGGTTTGTGCGAGCTGTCGAAACATACCTTTTAAGTTCTAAAGGACAAAAAATTAACAATTCGGCCGGCGGCTGGCAAATTGACCTTTTGGTTGTGTATTTAGATTTAGATAAAAAGTTTGCCCGATGTGAGATTTTTGAAAGGGTAATATAATACGTCAAATTAATTTAATATAAAAAATCCCGTCAAAACATGTGTTTTAACGGGATAAGTTTCCCTTAATTTGGCTACTCTTCACTGATCTCTATTGTTGTAATCCACGGGCCAGTAGGTTTAAACCATTGATCATAAGATGCATACTTTTCAAGTCGATAGCCGGGCGTTTGTTTAATTACCATATATTCACCCTCGATTACGTCGGGAGGTAAAGATTCTCCCGGTACCGTTGAGTATGGATAATATCGCAGTTCACCTTTTTTACTTATTTTTAGATTAGGTGTATTGTCAGAAAAATTAAGTCTTAGGTTGTGACCATATCTTGCCACGAAACCAATACCTTGTTTGTCTGCTAATTTATGCATTTCGCCATATGGGCCAAGGGTAACTAGGTTGGTGTCTGGATCTGGAGTAAACGTAATATTATTCATTCCGTCCATAAATGACAGTATGAGGGTTGATCTACCATATCCATTTACCGTAAGTGTAAAGATATTGCCGTTGTAGGTATATGTAATACGTTCAACGGAAAAGTTTCTCTGGCGTAATGATTTGGTTATATACTTACTCCGATTGTTGAATCCACCTTCTTTTTTGCAGGCTGTGGCAAGTAGTACCAATAGGGTACTAATTAGTAAAATTTTCTTTATTTTCATCTCTTTCTTATTAAATTGTGAGTGTTCTGTGTCGAGTTCAATTATATCATAATATACAAAATAGTCAATATTAATATAGTAAAATGAAAACCTCCCGAACAGGGGAGGCTTTTGTGTAAAGAGCTTAAAAAGTTTCAAGAATCAAAATATTTATATTTAGAAATCCCTAATAATAGCTAATTCTATGATTAGGCGAGAATTACCAAAAAGGTTTTTTGCTACACTGGTTAGGGTATAGCCTTTTTCGCCACTGGTAATGTAACCTTTTTTGACATAGTAATCACCAGCCAAAATAGAAGAGGGGAATTTGAACCCTCCATAAACACCGTTTAAAGGCTTTACGATAGCAATGTCACCGACATCTGAATCTGCATAGATTGTTAAAACTTCTGAGTATTCGAAATCTAATTCTATCTCTATTTCATCCCCAAGTTCGTACCAAATGTAGTCTTTAAGTACCTTACCACTTGAGTCTGGCACAAACTTAATACGTTTGTCTGAAAATGACATATGTAAATAGGTCCTTTCGCCATAGCCTGTATACGGCCAGGCTTGGTTTTCTGTGCCAATAAATCTGAATATTCTGAAAGTTTCACCCTTTAGTTCGCTGACAACTTTCTTGTCTTTTTTGCGACCGTCTACGGCACCACTTGAGGTTTGGTTATTAGCAAGCATTAATATACTTACTAATAAAAATATTGATCTTTTCATCTCTGTATTTTTTTAAGTACTGGTTGACTCAAACTATATCATTATGCGATAGAAAGTCAACGGTTTGGCAGGGTACGTAATATAGGCATTGAAAATTAAATATTTTGTGATATTATTGAAATACTAAGACATCGGGGTGTAGTACACCGGTAGTATACGCGGTTTGGGACCGTGAGAACAGGGTTCGATTCCCTGCACCCCGACAATAAAACTAATTATGGTTTTAAATTAAATAAAATGCGGGATTAGTTTAGTGGTAGAATAACTGCCTTCCAAGCAGTGGACAAGGGTTCGATTCCCTTATCCCGCACAAAAAAATCCTCCCTTTAATTTAAGAGAGGATTATGAATTACTTACTAAGTACTTACTGGGTAAAAGTGCCTACTTAGTGATTGAAAAACCTGTATGACAATTTTTTGAAAAGAAAGGAAAAGTTTGTCGTCAGCGAATTTGTTTGTTTCTTGTACATGACTTACTTCTATACCCACAACAGGGTCGCAGTGTATGTATACTGACCAAAGCGTTTTATCTTTAAAGCCAGAAGAGTTTTGAATAGCGGCGCCGATAGACCTTACGTAGTCATCTGCAATACTTTCTACTGCAGCAACTAGTGCTTCACCCATATCTTTTTCTGTTGAAGCTCTATAGCAAAGTCGATGAAATGGAACAGTGTGTTCATTTGTAAGTAATGAGATTTGACCCAACAAAACGTCTAAATCTATAAGCCAAAGGTCAGCATGAGAAATGGGCCCGTGTTCTGGACTTTGTCCTCTTGTTGTAATACCAAGCTCATCTTGCAGTATTTGTCGATGTTCCTGGGAGTTAAATTTTTCAGCGTAAACTGCTAAAAATGTGTAGAAAGATTGATGAATCAAGTAGATATCATTTGCTAAAGCGGTTCTGTTTGCTGTCGGTAAAATTTTACCCTTGAAGCAAGTAAAGTTTGAACTTTTCATTTTTTTGAGTTTAATTTGCAGGTTATTTATTTAGCGAAAGGAGCTATATTTTTGTACAATAACACAAAAAAATAATAAAGTGAAATAGCAGCGGTTGCGAGTGGGCCATGGGGCAGGCCTTCGCCTAAAAGTGACAAACCTTTGGGCCCGCTATCTGGCGCAAGGGTAGAAGAAATCAAAAACATTTTTCGCAAATACTATTGTACTAAAAACTGAAAAAAGCCCTCAATAGTTGAGGGCTTTTTAATGACAATATTAAAATTTATGGTAGTATTTATTTCATGACATTTTTAGTAACAATTTTACCGGCA
>CAZQAX010000048.1:0-3242 GCA_964591475.1 uncultured Candidatus Saccharibacteria bacterium
ATTAATAACCAAATTAGTCAAATTGAACAGTCTATTGATGACAAAAAACAAGCCGAGACCGTTGTTAAAATGAGTAACGACATAAACGCTCATTTTTTAAAAAGCTCTGGTGTGCCAAAATTTCTTAGCGACTTAGAAAGTATTGGTGGGCGTACTGGTTCAATTGTTAGTATTAATTCAGTTGATGAGTCTGAAACTGAGCTGGCGCTTGGTATAACAGCCAACGGTAGCTATCAGTCAATTTATCGTACGTTAGTTGAATTAGAAAATATTCCTTACTGGTCTAATATTAGTAATATGTCTTTGTCTTTTAGCCATAACAATACCGAAATTGTCGACTTCAAGAAAAAACCAGCACTAGAAAGCTCGTGGTCTTTGGTTTTAAAATTAATAGTTAAAAGCTATTCAAAATAGTTTTAAATATATTTTTATGAATTTGAATTTTTTTAAAAAAAATAATAGCGATACTGAATTTTCTATAAACACCAAGAAGGTTAATTTACCAACGAAGCCCTATTCTGAAACTGGGCCGCGGCCGGCATTTTTATGGAAAATATTACTAATCACGTTTTTAACTTTGGGTCTTGTTTTGTTTGTATTTATAATTTTTTCATATCAATTTCTAACCCGGGACCGCATTGGTGTTGTTGAGAATAACCCTAGCTCAAACCCTAAGCTAAATATTAATAAAATTGAAAAAATCAACATTTTTTTTAATGAGCGGTCAAGCACAATAGAATCAGCCTATCAAAAAAACGTTATTGATCCTGGTGTAAACTAAAAAAACCGTCACAGTTGTGACGGTTTTTTTAGTGCGTCTTTGCCTGTACCAATTTCGAAATTATTCTCAAAGCTTTTTTGTACAACTTTTACTAAAAAGACCTGGTTGAGTACTGGTTTACAAAGTGCTACTATTTAAATATGGACAAAAATAGCACTAATAAATTGCTTGGGCTATATACCGCATACATAGAGGGGCTAAAAAGACTTTCGGCCCAAGAGCGTGACGAAATATCACGAGTCATTTTAAAGTATAAAAACACAAAAGAAAAAATCACGAAAAAACACCATGAAAGAGCAATTTAATGATCAGTCAAAGATATTTGAATACAGTGATCCAGAAAAAAAAATATCTGAAAATCCTGCAATAATTAATGACTCTGATGTTGAAAAAAAACTAGAGACTATTAGTGAGAGCTCAAAAGCTGATTTAAACAATTTTGAAAAATCAAATAATGATTTTGTAAAACAAAAAAAAGACTTTTTTGGTGTACCAGAAAACGAACCTAAAATCGAGGTTGAGATTCTACAAATTCAAGAGAAATATAAATCAAAAAGAAAAAGTCTTTTAAAAACGTTTTTATCAAAAATTGGGAGTGTGGCAAAATACATACCTGAATACATGGCCATACTGTCCATAACGGGGCACTTTGCTAAACAAGAGCTACCAAACTATTTAGAAAACAAACAAAAAAATCTAACCGAAATTACATGGAACGAGCAAACAAGAAAAGAGATTGATGAGTTGGCACATGACTATGTTTTGGTTATGCGTCAAGATACTCTTTATCGAAATATTAACGATACTGTTCTTGAAAATAGATTTAGGGATCTGGTTGAAACATGGGGGCCAGACATAAACATTGTTCACCCCAATGAAAAAATGAGTTTTGGTGATGAGTTTAATGAGTGGATTTTTCAAAAAGTCCTACGACAAAATGAAGAAAGGGCTCATTACAACGATGGAACATTGTTCTATGAAAACAAAAGACTTCAAAAAAAGGAGATTGATGAATTTAGTGACTCTGTCGATATGGTAAAATATGACTTAAGTACCAGTGGCTTACATGATTTTTGTGCTGAATTGTCGCACCACATAAATCATGACTTTGGCCTTCAAAGATCTTTTGCGTATACAGAGGATTTACTAAAAATGGGCTTTAGGCAACGCGCAATGTACGAAGACCCTTATTCTAGTGAATACCAGGCCCACAGTGTAACAGAGGAGGCAATTTATAAATATCTATTCCCGGACGACGGCAAGATGGATACTGATTTTGTTGATATATATAATACATACCAAGAATACTACAGGGAAATTGTAAAGACCAGGGGCTATGAAAAAAATGAGGATATTAATGGATTATTTTGGTACACAATTAATTTTAAAACATTTAAAGAGATTACAGAAGAGAAGGCTACGACTTTTAAGAATTTAAGTAGGCTAAGGGATGTTTTAGATAATACCCCTTTAAGCAAAGAATTACGTGGTGAGCTTTTTGAAATGATGGAAGAGGTTTTTCCGCTAGAAAATCCTAATAGTGAGTATGAGTTAGTTAAACAAGAGGCTGTTGGTTTGGGAGAGGTTTTGGGTGCGAGAAATTTCGCGCTAGAAAATGCGCAAGGTTTTGAAAAGTTTGCTGATATTTTAGAGCAAAAATACAAGACTGATTCAAATTATCTATATGCATCATTCACTCCAGAATTTTTTAACAAAGATTTGATTAAGAAGATGGAGTCAAGCGCGGGCACATTAGGTCAAAACAATGCCATTGAAAAACTTTTTAAACTATATTTATATGGAACTACTAAATCATACGAAGGGAATAATTTGAAAAGTTATAAAGTTAACACTTACCATACACAATGGGTTTGTGAAAAATATGAAGCATACCTTAAGGGGGTAAAACGTTTTGTTAAAGACTCTGGGGGCGCTGACAGTTTGGGTAAAATAGAGCATTTGGAACAGGAATTGATAATCCTTGAAAGCAATAAAATACTTTCGGCTGCGGTTGAAAACTATGTAGATAATGAGCCTCAATACCTAACAGGTAATTTAAATAATTATAATGATAACGAAAAATCTAGAATTTACTGGCAAGGAGAGTTAATAAAAAAACTTTGTGCTGGTTTAGAAAAACATGGTACACCTGATTTAAAACGAGATTTTTTTGAAGATGGAAAGTCGCCACTGTATAGAGTATTAGAATAGTTAATAATACAAAACACCTAGAAAAAATCTAGGTGTTTTGTATTGTGTGGGCGATAAGGGATTCGAACCCCTGACCTTCGCTGTGTAAAAGCGCTGCTCTACCAACTGAGCTAATCGCCCAAATTTTGTGATGTCCCCTTGGAGGGAATCGAACCCCCATTAACGGCTTAGAAGTCCGCAGTTCTATCCATTGAACTACAAGGGGATGGGTACAACTAATGTAGCATTTTTATTTAAAAAAGTAAATTGC
>CAZQAX010000049.1:0-3098 GCA_964591475.1 uncultured Candidatus Saccharibacteria bacterium
AATAGAGGAGTAAAGTAAACTTATTGCACTATTTGGTATAAATCACTACAATAAGCAGTATGATTGAAAACTATTTAATTACCGAAAAAGACCCACCAATAACCAACCCGCTGGTAAATTTTGACTATGCGGCCGAGGCACAGGCCTTCTTAGGGCGTGGTGATTTTTTTGAACTTATAGGTAGCGATGAAATGGATAGAATTATTGCCGAAACAAACCAAATCGAACTTAACGAAAGCCTGGCCCAGCACGAAGTCGTGTACGACAAACGCAAAAACAGCTTTACGGTTAATAATGAACTAGTTACTGCGGGCGAAGTAGTAGCAAGCCGCCACCAAGGCACTCGTATAAAGTTTAGTGACAATATTGATAGTGGGTTTTTAGGTAAAAAACTAAAAGAGGCTTATTTAAAAAGTGTTGTACGTGACGCTTTTACAACCAAATTAAATAAAGTCTTAGCTCTAAAATTAGCCGAAACTGAGACAAAGAAGGACGCATTAAAATCAAAAGCCTATGGCGAAATCGCAAACCGGGAAGATTCTGAAAATAAAAACGAACAACTGGGCGTTGTCGCCGAGTCTATGATGACAGGCGTAGCCGAAATGATTGCTATTAATCGGCCCGATTTACATATCGTGGTTGAAAAAGCTAATGCATACCAAGACGTACATGAAAAAATTGATTTTATTATAAAAACTAAAACTAAAAAGCGTGGCGTGGGTACCGAAGCAGGTGACATAGGGTTTGATGAAAAAAACTTTGGTATTCAGTTTACTATTAATACCGACAAAGCAGAGCACAAAATGGATCAAATAAATAAAAGTAAGGGTAGAGAATTAGATGTTGATGATATATTACTAGTCATGGTAGACGGGCAAATGCTTTCAAAAGCAATAAACGCATGGAAAAGCGATGGTAAAAAAATTCGCGGGCCATTTAGCTATTTACCCAAAGAAACGCAACAAAAAACAATTGAAAAATTATTTGAAAATATCTTAAACGCCGACGAAGAGGCGAGTTTGTTAAAAGGATTTGAGTAAAAAAAGCCGCTCCATAAATGAAACGGCTTCACTAAAATCTTTAACTTACCCTTAAAACAGGGGGTCGGCGGGGACATCTAATTTTTTTCGATTGAAAAAATCGTCTCTCCATGCATAAACTCTTTTCATAAATGGGCTAAGGTGGGCGATGGTTTTACCCGAAACCTTACCTACGTGCCCAAAAACATTGGCGCCCTCAGTAACCAAGAAAGTGGCCTTTTGATTCTTGACCTCAGAACTCCTTTTTTCAACAGAGTCCCAAAGCAATAAAACTTCAGCGGCCATGGTTAAGTCAATTTCTTTTGACCTGGTACTTCCGTCACTATAGATAAAACCTACCTTCTGATCTAACGGAGTATAGACTATTTCAACTAAGTCTGGCGAGCAGTAAGCCCCTAGGGGATCTATTACGCGCAGGACTTTTTCCCAAAAACCTTCTTTTTTTCTCATATTGTTATGGATTTACCTATTTCAAATAGTACACTATTTAAAACTTTTGTCAACATACAAAGATTTGTGACCTAGATAGAATCCCAGATATAAGCAAATAAAATCTTGAAAGTTTGGGCAATGGCTGGGCTTTCGGTAATAGTTGTTACAATTTCATCAGTAAACGAAGTTATGCAAACCTTGTTATTGTAAATAATTATTTGAGCAGGCAGATCAAATTTACCGACTGGGATGATCTTACGCGCACTTTTCTTTTTGCTACTATAAATATGCGGAGTGTTGTCCATATGGGGTAGTAATGGCGACAATACGTATGATTCAATACCCTTATTAGCCTGAGCGGTGATTTGTGCGGTTACCATTTTGCGTACGTCTTGATTGTCATAATCATAACGCGAGCGAATAACTTGAACCTTTTTAGCCTCGCTCAGTACCATAGCGTATACAACAGCCAAACCATCAAGACCTTCATAAAACGAAACATGTGGGTGATGCCGTGCGCTATTATATGAAAGAAGCATTTTTTGAAACATTTTATTAAATGCATCAGTGGCTTTTTCGGCTTCAGTATTCTTGTTATCAACAATTTTTTGAATATGTTTAGGGTGCAGCGCTCGAAAGAGGGTAATTTTTTTAGGGCGTTCAAGTCTTTCAACTAAACCCAAAGATTCTAATTGCCCTAAAACAATATAGGTTAGTTCGCGATTAACTCCTGCATTGACCGCAACCAGTCGCGCAGTTAATGCTGGATTTTCAATTAAAACTTCATAGACAGATGCCTGGTCGGGCGTTAAGCCAATCTTTTTAAGCTCATTTGTATATTTCATTGTAAAATAATTTTTACATTTTTAGTATTAAAAAGCAAGGCTTATTTAAATATTGTAAAAAAGCCTTTATTTATATAGATTTTTAGGCCAAAAAAGCATTGTTATGCATTTTTTATGTATGTAAACTTTGTATAGAAACATTACCAGTAATATACAAAATTATGAAAAACAAGATTTTAAACAACCGCAAAACTTTTATTGAAACCTTAAACGGGTTTAACCCTGGCACAAATGATGTGCAAATGATTATGCAGGCTTATGATTTAGCCAAAGAGGCTCACCGCACACATGTGCGCGACGAGGGTATTAGATATTTTGAACACCCACGAGCATGCGCGCTAATCATGCTTTGCGAATTAGGCTATTATGATCGCGACGCGATTATTGCAATCTTGCTTCATGATTTAGGCGAAGATTCACCGATTTTTGGCAACGTAAAGACAGATTACAACGTATTTAGGGAAACATTATTATTTCGCGTAAGCAATATGTTCAACACCGAAACTGCGAATTTGGTTTTGGCATTAACTAGACCTCAAATTGATGAGGTTAAATTTAAAACCAAAGAAGAAGTTTATGATTTTTACATAGCCGAGTTGGTCAAAAACCCAAAAGCCCTATTTTTAAAAATGGTTGATAGGCTACACAACCTACGCACATCGGCGGTACTAGAAATTAGTCGTCGCCTACGTATTGCCGATGAAACAATCAACCTATACCTTCCAATTTTTCAAAAACTAACTGAGAACAAGACTTATGGCGCACACGCATCAAAACTATT
>CAZQAX010000050.1:0-2964 GCA_964591475.1 uncultured Candidatus Saccharibacteria bacterium
AAATTAAATAAGTGTGTGCAATAAAGATAAAAGAAAAAGTAAGTCAGAATTTACAGAATATAATTTTGCTTGCGGTATTTACTGCCCACTTAATATATACCCTTGGGGCATTTTTAGCAAATATTTGCCTCGACACTTGTTTGACTTATTTATGGGGCACTGATAAGGTTATAAAAATTAGAACTTATGATAACAAAAAAACAAAGACGTGCACGAATCATTCTGACCGCGATCGCAACCATTTTAGCTGAGCTTTTAGTGGTTTTATATAAAAACTACTTTACTGACGACAATGCGTCTAACGAGACAATCACGAAGGTGTGGATGTTTGCGGGTGGCATACTTATCGTCTGCGCATTTGTTGTTGTAAGTATTTGGACAACTACAATAAAAGAGCCCCCAACCGAGCGAAAGCCCCTTGGTTAAAGAGCTTAAATCCCTTACGTATTTTAAACATAAGGGGTTTTTTGTTTAGGGGCGGTGCTTATATAAGTATTGACTTACACTATATGTGGTGATATAATATGGGCTGAAAAAATTATGGAAAATAATAAGTATATTTTTAGAAACGTCGCCAGATTGGTAATCCTGTTTTGTTTTGTGATCCTTTGTGTTGTTTGGAGTGGAAATATCGACTTTAACAAAAAAACCGGTATCTCAACCTTTATCGCAGTGCTCTTTGCTTTTGCGGTAGCTATGCTTTACATGAACAGAAGGGTAAGGATCGGTAAAATATCGGTTGACCCAAACAGTAATGTCAAACCGGTGTACACACGCAAAGATGGTAGCTTTTGGCTCAAACTTAATGACGAACAGCACATAAAAACAATGCTTAGTCCAAATAGTAAAGACTGGGTTCAGATCGGTTTAGAGCCTGAAAAATTCGACCCAAAAGAAAAAGTCAGTTTGGTTCAGTAAAAAACCAATTTTATTCAAAAGCCCTGCGGTTTTACACGCAAGGCTTTTTTTGTGAATATTTTTATTTATTTTTTAACCTACTTTTTAGTCTTGGTCATGATTGCGTCAACGATACCGTATTTTTTGGCTTCGTCAGACGTCATCCAGTAGTCGCGGTCGGCGTCTTTTTCAACTTGCTCAAATTTCTTGCCAGTGTTTTGTGCAAGAATTTTATTAAGAGTTTCTTTGCGGCGAATCATGCGTTTAGCGGTTATTTCAACATCAGATGCTTGGCCTTCGGCGCCACCCATAATTTGATGAATCATAACTTCGGCATTGGGTAATATAAAACGTTTACCTTTTGTGCCAGATGACAATAATACTGCTCCCATTGATGCGGCAACACCGACACATACAGTTGAAACGTCACACTTAACATGGTTCATAGTGTCTAATATTGCAAGACCTGCAGTGACTGAACCGCCCGGTGAGTTTATGTATAAATAAATATCTTTTTTAGAATCGGTGTGTTCAAGAAATAATAATTGAGCAATAATTAAATTGGCTGTGTCGTCGTTAACTTCGCCACCTAAAAATATAATACGCTCGTTTAGTAATCGTGAGTATATATCGTAGGCGCGTTCGCCATTCATAGTTTTTTCAATAACTGTTGGTATTAACATAGATCTACTGTACCTAAAAAAGCCTATTTTATCAAGCCAATAAAAGCCTTATCTTTATTGACAAAAATGCTTTATAGGTGTATAATATAGGTATAAAATAGTTATTTATGGCACGGAGAAAAAATAATAAAAAGATAAAAAACGGGATGAGAATTTCTAACACTTTGAAAAGTGTCCAAGCCACAGCAAAAGAAATGCGCAAAGGCTTGAGCACTGCTACGAGTGTTTACAAGAACAAGAAGAAAGTTCTTGGTCGTCACACAAAGCATAAGGGCCACAAAATCGAAGTTGATTATTGAGGCCCTTTTCTTATGCTTATTTAATTTTTTAAATTATTTTTTACCTTCTAGGAAGCTAAAAACTTTTTCATTAGTTAGAATAGATTCAACATACATTGTTGTTTGAACCTTGTCGGCTTCGGGGTATTCGTTCATTAACCTTATTACCTCTTTTTCAATATCAGCATCAGATGGTTTTAGGTTTTCTTTCTTTGAGATTTCTTCAATTATTAATTTTGATGAAACACGTTTTTGAGCATCGTTTGTATATTCAGCACGTAAATCAGCTTCAGTTTTATTAATGTGTTTTAGGTAGTCTTCAAAGGCTAGGCCCATCATTGTAATGTCATGGCGCATACGGTGCATCATGTTATCAAGTTCGGCAGTAATTAGTATCTCTGGAGTTTCAACTGTTGTTGCCTCAATAATTTTTTCGATCAATGCAATGCGTGATTTGTCAGAATGTTTTTGTTCTTTTTCTTTGACAACATTCTCGCGCATTTTTTCACGCATCTTATCTAGGTCGTCGAAACCAAAACTTTTGGCAAATTCATCATCAAGTGTTGGGTACATGTCAGGAGTTATTTCGCCGTGCGAATGGTCATCGTGTGAATGGCCACCATCGGTGTGCATTTTTTGATGAGCGCGCATTTGTTGCAGCTCTTCAAAGGTTTTTGTTAGCTCTTCGTCAGTTGCTTCAAAACTTGTAACGTCTTTGTTGATTTCAGTCATTGCATCAGCTGCGATTTTTTTATAGTCAGGTAATGTTACGGTTGGGTATATGGCCGTTTCGATTTTAACTTCTACTGGGTTATTTTCAGCGACTTTTAAAATTGTAACCATTGGTCTACCAATTGCGTCGACGTTTTCTTGCTTTAAGATTTCAGGGTATTGGGCTTGAAGTTCGTTTTCAACACAGCGCTCCCAAATTTCTAGGCTTGAAACGTTCTTCTCGATCATATCGAATGGTACGTTGCCTTTACGAAAACCGTCTATTTCAAATGTCGCTTGAATTTCTTTTAAAACTGCGTCTTTGTGTTTGGCGATTTCGGCCCAATCAAAAGACACTAGCATTTCGGCCATACTGCCGTCCTTTTTGTTTGTTG
>CAZQAX010000051.1:0-1631 GCA_964591475.1 uncultured Candidatus Saccharibacteria bacterium
TGATTCGGGCCGGTGGGGTGCGCCAGTGGTTACAAAACTTGAACCTTTTACTAAATTTTGGCCTGCCGAAGAATACCATCAAGATTACTTGGTTAAAAACCCAGGTGGTTATACTTGCCACGCTATCTATTTTGACAGCTATTTGAAATAGTTTTAATGTTATAATATTTTTATGAAAAAATATTTATTAAAAATAAAAAATTATCTTGAAAACAAGAACCTTTTACCTAATTACTCTGAAGAGACAATTTTATTTATAACTCTTAGTGTTATTTTTATATTTATCATTGATAGTGTTTTTCGTAAAAGTTTTATAGATTTTTTTATTAATACTGAAGGTGGCTTTAATGGGATTAAGGTAAAACTTGTAATTATTGGAGGTTTTTTGTTTACATTGTATACAACATTTTTTTCATATTTTAAAACAGAGTATCAAAAAAATATAATGTTTTCATCCGTTCTTTTTGTTAATATAGTAGTTAACTTTTCTTTACTATCAAACCTCAATAATAATGGAACGATGAAATTATTAAATATTTTATTGTATATGAATTTCGCCATTTTGTTGTTGATGGTTTTGTTTAAATATTTATCTATTTTAGATACTTCTGCACTTAAAAATCGTTCATTGAATTCAAGAAATACTATATATGGGGGTTTAATATTATTATTATTAATTATAATACAAAAATATTTTTTTAATTTGCATTGGGAAGCATTACTAACTGGGTCTGTTTGGTATGTTACTTTATTTAATAAAAAGATTGTTTCTTATTTTCCTGCTTTAAACAAGAAAAAAGATATTGATATACAAAATATTGAAGATCTTATTGAGGGCGTTATTCAAAACTATCCAGGATATGGATTATTAATATATAGCCAAAATTCAAAAAGAGTAGTTCGTTTACCTTTTAATCTTGAGAAAGAAGATCAAATTAATGAATTTATTAAAAGAGAATTACAGCAAGAAGATAGGACAAAGCCTGTAGCTATTGGTATTTTTGGCCAAGTAAAATACGGCTCATTTTTAACTGGAAAGAAGTATATTCCCGCAGTTATCATAGACGTATTTTTAAATAAAAAAAATAAAGGTTATCAATTTGCTAAAACTTTTTCAAATGAAACTGATTCTTTATTGCAAAACAAGATCATATACTTAGGGAGAACAGAAAATCTTTTTATGTTATAATATTTTTATGAAAAAGTATAAAATAATGTTTTGGGTTTCAACCCTTTTAATATTTGTTACGCAGGGTGTAATGGAATTGGTTGCTTATTTTAATGGCACGGCTGACGATGCAATTGTTTCAATGGGTTACCCATTATATTTCGTAGGTTTTATTGTTGTTGCCAAGGTTCTTGGCTCGATCGCATTAGTAGTACCACAAATACCAAAAGGTGTTAAAGAGTGGGCTTATGCTGGGTTTACTTTTGATTTTATTGCAGCACTAGTTAGCATGTATTTTGTAATGGGTATGTCAGGGTTCTTGGCATTGCCAATTATTGCATTGGTTATATTGAAAGTTTCTCATTATTCATATCATAAATTAAATTAATTATATGTTATCAATCAATTTTGTAGCGGTTATTGTTGCAGCCATTGTGGCATTTATTGTTGGATTTTTAATGCA
>CAZQAX010000051.1:1731-2909 GCA_964591475.1 uncultured Candidatus Saccharibacteria bacterium
GAAGGTGCGGCGGGGAGCACTTATACAACATATGTTTACACAAAACCTTATGGCAACAAAACCGCAAAAATAGAATTTACAATTCAATCGACGCAATGTTTAAATTACGACGAACCACAAAAAGGTGAGTGCATACAAAAGCAGGCAGGGTATGATTTGCTGCCTACGATTGATTCTTTAATGAGTCTTTACTAAATTCAAATAGTATGTTACTGTTTTGTCAGAACATATTTTATGGAAACAAAAAAAGCACACGTACACGTACAAGAAACGCGCGAGCAAAGAGACATTGCATTCTATACGCTCCAAAGAACCCTGCAGTCTAACCTTTTCAGGCTAAGGACGGCAGAGGAGGTAATTAAAGAGATTTTAGACATGGGTTTAACATTGCCCGAAGGTAAAACACCCGATAATGCTTTGCAAGCCTCTTTTATTTGTTCAGCCAAAACAGGCTATGAGGTGATAATAAATGCTGAAGTATTAAATGGTGATTTTGTTAAACCGGGCCTACCGTCCATACTAATACGGGACAAAAACAAAAAAAGACTTTTTTATCGAGAGTTTCACCGCACAACCTTTGAGCGAGTTTTTGAAAAACTTATTGTTTATGCAAAATACTGCAAAAACATTGCCGACAATAAACCCAAAGGTATGGAGCTGTTTGAGGACCGAAAGACCCTGGGCGAAATGCGTTATCGATGGGTTGGCGCTGATGGTAAAAAGACACTATTTAATGTTGGGGACTATACCAAAGAGCTTCTTAGTAAAGAAGAGCGCTTATTTATTTTAAAAAATGAATCAAATCTAAAATCTTATTATAAAACCAGCAAAAACAAGGTAAAAAATCGCAAACGCGATACCAAAAAAACCTGGCACTAACTTGTTTTATAAATTTTTAATCCCATTAGAGGCGTACGCTTCTAATGGGATTTTATTTTCAATAATTAGGTAATGCTGAATATATAGTGTATAGTGTCGGTTCAGTCGTTTTATAAAAACTAATTTAAATAAATATATGCAAGAAGATGATGTAAAGAAAGTTGACGGAGTAGAAGGCGAAGAAGTTGTTACAACTGACGAAGTTGTAGCCACTAACGTAGAAGGTGCTGTAGAAGGCGAAGTTACAACTGACGAAGTTGTTGCTGAAGAGGTTGCTGAAACTGCAACTGACGAAGCTA
>CAZQAX010000052.1:0-2786 GCA_964591475.1 uncultured Candidatus Saccharibacteria bacterium
TGTATTCCCTGTCCATTCAACCATTCTACATTTTTTCCCCCAAATTTCAACCTAAAATAAAACTTTTTATTTAAAATATTCGGGCGCAGTGGTATACATAGATTCTAGGGCGTGGCGCATGGCCGAGGCGGCCGAAGTTACAGCATTGGCTTTGCCAGCTTCCATCATAATCACAAATGCGTATTTAGGGTTTTCGTATGGAAAGAAGCCTACAACCCACGAATTAACTAATGATTTTGAAATACCAACTTGGGCAGTACCCGATTTAGCGGCAACTTTAACATAAGGCAAGTTAAGCACACCCGCTGAACCTTCGGTAACAACCATACGCATACCTTCGTGCACAACTTGGTAGTCTTCGTTTCTAAATTTTAAAGGCTGAATTTTTAATAACTCTGGGTTGGTTTCGTCTTTTAATAAATGTGGCGTAACCAAAGTACCACGACTGGCAATACCTCCAATTGCACGAACCATAGCAATGGGTGTTACCTGAAAGCCATACTGACCAATCGCGGTGTGGTATGTGTCGCCCACGCGCCATGGATCGTTAGGGAAATATTTTTTCTTCCATTCAATGCTAGGTACATTACCAGCGCGTTCGCCATCGATATCGACTCCGGTTTTTTGATCAATCCCAAACATTTTTGTGTATTTACCAATGTTCGCAATGCCTAAACCTTTTTGATTTTTAAAACCTCCACCAATTTCATAAAAATAAACGTTCGAAGAAACAGCCAGTGCGCGACGCATATCAACATAACCATGTTCTTTCCAGTCTCTAAAAATTGTATCAGGTCCACCATAAGGATTAGGTAATACTAATTTACCAGTACTTAAAATCTTGGTACTTGGACTTATAATACCTTCGTTCAGTGCCCCAAGAGCCAGAAATGGTTTTACAATAGAGCCCGGCGTATAAATACCACCAACAGCACGATTAATGAAAACCTTGCGCGAATCACTAATATAACCCCTTATAATGTCTTGGTCACTGCCTGTCGACATAATACTAGGGCTATATTCAGGGTAACTAGTTATGGCGATTAATTCGCCTGTTTTAATATCCATAACAACCCCACTGCCACCTTTGTAGCCTGACATTTCGGCCAAATACTTTATACCCCCATAAACTGCCTGTTGAACATTGGCATCAATTGCGGTGTTTAGATCGTCTCCTGGTATCGGTTTTTCAATAACATTTTCATCGCTTACCTGACCCGATACATCAGATTCAAAATATTGATAACCATTTTTACCTGAAAGCTTTTTATTATATTTTTTTTCAAGACCGTCTTTACCTACAAATTCAGACTGCCAATAGTTGCCGCTTGCGTCTTTTTTCGGGTATGAAACATAACCCAATAAACTACCAAAACCTTCGTGGTTAATGTATTTACGCAGTGGGAAAGGGCTAGCTGTGTCAGGATTAACATCATTCGTAACCAAAACCTTGCCATTACGATCTAAAATATTACCGCGATTGGCAAAGATTGGTTCACTGTTTGAACTAATGTTTTGACTTTTTTGAGCATAATAATTTCCACGAATGATTTGAATATAAAAAAGCTTGGCGCTAAAAATAAAAACAATTATTGAAAAAATAATTACGACCGCATGAAAAGTCTTGATCGGTATGGGTCGTTCAATAATACCTTCAAATTGTTGCATATTAAATGCCGGTAAATTACGAACGTCGATTAGTATTTCGTCAGGCGTTATGTCTAGATATTTTCTTTTGTTATTTTTAAAAAACATAAACTAATTTCTAATATATTTTTTAATAATAAAAATAACCAGCAACATTAGCAAAAATATTGTCGTTGCCACAAATTGAAAACTATTAAACCTGGCCAGTGGTACACCATACATAATATCGATCATAAATGCAGGCACCAGTAATTCGACCAAAACCACCCTTTTTATAACCATAAGTATAAAAATAACTGCAAACAAAAACCACCAAGGTATAAAATATATACACAACGTGAATACAATAAAAATAGTCAATCTAGCAAGTAAATTCATTATTTAGAAAAACCTTTTATGATTACTAATAGTAGCAGTACTAAAACACCATAATAATAAAAAGTTGATCCGAAAAATTTAGCACATATACCGTTTGTATGATATTTTATAAAATTCTTGGAATCATCAAGCCCCGCAGTGTAGCCATAATTTGTGGCCTGGCGTAAGTCTTCGGGTAAAGCATTTTGAGTAGCCTCGTAAGCCAGATCTCGTTTGGTTGTATCAATTATTGTATTTAAGTCTTTATTGGCAACTAATTTCTTATACTTTAAATAATTAGTTTGACATTGATTATATTTTTCAACCCTAAAGGCTTCAACTTGTTTAAGACCTGGCACTGTTTGTATAAAACTTTTATTCTCGGTTTTTATTGCATCTTTGGTTGCCTGGGCATGTACAAAACTAGTACCCGCGAATGAAATAGTAACTATAAAGGCTAAAAATATGAAGTTTTTTAAATTCTGTTTAAACATTAACCTTATTATAAAACAATACCCCCTAAGAAACAATAACAAAAAACCCCGCCGAAACAGCCACAAAATTAAAAATTATATGCGCAAACGATACTAACCAAAAATTTGGATACATATAATAAAGTGACGCAAAACCCAACCCCCCAATAAAAGCTAGTGGCAAAACAAGTGCGGGTTCTGGGTAAAATAAATGCAGCATTGCAAACAAGCCAGCGTTGACCAATATAACGGTTGTGGCGTCTTTAAAAATAACCCTTAAGTGTGGCATTAAAAATGAACGATAGGCAA
>CAZQAX010000053.1:0-2717 GCA_964591475.1 uncultured Candidatus Saccharibacteria bacterium
GGGGTACGGCAGCAAATAGTGTGTTGGTTTTTTGAGCCTGAGCCTGACTTGAAAGCTCTTGTTTTTTTGCATATTCAGGGTTAGTACAAGTGGCAGTGCTTGATTCTTGTGATCCTACGGCCACTCGTGCTCCAGGGTTTGACGTCGCACTCATAAAAAGTCTTGCTTTGAATTCAAAACTCGAAGTTGTATCTGGCAAGGGGCTTAGTACTGTTGTGTTAGCTGTTATGTACGTACCGTCATTTGTGGCAGGGATCGTTTTTTTAAAGATAGCGTCTTTTGATTCAATATCGATTTCGGCACTTTCTGGATCGTAATTCGAATTTAATAAATAGTCTAGAGATATATCAAAAACACAGCTTTTTTGAGCAGAGGTTGAGCTTTCGTTAAATTTAACATCAATACCAGCAAAAGATGTTTGGCTAAACGCTAAAAGCATTAAGGGTATGAAAAATATTTTTGCTAATTTTATACTACTTATCATATTGATATTATTATACACCATAACTACTTAATTAATCCATTGCGCAAGAAATAAGATCGCAAAAGTTCTATCTGACTATCTAGGTTTGTATGGGCTAGGCGTAATTCAACAATACCATTTATGCCAACTACTGAATTGCTGTACAATTGCTTGCTTTTATCTAATGCGCTAATAATTGAAGCAATACTGTTGGTAAATGATGCATGGGTTTGTAAATTATCTGATGGAACTTTCATGGCGACTAGGCTTGATTCAAATGCTGTGTATTTTTTTATGGTTTGATCTAGGTCTATTAGTTGTTCAGGGTCTTCTGCTGAAATGGCGACTGATAATAGCTCGAATTCGTCTGGTGCTTTTGATTTAGAGAATGCCACATAGGCTTTTTGAAAAGCCGCGTAGTATGCCTTAACTTCATTTTTTGAACTACCCACAACGGCAAAGCCGGCTGGGGTGTATTTGTTATTTATTTCAGGGTTAACAATGCTTTGGCCAGCTGCGTCACCTAGGTTTGCAAGGGCTTCGGTAGTGTTTGCGCCCTTATTTAACAAGGCGAAAAGGGTTTGCATGATTTCACCCGATAATATTGTAGTTTCGTTTTGGTCAGTTGCTAACAAGCCCTGTTTTTTAGAGTTAACAAAGTCAAAATCGCTTACGCCGTCGCCATTTGAGTCGGCTTTTTTAGGGTTTGTGCCCCAAATTGACTCTTCCCAGTCAGGCAATCCATCACTGTCGGTGTCGATATCGACAAATTGTTTAACGGTTATGTTGTCAGGGATTTTGTTTTTGGCAAAAATATTTTGAATTAATGGGTATGCACCAAAACGTATAACTAGCACCAGTAGCAATAATAGGCCTATTTTGGTAACTTTTTTTCTAAACTCTTTACTTGGTAAATATTGATTAATAGCCATAGTTTTATTTATTAGCGTTTTGATGTGTTAAACACTTTTGTTTTTATTTTATAAACAGGTACCGGTATTCGGTATGGGCCGGCTTGAATGTAGCAAGTTTGGGTGTCCATTTGGTTGTCGTACCTGCCTAATATTTGACCGTTTTGGTTAACGCTTTTACTGGTTGATTCGATTATAAAAGGTCCAGGAGTTTTTGAGCCACCTTTGGGTTGTACAAACATTACACCATATTGAGATGTGCAGGTAATTGGCGGAGTAGTTGTTTGCATTATTTTGCCAGCAAATTGAGTTGATGACGAACCGGCCGCTAGGGCATTGTTTGAAAAACCTAATGTTCCAACTAAAATTAAACTCAAAAAAATAAAAGAGTGTTTTGCAAGTATTTTATTAAAACTATTCATGTTATTAGTATAGCTTGTCAGTCAAATGAATCCAAGTTAAAAAGTTAATATCTTCGGCGCGAGATAGTGGTGCAATTTTTAATTCAGCAAATGCTTCGTCAACAATTTCAGCTGGCAAGCCCGAATCAATCAAATTTTTGCGCAAGACTTTACGTTTGTGGGCAAAACCTCGGTGAACGGCGTCAAAGAATTTACCCTGAGTGTTTAGGTCGTAAACTTTGCTTGAATCAGCGCTGTGTGTTTTGATATACAAAATCGCTGAATCAACCTTGGGCGCGGGTTTAAAACTTTGTTTTGATACATTCATGATTTTTTTAGGTTCACCGTAGAATTTTATTGAAAGCGACAGTAATGACTCTTTATTTTCGCGGGCAACAATGCGGTCGGCTACTTCTTTTTGTACCAAAACAGTAACACTGGTTGGTTTAACTACTTGTTCGTAAAATATTCGCAACAATGCGCCAGTTATATAGTATGGAATGTTGGCAATGATTTTGTAGTCTTTGTTTATTTCAACAATATTTTTTTCAATATTAGCATCGCCCCGTAGACCTGTTTCGGTAAAGTCTTTATCTACGACTAAAAATACTTTACGTTTTTTAATAACCTCCATTGTTAATGCGTCACCTAGTATAATTTTTAATTGCCCACTACTAATTTCATTTTCAAATTTTTCATTTAATAATTCAATCAGTCGTGCGTCTTTTTCAATACACACAACTTGCGCGCCTGATTTTAAAATCGCCTCGGTTAGCGCGCCTTTACCTGGGCCAATTTCAATTACAAAATCCCCCGCAGTTAAATTGCTACAATCAATAATTTTATTTAGGGCATTTTTTGAATGCAAAAAGTTTTGCCCTAGTGATTTCTTGGCTTGGAATTTTTTTGCACTCTTCATTTTTTGGTATTCTTCTTTGTCCA
>CAZQAX010000054.1:0-2455 GCA_964591475.1 uncultured Candidatus Saccharibacteria bacterium
CTCCCCTAGACGTCATAGCCTTGGTAGTCCATTACACTACCAACTAGCTGATATCCCACAGGCTTTTCCCTAAGCGATAAATCTTTACCCCGGGGGGACCATCGTGTATTAGCACACCTTTCGGTGCGTTATTCACGACTTAGGGGGAAATTCCTATGTGTTACTACCTCGTTTGCCACTAATAGCAGATCCGATCCATTACTTGATCGACCCTCTGTATTGCTACTTCAGATTTCTCAAATAATTTCACGGTACTATCCGTTCGACTTGCATGCCTTATCCACGCCGCCAGCGTTCATCCTGAGCTAGGATCAAACTCTACTTGAAAGATGTGCATTACTGCATATCGCCTCAAGCGGAACAAAAGGAAACATACTTGTCTCATTTTATTCTTAAACTTTTTACTAAAAGTTTCAAAAAATAACTGATCTTGCATCAAATAGATGATTATTATTATTTTATCAAAATTACGTTTCGTCCCTCCCCTTCTTTTTAAAAAAGTTTGTGGCATCCATTGCCGGGGTCAAGATTCATGGGGAAAGATCAGTTAAGGACCGATCAAGCCATATCTAAGAACGATAAGAGCCATTATAGTCATATAAAACCTTTTGTCAAGCAAATTATCGGGGATTCTATATCACGCAACACTAAATTAAAAAGCCCTAATAAAACCCTTATTTTTAAAGGGTTTTTAAGCGACCATAAAATAATGAAAATAAAAAACCCTTAGTATATTTATAGATATACTAAGGGCTTAAGACATTTTTTTATTTTAAAAAAAGCCTGTATGAATGTTCTTCAAAAAATTGACTGATGACCTTCTCGTACTCTTCATTATAAAGACCAGGAAAGACAGCACTTTCACTAATATAATCAAGGTGCTCAGTGGCAAAGATAATACTTTCTTTCAAAATAATAACTGGTATGATTTTGCTTTTTACATCAATAGCTACCTGATATTTGTAATCCTCTTTAGTGAAACTAATGTCATGACCCGTCTTTTCAATTATGTAACCAACAACACCCGAAAGCGATATTGATTTTCGGACAATTGCTGAGTAGTCAAATTTCTTAAGAAAGTTTAACTTTAGGTTAATTGATTTTCTTTTGCATTTTTCAGATTCATTATCAGACAAGTATCCATCCGTATCGTAACCATTAATCAAGATGTCATTACTTATAACATGACGACCACCATACGCCTTTGCCATTTTCAAACCATTAGTACGTTCTTTATACTCCGTAATAGTAATAGAGAAAATTACACATAGCATACAAAAAATCACGATCCCCAAAAATATAGATAACCCTAGTGAGACTTTTTCTTCTGAATTAATAACCATAAAAAACATGCACGGCGCCATAATAAGGATAAATAAATTACCAGTAAGATCCCATTTTTGAATGCGAAAATTTCTGTTTCTATAGTACATAACATTGTAGCACTCATCAGTAATGTGAGTTTGTGTTGTTAAATCCTTTGCCATGTCTTGCAATAAAAACAAATTACAATTTACCTGTTCATTTAAAAATGTCATAAAGGCATTTTTTGAAACAACAAAATACTTGGTACTGGTTTTAAACTGCGATGATTCTTTGTTGTACGCATTACTTTTTTCAGTAACATTAACAGCATCATCATAACTCAAACCATTTTGAGCCACACTAATACCATCAACAGAACTAACCGGTAGGTCATCTGATTTAATAAAGGCTAGAATTTTTGCCTCCGCAGACTTGAATAATTCGATAAAATTTTTCAATTTTTTTAATTTTAAATGTTCAGTTTTTTCATCCCCCTATATTTATAGTCCCGTTCAGTCTTGGACTCTGCAAACATAATACATTATTTATACAAAAAGTCAAAAAGATTAAAGCCCCCTTTCTAAACAAAAAAGCCACTAAAATGTTAGTGGCTTAAAATTTTGATTGCGAGCACTGGAGTCTCTAACTTTTTCCTCTTTAATAAATTCAGGTAAACCTGTATTAATACTGGCAAAAATCTTTTTAGACTCTTCGTAGGTATATTCTTTTATATTACCCTCTTTGTCTAGCTGTTTTAACAGTGTCTCTAAATTGAAGTTGTGATTATTTTTTACTGTTCCCATGAGCTTTTTTGTACAATAACATAAATCATTACTCCCTGGTAGTCTCTATTAAAAACAAACCGTTTTCAAAGCCTCCCCTTTCTTGCCTTTTTGATTTCGCAAGCTTTTCAATAGTATCCCATTCATAACCATAGTGTGTTGCGATGCCACGAATTACTTCGTACATATCACAAAGCTCAGACTGACGTTCTACATTGTTTTTAGCGTTTTTAAATTCACTAAACTCTTCATGTAATTTTTCAAACAATAAACCCAACTTTTGTTGTCCGTCTACTGTTTTCGTTTTTGACTTAATACCTATTGTTTTTAAATATTCAGGGATCAAGTCTCGAACCAGCTTGTTGTAC
>CAZQAX010000055.1:0-2436 GCA_964591475.1 uncultured Candidatus Saccharibacteria bacterium
AACCGGCCAGGCCTTCGATAATTTTGCGCACAGCTTCTTTGCCATAACTTGTATGATTGCGCGAACCAACTACAACCAAATATTTATAATCTTCAAAGTCAGGTATTTCACCCAAATAATAAAGTTGTTTTGGTGGCTCGGGAATTTCTAAAAGGCATCGTGGGTAGTCTTCTTTGGTTAAAATATTTAACCCTTCCATATATAAATATTTTAACACAGGGGTTTAATTTAAAAAGCCAGGTTTGTGAAAAAGTCGATTTTTCGCTATACTCTTATATATGTTAGATATTAAATTCATCAAGGAAAACAAGGACTTGGTCAAGGAAGCTGCTCGCAAAAAGCATCTTGATTTTGACGTAGAAAACCTTTTAAAGATAGAAGACGAAAGACTAGCTGCGCTGGCCAAGGTAGAAGATTTGCGTAACAAGCAAAATAAATTCTCTGAAGCTATCATGTCTGTTTCTGATCCAATCCTGCGTGAACAAAAAATATCTGAAATGAAATCTATCAAAGAAAGCCTTCAAGCCGAAGAAGAATCTTTAAGGCAAGTTATGCAAAACTGGCAACTACAAATGTTGTTTGTGCCAAACATACCTGATATATCTGTACCTGACGGAGACAGTGATGCCGAAAACCAAGAAATTAAAGTTTGGGGCGATAAAACCAAGTTTGATTTTGAGCCCAAAGATCATGTTGAATTAATGACCAATTTAGGTATGGTTGATTTTGAGCGTGGTACAAAGGTGCACGGCTTTAGAGGCTATTTTTTGACCGGCGATGGCGTGCGTTTATGTTTTGCTATTTGGAACTATGCAATGGATTTTTTTAGTCAAAAAGGTTTTAACCCGGTAATACCGCCAATGATTGTTAGACCTACCGTTTGTATGGGTACTGGTTACTTACCCCAGGGCGAAGAAGATTTGTATAAAACTCAACATGGTGATTATCTGGTTGGTACATCAGAAGTACCATTAATGGGTATGCACATGAACGAAGTTTTAGAAAAGTCTAGCTTGCCAATAAAATACCTAGGCTTTTCACCTTGTTATCGTAGTGAAGCGGGTAGTCACAGCAAAGACACAAAGGGTCTAATTCGTGTTCATGAATTTTATAAATTCGAACAATTGGTTTTATGTGAAGCAAGTCATACAACATCTGTCGATATGCATAATGAAATCAATCGTAATACCGAAGAATTTATTGAATCATTAAACATTCCTTACCACACAGTTGTTAACTGTGGTGGTGATTTAGGTTTGGGCCAGGTTAAAAAATTCGATATTGAATTGTGGGTCCCAAAAGAGTCTACTTATCGCGAGATTTCATCGGCTTCATATTTTCACGACTTTCAAACACGCCGACTAAACATTCGTTATCGTGACGAAGCTGGTAAATTGCAATACGCTCATTCACTAAACTCAACGGCTATCCCAACTCCTCGTATACTAGTATCGATGATCGAAAACTTTCAACAAGCTGACGGTAGTATTCGCGTACCCGATGTTCTACAAAAATATTTAGGTAAAGACGTTATTCGATAATTTAATTGTTCTTTTACTATGGCTGAATTTGGCAAGTATAAAAAAAGTTTATTAAACGAAACTAATGCCGAATTAGTTAATGCTCGAAAAAAAAGGTCAAAGAGACGTTTTTGGTTTTTTACTATATTTTTTTTCATTTTAATTGGAGGTTTTATTTATTTTGCATGGTACCCAAAATTTTTAATTAAAAATTCGTATGTCGAAGGCAATAGGGTGCTAAGTACTAATAAATTGCAGGTATCAGTAAATGAATATTTAAATGGGCGCTTTATTTACATATTACCAAACCGCAATGCCTTTATTTTTATAGATGAAGACTTGAAAAAGTTTTTAATTAAAAAACATCCAACAATTAAAACCGTCGAAGTTACCCAAAACGTACCGAACGATTTATTTATTAAAATAACCGAACGCCAACCCCATGCATTGTGGTGTAACGCACTGCCTAGTGATTGTGTTTTTATTGACACGGCTGGGTATGCTTATGATATTGCACCTTACTTTTCAAAACCGTTGTTTACAGTTTATGAATTGCCGGGGGCTGAACTGACTAAAACAGTCTTGGACCAAAACACTTTTGATTTCTCTGAAAAGGTTATTAAAGGCCTATATGGTCGCGAAGCCTTAGTTCAAAAAGTTAAACCCAAGGGCGAAGGCGTATTTGAATTTGATATTCTTTTAAAAGATCAGGTTAATTTAACTTACCTAACCACCGATACTTCTATTGGAGCCGATGAAACGGTTTTGCGAATATTTTCACTGCTAGACTCTGAAGATGTTTTAAAGCATTCTACTACTAGTTTAAACAAGGTTGACGTTCGGCATGGTAACCAAGTTGTGTATACTTTTTATTAGTGTATAAATACTGTATGAATTTTTGGCATGAATTAAAAGA
>CAZQAX010000056.1:0-1239 GCA_964591475.1 uncultured Candidatus Saccharibacteria bacterium
CATATAATTATGTAATATTTCGGAGGATAAATTTACATATTATGTTACAGCAAAGACTATTAATTAAACAGAAAATTGAAACGGGTCAACATTTAACGATTGCACAATTGCACCGCTTAAATCAAAAAGTTGACCTAAGGCTTTCGCTTTTACAAAAGCTTCATGATGAAGAATATAAAATCGAGGGTCAGTGCCCGCAATGTAATTACAAGTCAACGCCGGCTGAAATTATTTTAGGTTTTAGTGAAAGTGTACATGATTTTACAACCCGGTGCCCTAAATGCGAAACCAGGTTTGACCCAAGCCTGCAAATGGTTGGTGCCCATGGGGTAAAAACAACACTGCCTTTTTATTGTGGTGATCAAGCATTGTATATGCTAAAAGGTCTTGAAGTTATGTCTCCTGATAAATACCTGGAAAACAATAAAACAGTCGCCATGTATCGATCACTTATGGTTCATTACGGTAGTTTGAAAAACGCTTTTCGTGAAATAGGTATCGAATACTCATTCGAAGAAGTACCGGTTTGGAAAAGTAAGGTCAGAACTTTTTTAGGCATTATGTCCGACAAAGAAATTGCAGAATTGTGCAATGTTACCGTAGCTGAAGTTATTGAATACCGAGAAAGTAAGGGCATTCTTCTAAAGAAGAAGATTTACGCCTACTAAAAAAAGAGCTATTAGAAATTTCTAATAGCTCTTTAATTTTTTATCTATCTTCAGTCTTTGTTTTTCGAACTGATTTTGCGGGTTTGTTTTTTAAAGCTTGCAGTTCTTGCATTAACTGACTTAGTGTTAGTTCAACCTTTTGCATTAGGGCTTCGTCGCGGGCGCGGTCGGCTATTTCGTCTTCGTCAATTTCGCCTGACAGTTCTTCAACCTCTATACCTAGTTCGTCAACATCTTTTTCAATACCTTCGACATCCTCTTGAATACCCTCAACGTCTTCTTGAATCTCTTCGACATCTTTTTGAATTTCATCAATGTCTTCACCGATAATTTCAACGTTGCCTTGAATGTCTTCAACGTCTTCATGGATTTCATCAAGCTCGCGTTTAACAATCGACAAACGGCGGTTTGAACGGTTAACGCTCATTTGAATAAATATAGATAGGTAAATAGCCTCAAGTGATACAAGAGTGGTCAGTATTAGTAATACTTTATCAATGGGTGCGCCAAAAAATATAAAGAAGAACGTAACAAGAAATATTATTGTGTGCACAATTAGTGATGAAGTCGA
>CAZQAX010000056.1:1339-2432 GCA_964591475.1 uncultured Candidatus Saccharibacteria bacterium
CTAGGTATTTTAATGATGATATTTGGCATAACATATAGTCATGTCGTATTATCACCGGCATTTACTTGGGCGGGCGTGTTGTCATATATTGTGGCGTCAATGCGGTATTGGTCAAGTGCTACAAGTGGGGTAAGGGTTATAATTTTAGGCCTGGCTCTTGCAGCGCTGATTTGGGTAGCACTCAAAAAGTTTGGAGATAAAGCATAAAAACTAAGGTTTTATAGTAATCCAAAAAACTCGATAAATTCGGGTTTTTTTGGTATAATCTAAGGACTATGGAAAAACCTATGGGCGACAATGTTGCAGAGTATAACCACAAAAATATAGAGGCCAAATGGCAAGAGAAATGGGAGATGGATGGTATTTACAAGGTCGCTGACAGTGTACCAGGTAAACAAAACCACTTTACTTTAGTTGAATTTAGCTACCCGTCAGGCAATTTGCACGTTGGGCACTGGTACGCATTTTCAGTACCAGATATTTTTGCGCGTTACAAGCGCATGCAAGGCTTTAATTCATTATACCCAATGGGCTTTGATGCTTTTGGGCTACCCGCTGAAAATGCGGCAATTAAATTGGGCGAAGATCCAAAAACCTGGACATATAGCCATATGGACAAAATGCGCGTTCAGTTGCGTTCAATGGGTACAATGTTTGACTGGTCGCGCGAAGTAGTATCATGCAGCCCTGAATATTACAAATGGACCCAATTTATGTTTGCCAAGTTTTTTGAAAATGATTTAGCTTATCGTTCAAATACAAAAGTTAACTGGTGCCCAAAAGACATGACCATATTAGCTAACGAACAGGTTGTTGATGGCAAATGTGATAGGTGCGGTAGTGTGGTTGAGCAAAAAAACCAAGACCAATGGATGTTGCGTATTACAAAATACGCCGACAGTTTAATTGATGATCTGAACGATTTAAATTGGCCTGATTCGATCAAAGAATCGCAAAGAAATTGGATTGGCCGAAGTGAGGGCAGTGAAATTGAATTTAAAATAAAAGACTCTGAAAAAAGTATTAAAATTTTTACAACTAGGGCCGACACGTTGTTTGGTGTTACTTATGTTGTTTTGGCACCCGAGCACCC
>CAZQAX010000057.1:0-2413 GCA_964591475.1 uncultured Candidatus Saccharibacteria bacterium
AAAACTTGCGTATTGCAGGCGACAAATTAAACACTGACGTACTGCAATTTATTCGCGACGAATTTAAATTAATTGTTGGCGAGAAAACTGCCGAAGCAGTAAAAATCGCCGTTGGTTCAGCTGTGCCAGGTAACTATACGGAAACAGTTGTTCGTGGCCGTGATATTTTAACGGGCTTGCCTCGTGAAATTATTGTAACCGACGCTGATATTCGCGAAGCCATGGCAAATTCAATTGCAAAAATTATTGATTCGATTGCCGAAGTCTTAGAAACAACTCCGCCCGAAATTCTAGCCGACGTACTAGAACAAGGCGTAGTCTTGGTTGGTGGTGGGGCATTGATTAATGGCTTAGATCAATTAATACGCACAACATTTAAAGTGCCGGTTTATGTAGCCGAAGACCCGCTAACCGCCGTTGCTCGTGGTACTGGTATTGCGGTCGAGGACGTCGATTTTTATAAAGAACTTTTAATGGTACCTCAATATGATCGACCTGTATAAACATAAACAAATTAGATCGGCCAATAAAATTTTTATAATAATAGTCTCGTTGCTATCAGCTATTTTAATATTCTTTTTAATATTTTTTAGACTAAATGAAAGCTCTTTGAATGAATCTATTTGGCGTGTTGGCTTAAAGGGTCAGTCTGTACCAAAAGTTTTTGCTGGTTATTTAAAATCAAAAAACAAATTACAAAATGAAAATGTGGAACTACGTAATAAGCTTGATGAAGCTAATTTACAAATATTAAGCACGACCATATATAAAGACGAAAATAAAAAACTAAAAGAAATTTTAGGGCGCAAAGAACACGCCAATATGGTTTTAGCTGAAATTCTTTCAAAACCAAACAAGTCGCCTTATGACATTATCGTTATCGACGTGGGTAATGTTGATGGTATCGTCGTTGGGCAAATGGTTATAGCCAAAGGTTCTGTGCCGATAGGTGAAATTGTCGAGGTTGGCAAGAAAAACTCAAAGGCTAAATTATACTCAACGCCTGGTACTATAACCGAGGCCTTATTTGAAGGCAATCAAATAGATTTAGACTTAAAAGGTACAGGTTCGGGTGGTTTTGAAATTACTATACCTAAAGATGTCGAAGTTCATGTAGGTCAAGCTATTTTAAGCAAACAAGTTTATTCGCGTATTATTGCTTTAATTAGCGGTGTTGTTTCGACCGAACACGATTCATACAAAAAAGTTTTAGCCAAAAGCCCAATTAATATTCAAGAACTGTCATGGGTGCAAGTTGTTATTGAATAATTTATATAAAGAAAATAAATTTAAATGTTTAAATTTGAAATTACAAAAAAACAAAGTGATAAAAATGGGACCGCTCGTGCCGGTGTAATTACTACACCGCATGGTGACATTCAAACACCGGCTTTTGTAACTGTGGGCACAAAAGCAACTGTCAAAGCCGTAACGCCTGAACAAGTTGCCGACGCCGGAGTTCAAGTTGTATTGGCAAATACCTACCATTTATATTTACAACCAGGAGATGAATTGGTGCGCGATGCTGGGGGTCTTGGTCGTTTTATGAATTGGCACGGCCCAACTATGACCGATAGCGGTGGCTTTCAGGTTTTTTCATTAGGTGTAGCGTACGGCAAAGAAATTTCTAAGGTGACTACGATTACTGACCCAAATTTTATGATACCTGAACGCTCAATTGGTAGTGATGAACCCTTGGCCAAGGTTGGCAATGATGGTGTGTCATTCAAATCGCACCTTGATGGCACGATGCATTACATTACACCTGAAAAATCAATTGAAATTCAGCACAACTTAGGTGCTGACATTATTTTTGCATTTGATGAATGCACATCACCAACCGAAGATTTTAAATATCAAAGTGAAGCACTTGATCGCACACATGCTTGGGCAAAGCGAAGCTTAGACTTTCATAAATCAAAAAACACAAACCAAGCTTTATTTGGTGTTGTACAAGGTGGTCGCGACGAAGAACTACGCAAAAAATCAGCTCAAGTATTGGCCGAAATGCAAACTGAAAACGGCCAGCAATTCGACGGCTTTGGTATTGGTGGTTCATTTGCCAAAGAAGACATGCAAACTGCAGTTAAATGGGTCAATGAGATTTTACCCGAGGAAAAGCCACGTCATTTATTAGGTATCGGCGAACCTGAAGATTTATTTATGGGCGTAGAAAACGGGGTAGACCTATTTGATTGCGTCGGCCCAACCCGCATTGCGCGCAACGGCACAGTGTTTACAAAAAATGGCAAAATTAATTTAATGAATGCAAAATTCGTAACCCTTTTTGAACCAATCGAAACTAATTGTAAATGTTATACTTGCACAAATTATACCTGTGCCTATTTGTCGCACCTCTTTCGCGCCAAAGAAATGCAAGGCGCAACATTGGCCACAATCCATAACCTGTATT
>CAZQAX010000058.1:0-2381 GCA_964591475.1 uncultured Candidatus Saccharibacteria bacterium
GCGAAATCAAAGCACTACGACGAACCCCTCCTGAAACAACACATTCACCAATTTTGCAAATGATGTCGTGTACATCAAGGTTAGTTAAGCGACGACCTTGCCGACGTACAATACGTTCGCGAGTAAATTGCAATAGGTCAATTAGCGGTTGTGGGCCTGATGATTTACCACCCATGGTTTTAAGTCGGGCGCCAGCTGGGCGTAACTCGCTAAAATCAAATTCAATATCATCGCCCTCAAACCAAGTTTTCATACCCAATACTAGGGCATCGGCCCAACCCTCTTTTGAATCATGTACAACATTTTTTAATGGCTTTTTACCATTTTGCATTTTGATTTGAGGTAATTTTTGTACGTTCTGGCTTTCAGCTGAAAAACCAACACCAGTACCGCACATTGAAATATAAACTATCTCACCAAAGTCTTGGAATTTTTCAGGTGCAATGAATGAGCAATTATACGCGCACACATTTGTTTTACGCGCTGGTACGCCCGCAAATTGTAGCAGTCGCATTGAAGGCATGGCTTCTTGTTTTAGAATCGCTTCGCGAATTTCGGCATATTCAGTTTTAGTTAGTTTGTTACCAACATTTTCATTCATAAAAGCCATATAACGGTCGACTGTTTCGATCCAAGTTTCGCGGCGGTCTAGGTCTTCAACCCAGCGAGAATATGAACGGTAATAAACCAATTCACCTAATGGATTACGAAAATATTGCTTTGAATCATTAACAAGTTTACGAAGGTCATCAGGTACAACAATACCCTCTTCGCGTAATTCATTACGCTTTTGACGATAGATGATATAAGATTTAGCAGTTTCAAGGTAATCTAGTCGCATTAATTCATTTTCAACAGTGTCTTGAATCATTTCAACAGTTGGTACAAATTTTGCACCTTTTTCGCCTGCAACCTTTTCAAGTTGTTGTATTTTTAACAATTCAGAAAAAACAGCCTCGGCCACCTTTACCGCCTCGTCTTCTCCACCCTCTTTGGTGGCTAAAAATGCATTATTCACTGCATGCGAAATACGGTGAATATCAAATTCAATAACCTCACCCCGACGATTTCGAATCTCAGGGATTTTTGAAAGCTCACGCTTACCGATAGCAACCTTTTTTGTCATACGCTTTATTAAATTAAACTGATAACCTTGTTAGATACTCATTGTACTAAATTTTAAGGCTTTCATTACTGTGGATTTAGCATAAAAAAGCACCAGGTCACTGTTTGGTTTGGCCTGTAAAGCTACCTGAAATTTTGGGCTTATTTTAAATGGCCTTACAGTTTAGTTGCGCAGTTGTGCCAAAATCTAAATTAAGCATTTCTGCGTTACCTGCCCCAATTTCAAGCACGTACAAGGCGTTTTGTTTTGGGTAAAAAACATTTGGGTACGAACTAGGTGTCGCATTTTGTGCCATACCCACAATTTTTAAATCACTATCAAACCAAATTATGTCTATTGCGTAATTCATATCTTTCATCCAAAAGCCATACATACCGGGCGTATCAAAAACAAAAAGTTTACCCGTATTTTGTGCTAGTGGTGGTGTACCCGAAAGGCCTTGCTGACGCTCGGCCTCGGTTTTAGCAATGGTTAAATCAAAGCGTTGATTGTTTAAGGTTATAAAACAATCATTATTTACATTACTTTTACCAATCCCAGTAAAGCCAATATAAAAACCAATGGCCAAAAAAGCTATAGTTATAAGAATACTTTTTTTCATTAAGTATATTATAGCAAATAAAAAACCCCATTTCTGGGATTTTTTATTTATTTTAAACCTTTTTAACCTCTACAGGTTTTGATTTTTTGTAAAAGTAATGACGAGTCAAAACGATTAACAACAATATTAGGAACATTAGTAGCAACCAACCGATTAATGTCGTTGGAAAGAATCCGTTACCTGCGCCCCAAAAGGCACTGGCCATATACGCATTAGCATCGTAGTCGCCGTTTACAGACGCAACTTTACCATTTGTGTTATTTGAATTCTTAACGGCTACAGTAGAATTTGAACTTCTAACACCAAACAATCTTTCCCATAAACTTAAACCTGAATTACTTTTTGAAACAGTTGTTGTTTTTGAACTTGTAGTGTTTGAATTTGAGTTTGTAGTAGAATTTGTGTTTGAGTTTGAGTTACCATTAGTTCCATTTTGGTTATAACCTGAGTTATTACCATTTGATCCATTTGTATAAATTGGATTGTAAACTACCTCGTTACTAGGGCGGTTACCCCAACCAAACAAATCAGTAAACCAGTTGCCATTATTATTGTTGTTACCGTTGTTATTGTTGTTATTTCCATTACCGTTACCATTATTATTACCAGCACACAAATTATCTAAATGATAGTTTGCATTTGGGTTATAATTTG
>CAZQAX010000059.1:0-2334 GCA_964591475.1 uncultured Candidatus Saccharibacteria bacterium
TTTAATAATTCTATCGGGTGGTTCGGGCATTCGCTCGGTTAAAAATCACCCGGGTGACTATGTTAACGAAATTGATTTTGTAAAAAATACCGACAAAAAAATTATTGGTATTTGTTTGGGTGCGCAAATCATTGCCACGGCTTTTGGTTGTGAATTGGTAAATTTAGATACTGAACATAAAGGCATTACAAAAATAAGTCTTACTAAAACTGGTAATATGTATGAAGTTTACGAGGCTCATCGATTTGCCATAACTAATACCCCCGACGAAATCGAAGTTTTGGCAACGTCAGATCATGGCATTGAAATGTTTAAACATAAAACAAAGCCAATCTATGGTCTACAGTTTCACCCCGAAATGTTCGTCGATAAAATGGCGGGTGATGAGATTTTCTTAAATTTGCTATAATTTAATATATGAAAAACATAAAATATTTTGTCTTATTTTTATTTATAACATTATTCCCAATGGTTTCTTTTGCCGATGTGCCACCAGGTCCTGATTATCACCATGTTGAATTTTGCGCAAAAATTGTAAACATAAATGATTTCCCTGATGCTGTTGTTGTAGCTAACTGGTATGGTGCGATGAATGACGGCTCAAAGGGGGTACTTGTTAAAAACAATGAATGTATTGGTGGCTACAAATATAGTGAAGTTGATATTTATTGGGTTACCAAAAACAGTTTCAAAGCAACTGATTTAGAAGATTTTAAAAACCTAAAAACAAAACCGTACACTGGCTATCTGATGAAAAAAATGCCTCACTATCTAGGTTATGTTAAAAATACTGACCCGTTGGTAAAACAAACTGTTGAATATTCAGTAACTCAAAATTCAGGAGGTAAATTGTCTTTGTATAAATCACGTGTAATTTCAGACTATAACAATGGCACACCTCAAAAGGTTGAAACTTTTCGAACACCAAGTTCTGCAAAAATTACAGACATAAAAAACAATATTAAAAAACCGATCTTTGCCGAAATTCCAGAGTCAAAGGGTGATGAGCAAAAAGCTGTTGTGCAACCAGCTCCTAAAAAAAGTTTTGTTAGGTCTATGTTGTGTCGCATTGGTTTTGCTAAGTTTTGCCGTTAAATGTACGAAAAAGCCTTTCTACTATCTTTGTGTCTAACTTTGGCTATCGAGGTTCCTATTGTTTTTCTAATTGCTTGGTGTAAATATAAAATTCGCAATTGGCATAATGTTTTGTTTGCTGGCTTTTTGGCTACAACTCTAACCCTGCCTTATTTATGGTTTGTTTTGCCTGCGTTTGTGGGTGACAGGGTCACCTATCTAATCGTTGGCGAATCCTTGGTTTTTATTGTCGAGACCCTTATTTACTACAAGGTGCTAAACATCTCAAGTGGGCGTGCTGTTGCTTTGTCTTTTGTGGCAAATACTGCTTCTGCCATATTGGGTTTGATTTTGCTATAATAAATGTATGCAAATGTTTATATTATCATTACTGTCATTTTTGGGACTTTTGGTCTCGGTTAAATTGTGGCGCGAACACGGCATGACACGGCCGATGTATTGCCCCAAAGAATTTGCCGGTGGTTGCGATATTGTTAAACACAGCAAGTACGCCTGGTTTTTGGGTGCACCAACAGCTATGTGGGGGGCATTGTATTACTTTGTTTTTTTGATAGCCTTGGGGTTGCCATTTATTTTACCAATTGGGCAAACTTTAAACATTTTGTCATACCCAGAACCTGTAATGTTGTTTTTGTTATTGTACCCATTGTTTGGCTTTATTTTTTCGTTAAAGTTGTTGTCGGTGCAAATATTTAAACTACACGCACTATGTTTTTGGTGTTTGCTACAAAGCATTATTGCCAGCCTTATGTTTTTTTATTCTTACTATATATTTTTTAGCTAATTATTAATATTTTTTAATTTATGTTTGAAGTCTTAACCGATAGTTTTGCAAATAATTTTATCAGCCATTTCGAAAGCGCACGCAGGCTGTACTTAACCCTACATGTATTTAGCGTCGTGTTGGGCATGGGGGCTGCACTGATCAGTGACTATTTGTTTTCAGCTTTTGCTAGTGATTTTAAAATTAATAAATTCGAACACGCGACGTTCCGTAAGCTTTCAAGACTAGTTTGGGTTTCACTATATGCAATTGTTTTTTCAGGTATCGGTGTGTTTTTGTCAGATATTGCCAAATATTCACACAGCGATAAATTCCTTACTAAAATGACCGTAGTGTTTGTTATTATTATAAATGGTTATTTAATGAAAAGGGTTTTAGAGCCAGTGCTACATAAATTAAAATTTGACGCTGATTTTACATTTCATAAAATCACTTTGCGTAAAAAAGCTTTTATA
>CAZQAX010000060.1:0-2230 GCA_964591475.1 uncultured Candidatus Saccharibacteria bacterium
CAAATCAGAACAACAATTGCATACAACGATCGCAAGGTAGTGATAGTTGGCTCGCATTCTGGCATCTCAGTTGGCCCCGATGGTGGCACCCACCAAGCGATTGAGGACATTGCATTAATGCGTATTATGCCGAACATGTGCGTTATAACACCATGTGACGCCATTGAAGCTTTCAAAGCAACTGTGGCAACCATGGGGTGGAAAACACCAGTGTACCTGCGCCTAGCTCGCGAAAAAACCGCAATTATAACTACTGCCGATACGCCTTTTGAAATAGGCAAGGCGCAAATTTTATGGGAATCACAACAACCACAGGTAACCATTATTGCCTGTGGTGCATTAGTGCATCGAGCATTGTTGGCCGCCAAAGAATTACAGGCAAGTGGGGTAGGGAGCATTGTTATAAATTTACATACAATTAAACCACTTGATACTGAAACCATTATAGAATGTGCCAAAAAAACTGGTGCATTTGTAACCGTCGAAGAGCACCAAATCGCCGGCGGTATGGGCAGTGCCGTTGCCGAATGCATAGCCGCAAATTGCCCAGTGCCAATTGAATTTATAGGGGTCAATGACCAATTCGGTCAATCAGGTAAAATGGACGAATTGATTGCGCACTATAAAATGGACACCCCTGATATTATTGCGGCCGCCAAAAAAGTTATTAGTAGAAAAATTTAATGCTAGCCACTGCGATAATTTTAGTTTTCATAGGTTCAATTTTTGCCGAGCTTAGTATTTCGATCGGCAAATTTGAATCTAACAATAAAGGTGAGGGTATATACTCAATGGCATTTTTAAATACACTGGGTGCATTTTTAGTCTTCTTTACTCTTTTTTTACTTAAACATAATACACTGACTTTTTCCAAGGCTTCAATACCGCTAGTTTTACTTTTAATTGGTTTTGAGTTCATTCAAATTCGGTTAGCAAACACGGCAGTTATACGGGCTGATCGGTCAATTTTTTCATTAGTAAAATCTTTAACCATACCACTGCTAATAATTGTTGACGTATTTATGGGCTATAGTTTAAGTATGGCAACTATTGTTGGCTGTACTGTTTTATTTAGCGGTATTGGTATTGTATTTTTGCATCATACAAACAAAAAGCAACATTTACTGTACCCAATACTTTCGGCAGTAAATTCAGTTATAACCATATCAATTTATAAATATTTAATTACAAACTATAATTCAGTCATCACTCAACAATTAATTATTTATGGCTGTCTATTAATTTACAGTGTTTTAGGTATCGTTTATAAAGAAAAAACAACAATTAAACATATTATAAAAAACAAATTGCGTGATTCGCAAATCGCATCTAGCGCATTTGCATCAGTTTTATTTAGCTTTGCCTACAAATTTGCCCCCGCATCGTTAGTTATTGCCGTTGAACGTAGTTTAATGGTTTTGTTTTCATTAATATCGGGCCGGTTTGAGTTCAAAGAACACGTGGGCAAAGTGCGTATATTTTCAGCCTTTATGATAATTATTGGGCTGATTATAATTTCAGGTTTAATTTTTTAAAATAATATGTATTCAGTAATAATTTACTCATCACCCATATACGTCCCTTTGTCTTTTGCTGTACATACCTGGGTCGAAATAAATTCACCCGACCACGGGCCCGAGCGTTTTGAAATTCACGCAGTAATAAACAAAAAAACTGGTAATTATTTTTATTTAAATAGTAAAAAATCAGGTGAAGGTATGAGCCTGTTTGCATTGCCCGATATTTGGTACGGCAAAAAATATTTTAATAGTACTATTTTATACAAAGACGAAGGGTTGCAAGCCCAAGACATTGTTTTAAAAATACACAACGTGGTAAATAACTATATGTATAAAAACAAGTACATAACATTCCCAGGCCCAAATTCAAACACCTTTACCCAATGGATTATAGATAATTTTTTAGCTGACAAAAACATAAAACTACCATTTAACGCCTTTGGTAAAAATTTTATGAAAAACTAAAATCCCCGCAAGTGCGGGGATTTATTTTAATTATTCGATTTGCGAGCTTCTTGGATTGCCTGCTTTAGGTCGGCAATTTCTTTATCGGTAGTGGCAATACGAATTTGGTTTTCTTGGGCACGTAAAACGGCTTCAGGGTTACCGCTCATTCGAGCTTCTTCTTGTTTTAAATAATCGCCATCATTTATGGCGCGCGATGCATCAAGTGCGTTATTAATATCTTCAGGTCTAAATTCCATATATTT
>CAZQAX010000061.1:0-1992 GCA_964591475.1 uncultured Candidatus Saccharibacteria bacterium
TGAAAAAACAGTCAAAGAAACTGAAGGCAAAATCATAACCCTACTATATAACGTACTATCGTTTTATGATTTGTACCGTGATGCAAGTTTAGAGGGCAACAACGTTCCAAACTCAAACAATGTTCTAGACCAATGGATACTAGCTAAATTAAACGAGCTTGTTGCAGGTATGACCAATAGTTTAAATGGTTACAAATTGCTTGAACCAGTGCGCGAAATGCGCGAATTTATTGGCGACCTATCAACCTGGTATTTGCGTCGTTCACGTGATCGATTAAAAGACGGCGATGTTGATGCTAAAAAAACTTTGTACTATGTATTAAAAACTACAGCTAAATTATTGGCCCCATTTGCGCCATTCTCAGCTGAAGATATTTGGCAGAAATTGCGTACTCAAACTGATGAAATATCTGTACACTTAACCGAATGGCCAAAAGCTCAAACGCTTGATGAAAATATATTAAATGAAATGTTAAAAGTTCGCGAAGTTTGCACCGAAGGTAATGCTTTGCGTAAAAAATTAAATATTGCCGTTAAACAACCACTGGCTTCATTTACAATAGCAGGGGACCTTTCAAGTGATTATTTTGAAATTATCAAAGACGAATTAAATGTTAAAATTATTTTAGTTGGTACTGAATTTGCTTATGATACCGAAATCACACCCGAACTAAAACGCGAAGGGAACTACCGAGAATTAGTACGCGCACTGCAAGACTTACGCAAAGAAACTGGCTTAACTCCCGACGATGTAATTATGTTAAAAATTTCTGACAATGTCGAGGGTTTATTGGTAGGTTTTGAAAGTGATTTAAAAAAGACTGTGCAAATAAGTCAGATTGAATTTACTGATGGTGAAAATGAAATAAATATTGATGGGCAAGTTTATAAGGTAAGCATTCAAAAATAAATGAGCGTGTTTGAAAAAATACCTGTAAATATTGTGAAGTATTTAAAAAGGGTTTTAAAAGTTAAAACTTATGTTATTGAATATATTTTTGTTGCGATTGTTTTAATTGCCGTGGCATTGATTTCAAAAAAGGGGATGGTTGAATGGCTAGGTGTGTTAGCTGTGTTTCTAACATTCGGGCATACTTCGATTGCTGACAGGTTGCACGAACGCGAGGCTAAACGTTACAGTATCGATAAAAAAGTAGAGGTTGATTGCTACTGGAAGTTAAATTATTACTTTGTCGCCAAAGAAACTTGTTGGTTTATTTATTTTTACCTGCTTGGTGCCTGGTCGGCACTCGTTGGTGTTGTTGTATTCCTATGCTACCCACTATGGCGCAAATTGTGGCGTAAACATAAACCACTAAGATAATAAAAAAAGCCCACTACATTTAAGTAGTGGACCCAGGTTCAACCTGTTAAGATTTTGTTATTTTATGCAGTTTTTCTTTTGGGCGCATGTGCTACGTCTTCGAATGAAACGTGGGTGTAGCCTGCGCGGTTACTGCCGGCATTTTTGTTTACGGTTACCTTTGGTGCAATCCCAAGTTTTCGTAAAGCCTCTTCGTTTTCTTTTTTGAGATTTTGAAGCTCCTGCTTAACTTTTTTAACCTGGTCAACATTCTTAGGGAATACGTATTCGCCAACGGGTAAATCGTGGATCATTGCATACTTTATTTTTTCTACGATTTCTTCTGATGCTTTCAGCATTCCAAACGGTAACTTTTCAACCGGAACCTTTGGTTTCCATGTCTTTAGGCAGTTTTTCCAAATTTTATCTTTTGCCGGGTTTAGTGGCTGGCCTTTTTGGCTCATCCAAAAAACGGTTACAGTGTTATTAGGGTGAATTACTTTTACAATAAAATTAGCTTCACCTTCTTCGGGTCTCGTTCTCATACATATATGTATTGAACCATCGGTGCCTACTGTTTGGTTGTTGTTAAAAACATTTTTTTCGGCAGTCTTCGGGGTATTATTTTTTGTGCTCATGTGTTTCCTAGCTGTTAGTATTATAGCACCTTATATATAAAAAGTCAAGGG
>CAZQAX010000062.1:0-1955 GCA_964591475.1 uncultured Candidatus Saccharibacteria bacterium
GTTTCGGCTCGGCCGCCTGAACGGCAGTACAAAACTATTTCGGCATCTTTGGGTACATCAGGTAATTCGCCCAGCATCATTTCGGCCAAATCAAAATTTATGGCACCCGGCACATGGGCTTGGTTATATTCATCGGGCGTGCGTACGTCTATGTAAATCATATTGGCATTCCTATACAAATATCTTTGTCGACCCAGTCACCACCCGCGTCGGCTTTGGTTACATAAACAAAACCATAACAATGCTTTTTAGTAGATTCCCAATTATTGTAACTATCTTGGGTCATGTATCCAGGGTACACGACAAAACTTTTTGGAAAAAAGTAAGCAATGATTATTATCATAATTAAGATCTTAAGAGTTTTCATATTTACTTCAAAGTGATACTTTTAATTACAACCGGAGTAATTGGTTTGTCGGTAGCGTCAGTTTTTGTATTATTAATTGCAGTTACTACATCCATACCGGCAGTAACTTGGCCAAAGACTGTGTGTTTAGTGTCTAGAAAATTATTTGGCGCAACGTTAATGAAAAACTGACTACCGTTGGTATTAGGCCCAGCATTAGCCATAGCAATTGTGCCCACGTCGTTTTTGTTTGTGGCAGTTATTTCGTCATCAAATTTATAACCTGGACCACCTGTACCCCACATTGATTTTTTACTATCATCGGCTGAAAGTGGATCGCCAGCTTGGTTCATAAAGCCTTTGATAACACGGTGGAATTTTGTATTGTTATAAAACCCTTCACCAGCTAATTTTGTAAAGTTCGCTACTGTTTTTGGAGTTGTATCGCTAAGCTTGATTGTAATGTCTCCCATATTTGTATTTAATACTGCGTACATAATTTTTTTATTGTCTTGATTATTTGTAATAGGGTCAGTGTTTGTATTGGTTTGTGTTAAGTTTTCTAGTGCATTATTTTGTGTAACTTGTTCAGTGGGTTTATTTTTACCACTTCTGTTTACAAAATAAACACCCAAACCAACAGCAACGATTACTAATATAATTATTAAAATATTCTTCATATACAATATATTTTACCATAAAAAAGCCACCAATTGCGCGGTGGCTTTACCTTAGAATAACTTTTGCCAATTTCTTTTGAGGCAAATTGTTGCCATCAACGGAGCAACTAACCCCTGAAACCCTTACATTTGCTGAATACTGATGCATATGAATACCGGCATGAAAGGCTGTGTCATTGTAACGTTCAGGGCTATAAGCGGCTATCCATAAAGGATATTCGTCAAAATAGCCTTTTAGGTTGTCGTTGTAAAACTTGATGTTTGAATAAAGAATTGGTTTGACACCGTATTTTTTTTCGACGATGTTTAACCAATTTTTTAAACCTTTACGCAAGCTAGCCATTGATTGAGTTTTGCTTTTTTGTTCAATATCAAGTATTGGGCGCAAATTGCCCGGCCCCAATTTAGCCACACGCAAATAATGCAGTGCTTGGTTAGTTGAAGTTTGGTTTGGATCGTAATAATGATACGCCCCAACAATAAAGCATTTTTTAGCGCTATCAAAATTGCGTCTGAATTGAACATCGCGACGATCGTTACCCATTGTAGCCCGAGCAATAACAAAACAAATACTGTTTTCATTTAATGCAAGTTTGTGCCAATTGATACGACCCTGGTAGTGCGAAACGTCGATACCAAACAATGTGCAACTATTTAACAAACTATCGCTGTATAAACTATCACGAAGCAGACTGTCAGCAACAACACTGTCGCGAGATAATTTTTTAACAAGCGAATCGTTACTATTGATAACAACTACACCCCCGCCCCCATATTGATTAATACCTAAAACAGCAAAAATCAACAGGGCCAAACCAAAGGTTTTTAAGCCTAGAATTTTTACTATTTTTTGCATTTTTTATGTCCTCCTAAATATAAGTTTACAGAGGCTCAGCCTAAAGTCAACTAACACGGTTATATAAAAAGCC
>CAZQAX010000063.1:0-1839 GCA_964591475.1 uncultured Candidatus Saccharibacteria bacterium
GGGTTGTTTGGTGGTCTGCCTACGTGACCTTTTTGGCCATTTGTTTGGTCTGTATCAGAGTCTTTGCCGCCTTTTGTTTGATCTTTTTTGTTAGTGATTTTGTCAGCCATTGTATAACCATTATCGCAAATAACCCATAAAAAATAAAGGGAAAAACTACTTTGAAGGTAATTTAAAAGACATTTTTTAAAAACTTTACAAAACGAAAGCAGGGAGTATAATGGACACATTACAAATTCAATTTTTCGAAACACTAATAAACATAAAGGACATGTCTAATACTGAAAGTAACAAAAAAGTAATCAATAAGACAAAAAATATAGTTTCAGCAACTATATTAATAATGTCCGTTAATGAAGACGTTCATAATACAAATATGGTGCGCGAACGTACAATTGAAACCGCCCTAAACTTGCTAGATACTGCTCAAAAAATTCGCACCTTAACTCCAGTTTATAAAAGTCAGTTTTTAATCGAGTCAAAAAATCAAATAGACACATTACTAGATTATTTACATATTGGTTATTCGGTTGGAGCCGTATCGCGCATGAATGTTGATATTTTAGCCAAAGAACTGCATGCCCTTTTTGACATAATAAACAGTGCTACAAACATAACGGTTATGCAAAACGATGGGGCCCATATTGAAATCCCAGATTCATTTTTTAGTGATTTATTAGTTGACCCTCAGGAAAATAAAAAGACCGAAAATAAAATCAATGAACTAAAAACTGAGATTACTAAAACTGAAAATCATAACCATAACCACGGTCAAAATATTTCTCAAAAGGACATTTCAAAAGGACACAATATTTCAAATATGTCTGATAGAAAACAGACCTCAATAACGACCCATTCATCGAATATTCAAAAACCAAAAACTTATATTTCAAACACCGATAAAAGACAAAATCGTAAAGACTTGATCCTAAATTTCATTACTGAAAAAAGGATAGATGGTCAAACCGATGGTGTCATGATAAAGGACATAATGGGCAAGATAAAGGACATTTCTGAGAAGACGTTGCAGCGCGAACTTTCAGCCCTAGTAGCCAAAGGTGTCCTTAAAAAAATCGGCGACAAACGTTGGAGCCGTTATATGATTAAATAGGCAAGTTTCTTTGTTCTTGTAGGTATACATATCCGGCAGGGGAGGGGAAACACCTGGGTCGAAGGGTCTGTAATTAAACCCTTTATATTGCGTCATATATATTGAATGGTCGACTATAGATTTTGCTTACAAAAGGCGCGACTATTCGGTATCCACAACTAGTCCACAGATCATTTTGATTCGGGCCCCGGTTGTGGTACAATGGCAGTACTGTTAGTGCATAGGCTATCGATTATGTGCAGCAGTTCGATATGGAAAGTTCGTTGATAATTTAATAGAATTCTAAACCTATGATGCCGATAGGTTGAATTCCTCATTATTTGTCACGAATCTTCCGTGTATCGGCCATGTCGACACGGCAGATAACACGATGTATTAGTTTGTCGAAAACTACATAAATACATCACCTTATATATAGTCAATCTATCGATGACTATTAATATAAGTAATTTTAAATTTAAAGTTAATTATGAGTACAAACTCAAAAACTTTGAAAGCTTTTGCTAGTATTGCATTTGCTCTTGCTCTAACTGTTTCAACAGTTGCATCAGCTGCTATTACTTCAAACCTTTCATTAGGTTCAAAGGGGGCACAAGTTAAAGAATTGCAACAATTCCTTAACAACTGTTCAGCTGAGACTATGGTTGCTTCAACTGGTCCTGGTTCAAAGGGCTACGAGACTTCAACATTTGGTCCAGCAACAAAGAGAGCAGTTATTGCTTTCCAAA
>CAZQAX010000064.1:0-1799 GCA_964591475.1 uncultured Candidatus Saccharibacteria bacterium
ACATATTTTTGAATATTGAAGAGAGGGCCCGCAAATACTTTGAACAATTCCCATTTATACATGCATTTTTGGCTGGTGTGGGTGTTATATTGTTTTGGCGAGGTACTTGGGAGATTGCCGACATTTACAGGTTAAACCCTTTTACATCGGTTGTTGTAGGTATTTTAATATTGGGTGGTATTGGTTTGTTTATACAAACTTTTGTAGGTAATGCAATAATCATTAAAAATGTTAAAAGCGAAATTAGTCTTGAGAAAAAGAGTGAGAGGGAGGTTGCCAAGTTTGAGAAGGAGGTAATCAAAGAAGAAATAACTTTAAACGAACTTTCAAGTAAACTAGATATTTTAACTCAAAAATTAAATGAAATCGAAAGCCGAATCAAATAACTCAAACGACATAGTGTATGATGTTATCGTTATTGGCGGTGGCGCATCAGGTATGATGGTTGCCGGTCGTGCCAGTGAGTTGGGTAAAAAAGTACTCTTAATCGAGAAAAATAAAAGAATGGGCGAAAAGATTCGTATTGGTGGGGGCGGCCGTTCGAATGTCACCAATGGCGAAATGGATATTCGCAAATTTTTAAGTATTTATGGTAAAAACGAGAAATTTTTATATTCTATTTTCGATCAATTCAGCGCCAAAGACACCTTTAAATTTTTTGAAGACCGTGGTTTACCACTGGTTATACAGGCGCGCCAGCGCGCATTTCCACATACTGAAAAAGCCGAAGACGTTTACAAGGTAATGGAACGATACGTAACAAATGACAATGTTAAAATTGTCACTAATTCGCCGGTTACAAAAATAAACCATGGTGATGGGGTAATTGTTAGTGTCGATTGCGGCAAAAATACTTACAGGGCTAATGAATATGTTTTAGCCACAGGCAGTTTGTCGCACCCTGAAACTGGCTCAACGGGGGATGGTTTCAAGTGGTTAAGTGACCTGGGCCATACTGTTGCAGCGCCCACGCCTTCAATTGTGCCATTATCGGTACCTGAAACTTGGGTTCACGTACTGGCTGGCGTATCGTTATCATTTATGAAAATAACTTTTTTTGTTGAAAATAGTGAGGGCGTACAAAAAAAGTCTTTCTCAAAAACAGGTAAGGTGTTATTTACTCACTTTGGTCTATCGGGTCCATTAATTTTAAATAGTGCAACCCAGGTGGCTGATTTATTACACTCGGGTAATGTTACGGCCAAAATTGACGCTTACCCTGATACTGACCTGGGTGCGCTTGATCGCAAATTGGTTACTATTTTTGATAACAATAAAAATAAATTATTTAAAAACATTGTGGCTGAATTCGTACCAGAAGGTACGCAAAAAGGTATCTTGTTACTACTAGCCGAAAAAATCGATATTGATAAAAAGGTGCATTCAATAACTCGCGATGAACGTAAATACATTGTTAATACATTAAAGGCACTGCCTATGACAATTGAGGGCCTAATGGGCTTTGACAGGGCTGTTATTGCTGACGGCGGGGTACCATTAAACGAAATTGATATGCGTACAATGCGCTCGTTAAAGGTTAAAAATTTATTTATAACTGGCGATCTATTGCATATAAACCGACCGTCGGGTGGGTTCTCGTTGCAGTTATGTTGGACAACTGGTTATGTTGCAGGTAACAATATTGGGGTTTTGTAGTATAATGTTTTGATATGAAAGGATTTATAGCGGTTGTGGGCACAGCCCAAATTTTACTGTTTTTAGTGCATTATGTATTTTATCGTTTTGGTATTGATAATTTTTCAGTATTACTAAAATATAAATATATTTTTGGTTCAGTT
>CAZQAX010000065.1:0-1627 GCA_964591475.1 uncultured Candidatus Saccharibacteria bacterium
TAACCTTAAACAATCAACGCTTTGATTTAACCATTGCTAAAACCGAGGCCGAGCGACAGCAGGGCCTTTCGGGTACGCCACCGCTTGCGCAAAATACGGGTAAGCTTTTTGTTTTTGATACGCCTAGTATGTACGGATTTTGGATGAAAGACATGAACTATGCAATAGATATAATTTGGTTCGATAGTGATTTAAAAATAGTTGGCATGGCCAAAAATGCCACACCTAGTTCGTACCCAAACGTTTTTTACCCAAAACAAAATGCCTTGTACGTGCTTGAAATTGGGGCAGGTAATGCAGAAATGCTTAATTTAGATTTTGGTACAACTGCGCAACTAAACTGTAAGGCCATTTAAAATAAGCCTAAAAATTCAGCCCGCTTTACATGCCAAACCAAATAGTGACCTGATGCTTTTTTAGGCCAAATCCACAGTAATGAAAGCCTTAAAATTTAGTACAATGAGTATCTAACAAGGTTATCAGTTAATAAAATACAAGCGTATGACAAAAAAGGTTGCTATCGGCAAGCGCGAGCTTGCAAAAATCCCTGAGATTCGAAATCGTCGGGGCGAGGTTATTGAATTTGATATTCATCGCATTTCAAATGCGGTTTATAAAGCGTTTTCAGACACCAAAGAGGGTGGAGAAGACGAGGCTATCAAGGTGGCCGAAGCCGTTTTTTCTGAACTGTTAAAAATACAACAGCTTGAAAAAGTTGCAGGCGAAAAAGGGGCAAAGTTTGTACCAACTGTTGAGATGATTCAAGACACAGTTGAAAACGAATTAATGCGCCTAGATTACCTTGAAACTGCTAAATCTTATATTATCTACCGTCAAAAACGTAATGAATTACGTGAAGAGGGTGTTGTAGTACCTGATGATCTTCGTAAACTTGTTAACGACTCAAAGCAATATTTTCGTAATCCGTTGGGCGAATTGGTTTATTACCGTTCATATTCTCGCTGGATCGAAGAACTAGACCGTCGCGAAACTTGGATCGAAACAGTCGATCGCTACATGGCTTTTATGAATGAAAACGTTGGTAATAAACTGACTAAGACTGAATATGCCGAAATTCGCGAAGCGATTCTAAAACAAGAAGCTATGCCTTCAATGCGACTACTACAATTTGCAGGTGTACCTGCGCGTAAAACAAATGTTTGTGCATATAATTGTTCATTCATTGCGCCTGAAAAATTTCAAGACTTTGGCGAGATAGTTTACATTTCAATGTGTGGTACCGGTGTTGGTTTTTCAGCTGAAAGCCAGAACGTACAAAAACTTCCTCAAATTAAAATGCAGAATGGTAAAAAGCCAGTCAAGAATGTTGTCCATGATTCAAAAGAGGGTTGGGCCGATGCGTTGGTGTTGGGTATGAAGACTTGGTTTGAAGGTGATGATATCGAATTTGATTTTAGCGAATTGCGCCCAGCTGGTGCCCGTCTTAAAACTATGGGTGGCAAATCATCAGGTCCACAACCACTAATTGACCTATTGCAATTTACTCGCGAACGTATTATACGTCGCCAAGGTCGTCGCTTAACTAACCTTGATGTGCATGATATCATTTGTAAAATTGGTGAATGTGTTGTTTCAGGAGGGGTTCGTCGTAGTGCTTTGATTTCGC
>CAZQAX010000066.1:0-1500 GCA_964591475.1 uncultured Candidatus Saccharibacteria bacterium
CTAGATAAATAGAGAGTAAATAAAAAACCTTCAACAAAGAAGGTTTTTTATTTATCTAAACATAACTTTTTCTAAATAAATATTTAGCAAATTCAACAAGTGCAACATTAAATAGCAGCCAAGCAATAACAAACCACACCCAAACTAATGGCATAGGTGCCAGGTCAAAAAGTTCGCGCAATGATGGTATAGCCATGGTCGCAATTAATATAACTACAGCAATAATTATGCTTTGATTAAGTTTCTTGTTTGAAAAAACTGGGTATGAAAAAAGTGACTTGTGTAAACTTCTAAACGAAAATGAAACCGCTAAAATATAAGACGCAAAACACACAAAAAATACCGAGCGCGCAACACCTACTTCAACCCCCTTTTGAATAAGCCCATAATACATTACAAACAAAAGAAGTGAAGATATAACGCCAATACCAAACGTTAGAAAATTAACCTGCTTGGTAAAAATTGATTTTAATGTTTTAGTTTTTGAAAGTTTGTGATCAAAATTTTCGTCATATGCAAAAGCAAGTGCCGGCAAACTACCAGTAAATAAATTAACCCATATGATTTGCAAAGCATTTAATGGTAATGCGATACCAACCAACAAACTACCGCCTATGACAAACACCTCATCAAGCGAATTTGACATAAGGTAAACGAAAGTTTTTCGAACGTTTGTCAAAGTCCTACGCCCTTCTTGAACAGCTGTGGCAATTATTTCAAAATTATCATCAAGTAATACCAGGTCTGCTGTGCTTTTTGCGACATCACTACCTGAACCTAACGCTATACCTATATCCATAGCCTTGAGAGCTGGCGAATCATTAACACCATCGCCAGTCATTGCCACTATTTCACCTAGCTGTTGGTATAGTTTGCCAATACGTAATTTATCTTCGGGAGTTACTCGGGCAAATATTTTTTTGTCGGGGATAATTTTTAACAAATCAGAATCTGACAAAGTTTGTATTTCAAGCCCTGTAATAACTTGTTCATCACTTATATTCCAGCCGATATCCCTAGCAACTGCCATGGCGGTGCCTTTTAAATCACCTGTAATCATGATTATTTTAATACCAAATGATTCAATTTTTTTAATCGCTTCGGGTACATTACTACGCACGGGGTCATGAAATGCCAAAATACCGACAAATGAAATGTCTCGTACACCATCGACTGACAAACTATCATTTTCAGTAAAATCCATTCTAGCCAAAGCAATCAGTCTTTTGCCTTCGGCGCTAAATTTTAAGATATTAGACTCTATTTTTGCAAAGTCCTCGTTGCTTATATTTGACCTAGAAAGTAGTACATCAGGCGCCCCCATAATAATTAAAGATTTTTCATCACGAGAGACTGAAAATTTATGTGTTGAATTAAATGGTATTAAAATATTATCTGAATCGTTTGTATTTAATTTTTCAATACTAATACCATTATCTCGTGCAGTTTTTGCAATGTTAACCTCAAAAGGTTTTCCTTTGAACGTCCAGTTACTAATTG